>JAQXDW010000102.1 GCA_029251165.1 Myxococcota bacterium
CCGACGCCGACACCGACACCGACACCGACACGGATGCCGACATCGACAACGACGGAGACGGCTACACCACAGCCGACGGTGACTGCGACGATGATGACGCGACCCTGACTCCCGAGGATGCCGATGCCGACGGCTACTCAACCTGCGACGGGGACTGCGACGACAGCAACGCCACCATGCTCTCCACCAGTATCGATCCCGAGTGCGACGGCTTCTATCTTCACGACAACGGGGTCACGGTGACCTGCCCAGGTGCCGCGGTCGAAGACGCTGGAGTCGTTGGAAAGGCGACCTATACCAAGGCTGATGAGGACTACTTGAGCGCTCTCTCATTCGAAGACACAGCGTGGGAGAGTGTCTGTACTACCGGCGTCATCAGCATGAACAGCATGTTCCGATACGCGCATGTCTTCAGTCAAGACATCGGCAGCTGGGACACGAGCAGCGTCACTAATATGGGGAGCATGTTCCGACACGCGGATGTCTTCAATCAGGACATCGGCAGCTGGGACACGAGCAGCGTCACGGACATGCGCGAAATGTTCTACGACGCCACTTCTTTTAACCAGGACATCGGCAGCTGGGACACAAGCAGCGTCACGAACATGAACTACATGTTCAGCCTCAGCTCTTCCTTTAATCAGGACATTGGCAGCTGGGACACGAGCAGCGTCACGGACATGCGCGAAATGTTTCGGCATGCCCCTTCCTTTAATCAGGACATTGGCAGCTGGGACACGAGCAGCGTCACGAACATGAACTACATGTTCTACTACAGCTCTTCCTTCAACTATGACATTGGCAGCTGGGATACGGGCAGCGTCACGGAGATGTACGCCATGTTCAACAATGCCTCTTCCTTCAACCAAGACCTCAGCAGTTGGTGTGTGGATTTGATTACGTCAGAGCAAAGCGATTTCAATAGTGGAGCCTCTTCCTGGACCGAGCCCAAGCCCGCTTGGGGCACCTGCCCATGACTCGACGGGGCTGAGGCGACCTTCACGAGCGCCAGCAGCAGAGGACCGCCCTCGTCAACCTCGTCATGGTTGGCGGGGGCTCGACTCACTGGCCGCCCTGAAGCTCGACCAACCAGCTTGGTCGTTCTCTCCGCCGTCCGCTCGCCAGGCGTGTCTCCGAGCCCATCGCCATCCCCGCTGCCAGGCGCTCAGCCTGCTTCGCCCTGAAGCCGCGCACTCGGGTGCTTCCGAGTCGGATACATCATCCAGGACAGCCAACCCGTCTACTCCATCTGTGGAAGACTATGACTCGCCCAGTACCCCCTGCTCGTGGGCACGATGAGACGATGAACCAGGTGGCCGAGCGTGCCGACTACTCCCTGCTCGAAACCCTGACGCCCGATCCGGAGGCGACCGCGACGGGGGAGGACCACGATCCCAGAGAGGTATTCTCGGGACACTATGTTCCCGTCAAGCCCACCCCACTGCCGGACCCGGCGCTGGTTGCCTTCAGCCCGACGCTGTTCGCCGAGCTCGGCTTCTCCGAGGGCCTCGCCCAGACAGCGGACTTCTTGAGCATCTTCTCGGGTGACCTGGAGGCGGCCCCTGCCCCCATGCGAACCCTCGGATGGGCGACGGGCTACGCGCTCTCCATCTACGGACAGGAACACATCCAGCAGTGCCCCTTCCAGACCGGAAACGGCTACGGTGACGGCCGCGCGCTCTCGGTCTTGGAGGGCACGTTTGAGGGCCGGCGCTGGGAGCTGCAGCTCAAGGGCGCTGGACGGACCCCGTACTGTCGCGGTGGGGACGGTCGCGCGGTGCTGCGGTCCAGCGTCCGCGAGTTCTTGGCGCAGGAGCACATGCACGCGCTCGGGGTGCCCACCACGCGCTCGCTCAGCCTGGTCGTGTCCCGGTCCCAGGGGATCCAGCGACCGTGGTACACCGAGGGCTCTCGCTCGGCCAATCCAGACCGCTGGGTCGTGGACCCTGCGGCCATCTCGACCCGCGTCGCGTCGTCGTTTCTGCGCGTGGGACAGCTCGAGCTGTTCGCACGGCGCGCCCGCAAGAACGAGCACCCCCGTGCCGCGGCCGAGCTGGAGCAGATCCTCGTTCACGCCATCGAGCGAGAGTATCGGCACCAGATTCCCTCGGAGCTTGAGCTGGGCGAGCAGCTCATCCGGCTCACCCAGGCCTTTCGCGATCGCCTGACCCACATGGTCGCGCAGTGGATGCGGGTTGGGTACTGCCAGGGCAACTTCAACGGCGACAACTGCGCGGTGGGGGGCTTCACCCTGGACTACGGTCCTTTCGGCTTCATGGAGCTCTTCGACCCGGCCTACCAGCCGTGGACGGGCGGGGGGCGTCACTTTGCGTTCTTCAACCAGCCCGTGGCCGCCGCTCAGAACTTCCACATGTTCTGTCAGTCGGTGCGGACGTGGCAGGGCTTCTCAGAGGCGCAGCTCAACACGATCGACACCCTTCGCATGGGATTCCCCGGTGTCATGACAGAGACGCTCGATCGGGTCTGGATGGCCAAGCTTGGACTGGCTTCGGACGACCCCGCGCTGGTGCGTCGGCTCCTGACGCTCATGCAGGAGACGCTGGTGGACTACACGATATTCTTCCGGGAGCTCTCCGAGCTGCCTGACACCCTGGCGCCGCTGTGGGCGAGCTTCTACCACCCCCCCGCCGTCGACAACGCCGAGTGGATGGCCTGGCTGGATGACTGGCACACGGCGCTCCAGCTCGATGGGGATGCCCGCACCGCCGTGCAGGTCTCCGAGCAGATGAAGGCGGTCAATCCGAGGTACATCCTGCGCGAATGGCACCTGGTGCCTGCGTATACAGAGGCGGCGCAGGGCGATATCCGTCGGATCCACGAGCTGCAGGCCGTTATGACACGGCCTTACGAGACCCAAGAGGACGACACTGAGCGTCGGTACTACGCACGAAAGCCGGTGGATGCCTTTGGGCTGGGGGGCGTCTCGCACATGAGCTGCTCGTCTTGAGGCTCGCGGTCGCCGAGGGCTGACAGGTAGTTCAAGAGGTTATCTTCGCTCGAGAAATTGCTGAGGATGACTGGAGTTGCACCGCTTTCGTGGAGGGTAGAGGATTTGGGTGGGCCCCGGAGCCTGCATGTCCCAAAGGCGTCCTCCCTACCCACCGGAATACCGCGCTCGAATCGTGGAGATTGTCGCCAACGGCCGAACTCCGGAATCGATTGAGAAGGAGTTGAGCCCACGGCTCAGACCATCCGGAGCTGGATGAGGTCGGACCAACTCGGCACCGGACAACGCTCTGATGGCTTCACCACCGATGAACGCGCTGAACTCAGTCGACTGAGAAGAGAGAGCCGATGTCTCAAAGATGAGCGTGAAATCTTCGTTCATCGTGGGCTTCTACAATCCGCGCCGACGGCACTCCGCTATCGGCTATCTCTCTCCCATCCACTTTGAACAAAGGCATCAGCCGGAAAACAACCTTCCCAAACCGAACCCCCTGCACTGAAGCGGGGGAACTCCATCCTGAACATCCAGGCCAATAGGCTCTCGAACATGAACGTCGTCTTCCATACCCTGCCTGGCTCCCACAACCCGACGATCCGCTGGGAAGATGACTACACCGCGCCGTGGCGAGACGAAGCGGTGATCGCGGCGCTGCCGGAGGGAGCATGGGACGGCGAGGTGGTCCGGCTTGCCCGGTACGAGAGTGGCCCGGGTACACGGCCACAGATGGTCCTCCAGCGGGCGCGGTACTTCGACTACATCGGCACCAACCTCTCTCCGAAGGACTGCGAGCGCACCGACGCCCTCGGCATCGCCACGCTCCTGTTCACTGCTGATGGGCACTGCATCCTCCAGCGCCGCTCTCCCGACCTCGCGATCCGTCCGGGGCTCCTCGGTCCGAGCATGTCGGGGACCGTGAAGCCCGACGACTTCAAGGGAGCGACCCTCCTCAGCCAGCTCGACGCCCGCCGGGAGATCCGTGAAGAGCTGGGGGTGAGCAGCGATGAGATCCTGTACCTCCACCTCATGGGACTCATCCGAGAGCCCGAGCGGGCCGGTGCTCCGGAGCTGATGTACCGGGGCACCCTCAGCCTCACCGCCGCGGAGCTTCAGGACCGGGAGAGCGAGGAGGGAGAGCTGTTGTTTGTGGACGTGATGAAGATCCGCAGCCTGCCGGGGCGCACGCCGCCGGTGGACAACCTCCTCGCGATGCTCATTCGTGAAGACATGAGCCGCTGAGAGGCGCTACCAGATATCCACGAAGATTCCGTGATGTAGCTGTTTTTTGTCTACTGACAGGAACCCTGGATGTTTTCTGTGTCCACCCTCCGTCCTGAAGCTCGACCAACCAGCTTGGTTGTCCTCTCCGCCTTCCGCTCGCCAGGCACGTCTCCGATCTCAACGCCATCCCCGCTGCCAGGCGCTCAGCCCGCCTCGCCGCTGACCCCTCGTCGGAGCCGGCTCTGCCGATGGTCAATCATTGACCGACCGAGCTGTAAAATGGTTGAGCGGTGCTGTGGGGGCTGTGCTTCGCCGGGTGTTCACTTCTTCAGCGCAGAACACCCCTTTAGGAACCTGAAGCGCCTCTCTGACTAACGCGAGCACACGTCGGAGGTCGCCGACATCAGCCGGTAGCGGCCGTCGTCGCCCATGCCGACGTACACCATCAGCCAGCCGTCGTCCCATGGGACGACCGCAGGATCGCGGGTCGAGAAGGCCTCGTCTCCGCTCTCGGTGAGGGGAAGACTGAGCTTGCGCTCACCGTCCACCAGCTTGCCGACTCGCCAGGGACCGGGATCCGCGATCACCGTGTCGTAGCCGCTGTACCAGAAGTGTGTCTCGCCGTCAGCCCTGACCACCTCGGCCATCCCGACCGAGGTGTTGTCCCAGCCGTCGGGATCGTGCTCGAGGAGGGGACCCTCGCCGGTGCAGGCCGTCGCCTCTGGGTCGCAGTCTGCCTCGCCGATGGCGTACCGCGCGCCGTCGAAGCCGGTGTAGTAGAGCCGGATTCCGCTCTCGGTCGCGAGCGCATGGGGGTAGAGCAGCGACAGGGAATCAAACCCCGCGTCCCCCGCACGGAGGACAGTCTCGCGCGGGGTGAAGTCGAAGCCATCGTCGCTGGTGGCCCAGGCGATGCTCCCCGAGCCGTACCACAGGCGGAAGCCGTCGTCGTGGACGAGGCTTGGATAGCTTGTGC
The DNA here is from genome assembly GCA_029251165.1 of Myxococcota bacterium. Classification (GTDB taxonomy): domain Bacteria; phylum Myxococcota_A; class UBA796; order UBA796; family UBA796; genus JAQXDW01. Next base: position 5,163 of record JAQXDW010000102.1, read on the forward strand.
CGTCGGCCCCTAAGCCGGTCACGGGGGTCGGTGCGCTCCAGGCCACAGAATCGGGGCTCGTCGAGGCCCACAGCGTCGTGCCTGTGCCCTGCTTGAGGAGGAAGAGGAGGTGCAGTCCGGCGCCGGTGTCCACGAGAGTCGGGGCGATGGCCCCCTCGCTGTAGGCGATGTCCGCGTCATCGCCGTAGAGGATGTCATCCGAGAGCAGCGGCCCTCGGCGCTCCCACCGCCAGCCATCGGTCGGGTGTCCAGCTGCGGTCGGCTCCGGGCTCGCGTCTGGCGCCGCGCAGTCCGGCTCGGGCTCATGGGGCGGGCTGCCGCAGGCAACGGTCAGAGACAGGATGAGGGCACGGCGCATTTGAGCTCCAGTGGAGCGGCCACTATCGCGCGCAGCCATGACAAGCTGCTCTACCCGTGGCGCCCCTGCCGCTTTGCTGTGTGGCTGTCAGAGGCTTCGTTGGTTGTGGAGAGCTGTGTACTCCCTGGTCTGTTCTGGGGGAGCAGCACTCCTGGCCTGAAGCGGAACTCATGCAGTGGTTGTCGAGAGCGCGCGAGAAATCCGCAGAGCACACACCTGTTCCCGAGTCCGATACAGAACCCTGGCTTGGGTGTCGTCTAAAGAGTCTGAGGCTTCAGCTTTATTCGTGTCGACGTCGCTACGGACACCAGACATCAACCCCGGCACGCTCCAAGCGCTCCAGGCTGGACTCCATGATGCTCCACAGAGACTGTGTGGTCTGCGGCGATGAGCGGGCTGGGCTGTGCGGTCACCAGACGGAGGAACTCACGATATCGACCAGCAATCACGGGGGCTATGCCTGGAATCCGGTTCGACTTCTGGAGGTTGAGCGTGCTGGTGGTGGGGACGAGGTTCCAGAATCGATTCACGGGAAATCGGGAGAACGGCAGGATGTGGTCAAGGCGAGGGCCACTTGAAGTCCCGGTCTGATCTGGCCAGATGGTCTTGCTTTCCTGCCAACGTCCGGACCCACAACGCAGAAGTTCCCAGGATGAGAGAGAGGCCGCTGTTGGCTTCCAGTCGTGTCCCAAGACCCGCTCACCGTTCTCGATGCTCAGTGTAGTCACTGCGATACGCTCAATCTTGGCAGACAGGAACTTCAAGAGGTCTCGGAGTACAATCCTGCGTGCGGGGCCGCTGCAGCGAGGAGACACCGTGATGAGCGAACCAATTTCTGACTGGGTGATTGGCGAGTCGACCCCAGGGGCGACAGGTTCCACCACCTGCGTCATTGACCGCACGTTCGCCAAAACGCTGGAGACACCGCACACGGAGACGTTCAGAGTACGTCTCCGCAAGTACGCGCACGGCAGCGAGCAGTTCACCCGCGACATCCCGGGACTCTCGGGCGCGCAACAGGCTGACCTCGACGAAGGGGGGCTGGTGAGGGTGGGGGCCGAGGTCCGGGGGGGAGACATCCTCGTGGGGAAGGTGGTCCCGAGGCCGACGCCGCGGGCCGAGTCGGCCGAAGAGAAGCTGCTCCGCTCGATCTTCCGAGAAGACGGACCACTGGACGCCTCCTTGCGCGCGCCCCAGAAGATCTCGGGACGGGTGACCAAGGCGCTGCTCGGCGAGGCCCTGGACCCAGAGGCCCAGCACGCCGAGCGGATCGCTCAGGTGGACGTCTCCTGGACCCGCCCGCTCGAGGTCGGAGATGTGCTGATCGATGCACAGGGACGCCGAGCGGTCGTCGCGTCGATCCGTGAACTCGACGTCGATCTCCAGTGGCCGGAAACCGCAGGCAAGGTCAAGGTGGCAAAAGTCCGAATCGCCCGCGATGCGCTCCAGGTGCGCTCGATCGGGCCCTACTTCAGGCGAACTGAGCAGCCGCTTGGAGGGACCCACCCTGCAGGGGGCAGGACGCTTCACGCGGGCTTCATCGCAGGGTTGGTCCGTGAAGGAGCCGTGTGGAGCGCCTGGGAGATGCTCGGGCTGAAGAGCGATGCGGAGGGAGGCGAGCGCCCCGGAGCCTGGGAGGCTCTTGTCCGAGGGGAGTTCCCGGCACCGGCCGGACGCCGGCTCGCCTGCATGTCCAGTCGGTCCGGCACGCTGCTGCTTCGCGCCTTGGGATTCGACGTCGACTGGGTCAGCCCTTCGCCTGATCTCCGGAAGGCTGCAGGCCCGGCCGCCCGGCTCCGCTTGGCTTCACCGGATCGGGTTCGGTCATGGTCGCACGGCGAGGTGAAGAAGCCCGAGACCCTCAACTACCGCACCTCGAGGCCCGAACCACAGGGGCTCTTCTGCGCGAGGGTCTTCGGCCCGCTTAGAGACGACGAGTGCAGCTGCGGTAAATACAAGCACATGCGACACCGTGGCATCCGCTGCGAGAAGTGTGGGGTCGAGGTGATTCCCGCGAAGGCTCGCCGAGAGCGCCTCGGCCACATCGAGCTCGTCACCCCCGTGGCGCACATCGGGTTGCTCGACAACGACCGCAACCCGATGGGAGAGCCGCTGGGCGTGACGCAGTCGGACCTGTTGAAGGTCCTGTACTGCGAGAGCTACATGGTCTCCCATCGGGGCAGCACCCGGCTTCGAGAGCATCAGGTCCTCACCGAAGAGCAGTACCGCGAGGCTCGGGAGAGCTTTGGCGAGGACGCGTTCAAGGTGGGCATGGGCGGTGAGGTGATCCGCGATGCGCTCTCCCGGCAGGGGCGTGGCTCCGACGCGAGGGGGATCGACATCCGGCCCGAGTGGATGCTCCTCGAGGTGATCCCGGTACTGCCGCCCGGCCTGCGTCCGATGCACCGCAACAACAAGGGAAAGTGGATCACCACGGATCCAAACAACCTCTACCGAAGAGTCATCAACCGGAACAATCGCCTCAGACGACTCCGGGAGCTCTCGGCTCCCGACATCATCATCCGCAACGAGACGCGCATGCTTCAGGAGGCTGTCGACGCGCTGTTCGGCAACGGCCGAGGCCGCCGGACCCTCACCACCACCTCCTCAGACAAGCGTCCGCTCGTGCCGCTCTCGACGTATCTCGGCGCGCAGCTTGATGCCGCCGCCCTCCTTCGGAAGACGGTGGACTACAGTGGGTCGCTCCAGCTGGTCCCCGACCCCCAGCTGGCGCAGGACGTCTGCCGATTGCCTCTGGAGGCGGCGAGTGAGCTGTTCAGGCCCTTCGCGTATTCGTTGCTCCACGAGCGCGGTCATGCCTCCACGGTCAAACGAGCCAAGGCCATGGTCGACGAAGGCCACCCCGAGGCCGCGAGAGCCGTCCGAGATGTCGCGAGCTCCTGGGTCGTCCTGCTGACCTCGGAGAGCGCGTGGACGGCCTGCCGGGTGGTCGTGGGAGAGGGGGTCGCGCTCGCCGTGGCGCCTGACCTGGCGGCTGAGCTCGGGGCCGAGTCCGCACAAATCCACGTGCCGATCACGCTCCACGCCGTCCACGAGGTCCGAGCCCGGCTCGGGCGGGTCGCTGCGATCCAAGACTACGAACCCGAGCGCACCGGATGGCTCTCCGCGCTCTTCAGCGGCGCGGATCCCTTGGATGTACTCCCCAGCATCGAAGTGATCGACCGCGCCACCGACCCGGTGCTCCGAGTCGCGATGGGCTGGTCCCCGAGCCTCCCGCGGGAATCGTGGCTGTCCCCCGAGCTCGTCGGACCCTTGAAGGAGGACGACACCAAATCACCGAAAGCTGGCCCAGATATTCCCATCACGGACCTGGAGCTGAGCGTTCGAACAAGGAACTGCCTCGACAACGCCGGCATTGTCTCCGTACATCAACTCCTGTCGATGCGCGATGTCGACCTGCTGAAGCTCAAGAACTTCGGCCGCAAGTCGCTCAACGAGCTCCGAGAGGTCGTCGGCGAGCTCGGCTTCACCCTGGGGGCGCTCAACGGAGATCCCGAGTAGACCGCGGCCCGCGAGCGTCCGAGTGCCCCGTGATCGCGTTGTGAGGGGCGGCACCCCTTTTCGGAGCGAGCAGATTCCCGGAGTGAACAGAGCGGTCAGGTGCCGTCGCTCCAAGGGGGCCAGGCGCACTCTCCCTGCTGGATACCGCGTCTCGGGGAGCGCCGCGGCTGCGGCCCGCTTCGCTGAGACCAGATCACGGAGCGGACTGTCCCGGCTGCTGTGTCTGAGGAGACGGAGTCCGATCATGGCTGGCTCTGGGTGGGGGGAGTGCTTGACGGGCTCATCAGCTGATGGACGAGCCAGTCTTGGACCGGCTCAGGAAGCGCCCGGCTCCAGTGAATTCGCGGATATCCCTGCGGATCGATCAGCTGACCGAGCGCACGCCGCCAGGGCTTTGCCGGGGCGGAGGTCGATGCCGCAGGTGGTGCTTTGGCTGAGAGAATGTCCGCCGCGCCATCGAGCAGCTGGGGAAACCGCGTCTGCGAGCCGTGAAAGGTCAGGGTGGCGGTGGCGAAGTCATACTGGCCGACCGCGCCGTCCTGGGTCGAGATGATGGACGGCGCGAGGGGGACCCCCAGGTGGGAGAGGAGCTGGGGGAGGTTCCACGACGACGGACCATGCTCGACGCCACGAGCGACCCCTCTGAATGCGACCATCGCCCCGGTGAAGGAGCCCTTGAGGTTGCTCCTGAAGCGCGCGCAGTCCCGGCTGTGGCGGTAGAATCCATAGGCGCTGTACGCACCGCTGAGTGGGCTGCCGGCGCCGGAGAGCAGCCAGACGGCCTGTCCCTCGTGGTCCTCCATCTGCAGCGCTCCGCTCGCCCAGCCCTCCAGAAGGTCACCGAGGTGAACCACGCTCAGGCTGCCCACATACAGCACCTCAAATCTCAGCCTCGGCAGCGTGATGTCCCGCCAGTGTGGCGTTGCCGCGATCTGGGCGTGGTGAGAGAGCAGCAGGTCGCAGTGCCGGGCCAGATCCTCGCCCAGCTGAGTCACCGCTGTGCTGGTGGCGGCGGTGAACGGCTCGGCTTGGCGCCGCCGCTGCTCACGGGCTGCCAGACGGGCTTCCCAGGTCTCCGCGGAGATCTGCAGCACTTTGCGCAGCGGCGGGTGGAATTGGTCGGGGGGGTGGGAGTCTCCCCGCTCCCAGGCCGCCAGCTTGCTGCAGCCGTGGCTGATGTTGCTGTAGCCCATCGCCATGGACACAGGAGGGCGGCGCAGGCCGCGCTGCTCGCGAACACCGCGCAGCCAGGCACCAAATTGTCTCTGTGCATCGTGCTCAAACATGAGGGAACTCCTAACGAGGGGGAGGGACGTGGAAGCGGACGCAGAAGGACTGCAGGCGCTGGTGGAGGCTCGGGGCATCGCGATGGAGCCGACCCAAGATGGGGGCGGCGAGCGGCCTGGGCAGGTGCCAGCGTGCTTGCGCCAGGGCCGCAGCCATGCAGGCGATGGTGTCGCTGTCGCCGCCGGCAGAGATCGCAATGCGAACGGTCGACTCGAAGTCGTGTCCGGCCTGCAGCGCGGCGAAAGCGACCGGCACGGTGTTCTTGGCCAGCGCAGACCAGGGACGCTTGCGCCATGCCTCGATGGGCAGCGGCTGGAGCATGCCGAGCGCCTCGGCTTGGGCGCAGGCATCGGCGAGCGCGCCGCCGGTCCGGAGGATGAAGACACCGGCGGCAACGGCGCAGGCTCCGGCGATGGCCTCGGGGTGGTCGTGGGTGCTGCGTGCCGAGTCTGCAGCCGCCTCGAGGACATCCGACAGCGAGGTCTTGGCCCAGCCGATGGGGCTCACCCGCATGGCGGCACCGTTGCCCGGCGAGCGCGGCGTGCCCAGCCCGGGGAGGCCAAGCGCCCACTGCTGGAAGTTCTTGCCGTAGCCCACGCCGGGAAAGCGCCGCACCGCGTCGCGGTAGACCGCTCGATAAGGCAGGTCCTCGAGGAGCGCACGACAGGTGGCGAGCGTGAGGACGGTGTCGTCGGTGAACCGGCTCTGGGGACTGATCCAGTCAAAGGAGATGAGGTGGGTATTGTGGCGCTCAAAGCGTGCACCGACGAAGTCTCCGATCAGGGAACCGATGGGCATGGCTCAGCTCCGGCTGGTGCTGTGGGCGGCAGCCTGGAAGCTGTGGACGATTGGATAGAGCAAGGTCACCGCAGGGCTTACCGGGCGAGTGCAGAGGGGGTGGATGGTGATGCCTCCGAAGGTCTGGGTCTCCCCGGGCTGGGGGCTCTGGAGGGCTGGATCGAGGATGGTCATGCTCACGCCTTTGGGTCTGGGGACATGCGTCTCCATGCAGTCCTCGCTTGGGAAAGGACCGTAGAGTCGGGAGGCTGTGTCGATTGGCCATTGGAAACAACAACCTGTCGACACAACCGGGGCACACCTGTAGACACGCCAGTCGATGAGGGTGTCGTGACTGGAAATTCAGCCTTGAAGGGCTGTACGGTGAGGGTGTGGGGGTGTTGCTCGTCTTACGCCTTACTTGGCGGCCGCTTTAGCCCTTTCAGGAGGCAATCGGCACAAATCTCCGTTTGTATGCAAGTACGTTAGCCTGTACGGACAACGTCCGCAAGGTCTTCTGAGGTCATAAATCGTCCGGCATGAGCTCCTTGGCCCGTCTTCTCGCTTCGGTGAGCATCTGAATTCGCTTCAGTCGGAGACTGGAGCTGCCGTCACCGACCATGTCCTGGAGCGTTCGCGGTGAAGGTTTCCCGTTTGGGAGGCGTAGAATTCGCGGACTGACACGCCGAGGACTTGTGCCATGAGTGCGATGGAGCGAGCTGCCTGGTTGGCGTTCATGAATCGGACGGCTTCCTCGGTAGCAGTCAAGGAGGCGCTGGGTACAGCGGTGGGTGACTTAGGAGGGGAAATGGAGGCTGAAATTCTTGTCCGCGTTGAGCGACAAGAGCACGAGCCACGGCAGCACTGTAAGGGGGTGTAGCGCAGCGACATTGGTGTTCGCTGTAGCCTTGGAGACAGAAAACGGTGGCAGAAACACGCAAGCAGAGAGCTAAAGCAGCGGCTTTGCGGACTCGTACAGACACTCGCCGTCCCACGGCCAGCGTGCCGCCCAGTTGCTTCCTGGGTGGCGGCGCGGCGAATCAGCTGCCTGCCGTGTTTGATGGTGTGCTCTCACCGAAGTGTCTCATGGATCTGACGGCACCGGTTCTCTACGGTGTTGGCCCTGACATCTACCGCCGAAGCCAAGGCACATGCTCTCCACAGGAGGTCTTTATCGAGAGCCTGCTGGTCGTCTTGGGCTGTGAAAGCACTCGTGAGGTGGAGTGGTGGGGCCGGTCGGAGTGGAAGTCGGTCGAGGCTCACCGGGACGTCGACGAGGAGGCCGCTGTGGCCCGAGGAGAGCGGCGCTACCCGACCCACAGCCTCATCGTCTACCTCGACGTGGAGCCAGGTATGCGCGCCCCCACGTGTCTGTGGGTACCGGACGACGACACCGGCCACACGAGCTCCCTGCTGGTGGTGCCGGCGGTTCCTGGACGAGTGCTCATCTTCCCGGGGACGCTGCTGCATGCTGTGCCGTGCCCGACGCTCAGCTGGCTACGTCCTGAGGCCGAGCCCGAGCTGGCCGGCGACAGTCCGCTGGACCGGTATTGCGGGGGCACTCGGCGTGTGCTCGTGCTCAACCTGTGGGACGACCACGCCCCTGTAGATGAGGAGCCGGTGGAGTGGGAGGAGTGGGCGGAGTGGGCGGAGTGGGAGGGCGATGAGGGTGTGGAGGTGGTGGAATTTGAGGCCAGCCGTGTGGAGTGCGAGCCCCGTGACCGCTGGCGGCCGGTGGTGCTGCAAGCAGCCGATGAGAGCTCAGCTCGTCGCGAGCTCGCATCGTGTCCCACGCTGCTTACGCGTGCGCATGGGACGGACGAGCAGCTCGCCTCGACCGTGATGGCTTCGCGTGCTGTGGTCGTGGACACCCTGCAGGGCGAGCAGGCCCCGCGCTGGCTGTGCACAGATGCTGACGTGAGTAATCTCGACTTCGGAGTGCCGTCCCTTGCCGGTGCGCGAGAAGAGCGGAAAGAGCTGGTGTGAGAATTCTGTTCTGGTGAAGCATGCTGAGCCCGAACCGCCCGCTGTGGACGACGAGGGACAGCATGGGGTGGCTGCCAGGATGGACCGGGGCCCGTGTGCTCAAAGCCTCGACCGCTGAATCCGGTCGAACCACAGGCCCTCGTGGCTCTGATGAGTCGAGGTGACGTCCGCGACGATGGGGCTCCATGCGGTCCTGTGTGGCAACGAATGAGGGGGAGGCGGGGCCTGCTGCTGCTGTGGGTGAGGGAGCGGAAAAGGCCTGAGGTCCCTGTCAGCGGAGAGGCGCGGTCAGGCACAGCGGATGAGCTGGAGTCGGTCCCTCAGGTGGTCGCGCCCGCGCCCATTGTCTAAACCCTGAGGGGCCGGTACGGATACGACGGCTCAACAGGGCAGGAGAAGACAGATGCAGGGCACGCCCCAATGGATCGAGACAGAGGTCGCGCAGCTGGACCACGAGATGAAGTGGGGGGGCGCACTGTCGAGCTTCAGCGACGGCTCGTTGTTGTTGCGGACACGCGACGGCCCGGGCCGGTGGGATGGCATCTTCCATGTGGATCCGCGAACGGGACATGTTGAAGAGCTCGAGTGCCCCGCCGCTGGAGCGTTCTGTTCCTTGCCCGTCACGGGGGATCGACTGCTGGTGGCGACCCCGGGGGCCTCACACGCGCTGCTTTGGAACCCCCTGACCCACCAGATTGATCGGGTGGCGGGTGAGATCCCGCACGGGAACTGGGTCTGCAGCGATGTGTACAAGGGCGCGGTCACCATCGTCGCCAACCAAGACCTCTCGGGCAGCTCCGCAGGGTTCGACTACGAACACCACCAGACATCGCTCGCGGTCTTCGATCCGGAGCAGGGCCGGTTTGTGCAGCCGTTTCAGGGTGTGGAGGGGCGGAACCTTGGGGGAATCGTTGTGCAGAGCGAGACGCACTTGCTGGGCTATGCGTTCGGACGGCACAGTTCATTCTGCAGGTTGTTCTCCATGGACCTCCAAGAACCCGACAGCGACGACCGCCCCTTCCTCCGGCTGCCCTTCGACGAGTGGCCGAGGTTCATGGGTACCGACAGCGGGCGCGCGCTGGTGGTCTGGGGGCGCAAGGGGCACAACCACGGCATCGTGCGGCTGACCTCTACAGCCAAGGCCTTCGAGACGGTCTGGACCACACAGCGCCCAAGGAAGAATCGTCTCTTCTTTCGCACAGCCCTCGCGCTTCGTGATGGCTCCAAGCTGGTCTTCTGTAGTGAGGCCAGCCATGGCCACCTCCTCATCCGGTATGCCTATCCAGGGCCTGTTTCGATCGTGGGCAGCATCCTTGAGGCGCCGGTCAGCTGCGCAACCCAGGCCGCCAGTGGGCAGATCTATGTTGCGGGCGCTGGGGTGATCCACCGGCTCACGCCGCCGACGTGAGACTCGTTCGGGTGAGCGTCGTCGGGGCCCGTGGCAGCTGGGAGCGAGACCTGCTCGAAAGGCCCCCGACCACGCTTCCTCGGCAGTGTGCACCGCTGGGAAGGCGAGGAGCTCTCCCTGTCCGCTCAGGGTGATCACGAAGAACGACGGGGCCGCCGGCCTCTTGTCGCCCATCGAGGGGGTCGCGAGGCTGACCGGATAGGCACCCATGATGGATGCCGTTGTGCGCAACCGGCTCACCTTCTGATCACATCAAAACAACGGACCCAGGCTGGATGTTGTGGGATTCGTGGTGGGCTGCACGTCATCGGCTTACTGGAGCGGAGGCCGTCCCTGCAGGAGCGGCGAGGTCAGGGCTGCCCAGGCGCGACGCTGCGGTGGGTGAGCGGTGCATCGCTGCGCTACACTGCTGTCCGGACTTGTGGGGAGACGGCATGAGAACAAGCACCTTCGCGCTTTGCTGGTTGTTGTCGTGCAGCTCGTCCACTCCAAGCGGCAAGGATGCGCCTGAGCAAGTGGGCGCGGACGAGGATGCGGTCGATGCCGACGGAGACGGGCATGCCTCTCACCTGGACTGCGACGACACCGACGCCTCGGTACATCCCGATGCAGCAGAGATCTGCGACGGTCTAGACCAGGACTGCGACGGTCTTGCCGACGACGGGATCCCCCATGACGGCGCAGGCTGCTCCGACCCTGGCATGCCCGAATTCCCAGGCACGGTGGATGTGCTGCACATCACCGTCCGCACGGGGGACGACGTCAACAACAACACCGACGAGGCCGTGGAGGCATGCATCGCAGATGAGGTGTGCGTCTCGCTGAACAAGCCCAGCTGGGATGATCTGGAGGTTGGTGAACGCGATGTCGTCATCTTCGAGTCGATGGGGCTGGACCGGTCGGACATCACCGAGTTCACGCTGCAAGGCGGCGGGGCGGACCAGTGGCGTCCCACCTGTGTCTCGATGCGCCTGGATGGGGATCCCATCTACTGTCGGGACGGGCTGGACCTGGCCATCGGCAACGAAGATGACGAGCTGGAGAGCTGGACGGACCCCGAGCCCTTGATGGCCCACTGCACCACCTGCTTCGATTCACCGCTCACCCACGGTCCCATCCTTGGAGCGGTGGGACCCGATGAGGCCCGCCTCTGGTTCCGCACAGACGCCACTCGGCCGGTGCTGGTGCGGGTCGCAGACTCGCCGGGTGAGCTTGAGGTGGCCGATCCCATGGCCTATCGGTATCCAATGGCAGACCGAGATTTTGCCGATGTGGTTGATGTCTACGGTCTGTCTCCGGGCACGACGTACCACTACGACCTCGAGGTCGCCGGAGAGCGCTTCGGACCCTGGACCTTCACCACAGCGCCAGCCGCCGGAGCCTCCGGCCGCTGGAGCATGGCCTTCGGCTCATGCAGCCGAGACGACGTCCAGCCGGTCTTTGGCGTGGTGGCCGCGTGGTCGCCCGATGTCTACCTCTTCATCGGTGACAACCACTACGGCGATGTCGACGACCTCTCCGCTCTGCGCCAGTTCTACCGGTGGGCTCACGAGCGGCCGATGCGTGCGCAGCTGATGACCGAGACCAGCGTGCTGGCGACCTGGGACGACCACGACTTCACCGGCAACAACACCGACGGCACCGCCTCAGGTCGCGATGTCGCCCTGCGCGTCTTCTCCGAGTACTGGGCCAACACCGGCTACGGCACAGGCGACACCGCGGGTGTGTTCAGCCATGGCCAGCGGGGAGATGTGGACTTCTTCCTGCTCGACGACCGCTACTGGCGAGGGCTCGATGACTCCGTGCTGGGGAATGCGCAAGAGGCCTGGCTGATGGAGTCTCTGCTCGACTCTACCGCCACCTTCAAGCTGCTCATCTCCGGCAGCCAGTTCACATCGGATGGCTCTGACGACTCCTGGGCGGCCTACCCCGCGGCGTGGGAGCGCTTCCTTGAGGCCATCGTGGCGAACGACGTCGAGGGGCTGGTCCTGCTGTCCGGCGATGTGCACCGCTCCGAGTTTCGTGTGCTGCCCGGGGCTCTGGGGGGCTACGATCTGCCCGAGCTGACGTCCTCGCCCACGGCCAACTCAAACAGCCCGTGTCCGTGGGAGGAAGATGAGCTGCTCGCCTGTCATGACGACGCGAACTTCTTCATCTCCCTCGACTTCGACACGACCGCGGCCGACCCCACCTTGGATGCCACGATCGTAGACGAGCTCGGTGTTGTACGGGACCAGTGGCTGATCCGGCGGTCGGAGCTGGAGCTCTGACAAGGCCTCAGCGGGCCACGAGGATGCCCCAGGCACAGGGCAGGGTATCCCTGGATTTTCTGCATAAAGAAATAGCGGGCGGGGGGACCGCTTCAGCCCAGTGCAGTGGCGAATGGTCGAGACGGCCTTGATCCGTCCATGACCTGCTGACTGGAGGAGAGGCTTCCGCCCCGGCTGAAAGGTCCTGAAATACGCAAACGAAGCCCACAGCACTACAGATCTGTTGTCAGAAGCGGATCGCTCTACGGGGCCGACCGGAAATACCACAGCTCGGAGTCACTCAATGACACGCGTGCAGCAAACGACATCCGTCTGGAATCCGACCGTGCTCATCATGCTGTGGGGATGTCACAAGCCGCCGATTCCCACGGGGCCGAGCCTGGCACCGACGCACAACATCTACCTCAGAAACTCCTTTGACACCGACCCGTCGGATCACTTGGGCCGCTTCCTGCCCGATGCACTCTCCGAGCTCGACGAGTCCAGCGGCATGACGCTGGCGTGCTCCGAGCACGTCTCCTGGCGATTCATCGACGGGGGCGGTGTGCAGACAACGGAGGTGCTGCATACCTCCTCCAGTACTCGCGCTCGCCTCGGTGCTTCGGGGGTCGCGGAGGCCACAGGCAGCGTGGATCATGCCCGTGCGGTCCGGGTCTCCTACACCCTCACGGGCAAGATGGTGAGCATCATCGAGGATCCGTCCGCCTTTGCGGCGTGTTGTAGGGTCCAGCCGGACCAGTGCTCGAGTCGAATGGTCGGAGAGTTCATTCAGGGCACGGGCTCGGTCGACATCGAGATCGCTCGGGGGCGAGCTGCGGAGGTCTCGGGATTCGCACCGGGCGGAAGCCTCTCTGGAGGCGTGAGCGTCTCCCACGGCGTGGCATGGCGCCGAGCTGTTGAGTTTCCCCAGCCCGTCTACTTTGCCTTCAAGGCGACCCCCACACCCTATGAACAGGGCGCGGTGCGCACCTGCTCCGGCTGGGCTGACCCGCTGCCAGCGTCGGCTGAAGGGCTGTACCTGCGCGCGACATCTGGGCCGGCTTGGACCGAGCAAGGTGCCCGTCAGCGCGCGCGAACCGCGCTGTCCGAACAGGCGCTTTCGGTCACCGGAGTCACCGAGAATACGGACGGGATCAACCCGGGAATTCACGAACAGGACTGGTGTGTTGAGCAATTCGAGCACGGAGGCTCGATCCGTTTTTCGGCGCACGTGCTGGGGTACATGAGCCACCACGACCGAGACGCGGCTCGGACCCTGGCAGCGCCGGCGAAGGTGCCCGCTGAGCAGCCGGCTGAGCAGCCGATCAACTCGGCACCCGTGGTCTCCGCCTGTGCGGGCTGGGCAGAGGCCCCGCCGGTGTCGACGGACGGAATCTTCGTGGTGGGCCGGCACGCGCTGCCCTCGCTGACCGAGCAGGGGGCTCGGCTCAAGGCGCGGGCCAGTGCACACCTCCAGGCTGGCCTCGCAACCGGTCTCGGCAGTGTTGCGCTCGCCAACGGCACCGCCATCGGCGTTCAGGAGCGCGAATGGTGTGTTGTTCCGTCTCAGGCTGCGGGACAGGTGCTCTACCGTGCGCACGTGCTTGGCTTTGTGAGCGAGCATGAGCAGGACCGAATCCGTTCGCTGCCCTATCCCGTGACGCCGTAGGCCTCGAGCAGCACCAGTGCGGTCCGGCGATTCATCCTTCCGCCATCGCTTCCTATCCATTTCGCGGGGCCGTCTCCGCTCCCCAGCTCGCTGCGTGACCCACAGCGTCAACGGGCTGGGCAGTCTGTCTGAGCTGTGGCGGCTGTCCGGTGCCAGGGGTGATATCGTGTCCGGTATGAACTCTTCTCCCAAGACAAGCGGCCTGCGAAAAATAGCTCCGTTCCTGGTCGTCTTGGTCGTGGTCTGCTCCGGTGTCGTCCCGATGCTGGGCATTCTGGGCGCCATCGCCATCCCCAATTTTGTCGCCATGCAGTACCGCGCCAAGCGGGCGGAGATCCCGGCCAACATCGACGGCATTCGCTCCGCAGAGATCGCTTACATGGAAGCTTTTGGGGTGTTTGTCGCCCAGGATGAGTGGGTGCCAAGCGTTCAGGCGGGCAAGCTACAGCAGGCGTGGGTGACGGGCACTGGCTTTGACGAGCTGGGCTGGGCACCAGACGGCTTGGTGAGAGGGGGCTACCGGGTCGAGATCACCGACGATGGCCAGGACTTCATCGTGCATGGACGCTGCGACATCGACGGAGACGGGGTGGAGGCGCACTACACCGCGACCCGGACCGCAGCCGCGGCTGCCGTTACCGACAACCACGTCTACTGAGCCCGCGCTCAGGCAGGCCCCCGAGCGGTGGTTGACTGTGGCCGGGACAGAGGATGCCCTGGGCCTGTGACCGGGGGGCTGCGCGCGCCGCTTCAGCCACCAACCCTGGATGCCGGCGCCACGCCAGGCACGCAGCGAAGCGTCGGTCCGCAGCCCGACCCTGGCCGGTGAGCACGACAGAGCCCTCCGCTTCGATGGCCCATGCCCGGACAACGGCACCGTCATCGAGCTGCAGCATCTCGCTGGCGCTGTCACCGAGGGACTCCTCGATGGTCGAGAGGATGCCTGCGGGAAAAAGGCTCCTTGAATTCCCTGTCAGGGTTGAGCCGGGGGGCTTGATTGCGCAGCGCCCACGCGGAACATCTGCCGATCAATTGGCTGACCAGCTGTGTTACTTCGCTCAGATGAGCATGGTGTTCGGTCTTCAGATGTTGTCGGGCTGTGATCCGCTCCCGGATCCGTACCGAGATGAGGCCATCTGGTACGACACCGAGCGAATTGCCTCCGAGGCTGGGGTCGCGCTGGTGACGATCTCCAGCGGCGAGCCGGTGGGGTACTGGACACGGATTGTCATTCGAGAAGAAGGCATCGATGTTGACAGCCGGGCATGGTCGCTGACGCTTCCGGAGACGGAACTGGGCAGAGAGGGGGCTGTGAGTCCTTTTGTGTGGTCGAGCCTGGTATCGCTTGAGAGTGGGCGCCTCGCAGAAGGAGCGGATGAGCTCATGATCACTCCGCTGTACGAGGCGCTGCGGGATGTGGCGAGCGCACACATCGATGCGGGCGCCTTGCATGAGGAGGCCCTCTTTCATGGGCGTGCGATGTTGGTCGCCGAGCCCAACATCCCCTGGCAGACGATCCGAGCGGTCCTCTACAGTGCCGGGCAAGCCCAGTTTTCATCGGTTGCGATCGTGGGCCAGGTCGACGGGCGGCTGCGATACCCAGGCGCACCCAGCGCGGAGCTGACCTGTCCTCTCGAGGTCACTGCACGTCTCACACCGAGCGCGGCCTGGTTCGAGGTCAATCATTTGAGGGCGCCACCGCTGACCGGACCGGGAGGGTGCGCGGACAGCGACGGGCTCGTGTCCGCTGTGGCTTCGCTCTCCGCAGCCTGTGTTCCGCGCTGGCGTGCAGCGCTTGCAGCGCTGGGTGAGCAGCCTGTTGCGGGTATGGACTGTGTGTCCGTCATCGCTTCCCCCGACAACGAGCTGTCGGCGGCTGCACTCCTCCAGCATCAAGCACGCCTCTATGAGGCCTGGCCAGTGGTCGATCAAGGCCTCTTGACCGGTGGAAGCATGAGCTCGGGCAGTGACGCTGCCGCATGCCAGCATGCCGTATCGGTCGCATCGATGCGCCCCGATCAGCTCGACTACATCTGTGATGCTGAGCGAGCTGCCCGGTCCATTCAGGAAATCCAGCACCTCCCCAGCCATCGGGCACGCGTGATGTTCTCGACGGACCTCAGTGGACACGACCTCGACAGCCTCACCCGTGCCTTTCCCGACTACGCAGCCTGGCGCAGTGACGCCCTCCCGCCGCCGTCTCGGGAGCCCTCGTACCAGAGTGAGGCGCTCGATCTGCAGAACATCAGCTCAACTGAGGAGCGGCCATGACGGGCAGAATACACACGGTTGCGCTGGCGATTGCCCTCGCCAGCTCGTCCGCGAGTGCTGATGTCCTGCTCACGGACATCATGCCTCCGATGCCGCCAGACCGTGGAACGGTCGCTGCTGATCTTCCGGCGCCCCGCTCCCCGAGCAGGTCACAGTGGCCCCTCGTCGTGGCTGGGCTCTCGCTCGTCCTGCTCGCGGGGGGCATCGTCGCACTGCGAAGGCGCTGAGGACCCTCGGTGCTTCGAGAGCACCACTCTCGGCCTCCGGCTCAGAGTCTTGCTTGATGGTTGGGCATCGCCATGCTTGGATGTTCCTCATGTGTACCGTTGTGGAGTTGAAATGCTGCTGCTGCTTCTGAGCTGTTCTTCCGACAACACCATCAGCGCGACTTCGAGAAGCACGCACTGCTGGGATCTCAACGGAGACGGCGACGGAGACGAAGATGAGGATCGCAACGACGACGGGAGCTGGGATTCCAGCGACTGCACCGGTGCTGCTGGCGTCGATGGTGTCGATGGTGTCGATGGCGTCGACGGAGCTGCCGGGAGTCCTGGCACGTCGGGCGCGTCGGGGGCACGGGGCTTGAGCTGCTGGGATCTCAGTGGAGACGGGATCCAAGACGAAGACGAGGACCGCAATGAAGATGGGGTCTGGGACGCCAGCGACTGCCAGGGAAGCAGCGGCGGCATCGACAAGGGAATGCTCTACGCGGTCTCAGGCACTTCCGGGGGCTCCTCGTCAGCGGTCTGCGACGACAATGACGACGTCATGCTCAGCGGCGGATGTGCATTCCAGGAGAGCTGTATTCCGGCAGACTATACCCAATACCCGCTCTACAACGACGACGACAGCCAGCCGGCAGAGTGGTACTGCGCCCTCAACTGTGGCTCCGTTATCGCTTCTGGATTCTGCTTGACAGTCGACAGCCTGTAGGCGCTGCTCAGGTCTTGAGCTCCCTCAGCGGTAACGCTGCGCGGGACCAGCGAGCGGAATCCCGTCGCGGCTGAGGGCCTGGGAGCACATCTCTCGAGCGGACATCGGTCAGCGGAGGCGCATCGCCGCTCCATGTTCAAGACGCGGCCCTCTGGATGCCGCGTACATGGTTGTTGTTGGTTGGGTAATTATAAAGTTAAATAGCGGTGTTTAATGATTTTCTTGCTGCTGTCGGATCGATGTTCCTGGTCAACAAGGCGGCAGTCTTGGCTCAGGTTGCCATCAGTACCGCAGACGGCATCTCCAGCGCTGTCGAGGAGTATGGCCCGAACCCTATCGGATTCGCTGCTGCTCGAGGTCTGCCTCTGGTTTAGACCGCGGACTCCTTCTGACTGTTTCGCTGAACATCGGCTTGCTGGAGAGGAGGAAGTCTCTACAGGAGAGTCCCGGGGAGTGAGGTCAAGCAGCTCAGACACGCCGCTGCTGTGGGCGGGGCCATTTGAATTCCCTGTCGGCTACACGCAGCAGCGTGTGGAAAGAAGAGAACAGAGACGGAACCACAACCCGTCCTGAGCTCCATACATAGTATGGTCAACTCGTCGGCCGAGCGGACTGAGAGATCCGAAAGAACGAGCTGGTTTCCTGGGCGTTTCACGCTGGCCGGCTTCTTCATCGCGACTGCACTATAGTTATGCCATGATTGCCATACTCCTCACCGCTCAGCATGCCCTCGCGGACGTTCCCCCGCCGCGCGTTGAGCTCGACTGCCCCCGCGGCAGCCATCAGACGCTGCAAGCGCGCCGATGGACCTGTGCCCCCAATGCTGCCTGCCCAGGCACCTCGGACTGTGGCAAGGCGAAGGAGTGTGAGCCGGTCAGCCTGTGCATTGAGACGGGTACCGTAAAGGTCCGCTCTGGGATCACGCGGGATGGCTCGCCCAATATTGTGACACGGACGTTCACCAATGCCAGCGCTCTGTGTGGTGCTGCTGGGGAGTGCGATAGCGGAGAATGCTCTATGGTTTCGCGCTGTGTTGCGGCTCCCGCTGAGCCGACACCAGCAGACGATGTCTCCTCACCTCAGGCGGCTCCGGAAGCGGCACCTCCAGCCGGTCTGTGCGCCAGTGCTCCAGGCGCCTTGGGCGCTGGCTGGCTGCTGGCCGTCGCGTTTGGGCTCCGGCGTCGACGCCTCGAGCCCCGGTCCTGACGCCATCGGGGGGATTGCTTCTCGCTGTCATGGGCATCGGCTGGAGAGAAGACTCCGCGGGTATCTGAGGACGAACATTGCGCGCTAGGCCGTCTTGAGAGAAGACTATCCCTGAAGGAGAGTCCCGGGGGGTGAGGTCAAGCCTGCACACCCACAGCAGGCCATGGCCGGTCGATAACCGTGCCGGTGCGACGTCATCTCTGCGCTACAATCCGGTATGGCTCTGGGAGGAGTGTATGAAGAAATGGATGTGGCTTGGCCTGCTGGCACTGTTCGCCTGTGACAGTGACAAAGGAATCGAAGAAGAAGACACGACTTCGACCCCGGACGAGGAGCCCGACACCGACACCGACACCGACACCGACACCGACACCGACACCGACACCAACCCTTCCGAGGGACTGGTGCCGACCTGGTTTACGATCTACGCAAACCTAAGCATTGACGTCGAAAATGGAACGCTGAACCACTACTATGTCGATGGGAAGCCCGTTGAACCCTGGGTTGGCATCCGAATGGGGGAGGACGACTCAGACACAGAGTGCTGGCTCTACTTCGTTTTTGAAGATCCCACCGCAGTCTTGCTGGAAGACTGGTCCTGGGATGACGCCACCGATGGCATCGACCCGACCGGGATGGAGCACACCGGCATCTTCGTTCCGGATGAGACACCGGTGAACCTCTCAGAGGGGTGCAACGACTGGAACGCCGAGCCATACGGGGAGCTCTCTGATGTCGTCATTCCTCTCGCCTGGGGAGTGGGAATGGGGACCCTGCGCAGCGACATCCAGGGCACTGTAGAAGAGAACAGCGACACCTTGGAGACATGGTACGACCACCTCCAGAACGGGGAGCTGCTTGGGGGGAGCTGGTCGTCGACCCTGTGGGATCCCAACCTCTGGGCCAGCCACATGGCGTTGGGTGCCCCGCTGGATGAGAAGTGGAGCCTCGAGGTCGATGAGAACGGCGATCCGCTGGATTACTACGGCGACGCCGACTACATCTCAGGTCTTCCATCGGGCCTCTACCTCATCCGACCGATCTACACCTGGGACTTCGACTCCTTCTTCGGACACCTGCGCGATTGAACCTCAAGCTGGGAGGGTGTCAATGGGTCTTCTCAGCTCGTTCTCCAGCCCATCAGAGGTCCAGCAGATCATTCGCAAGGGGATCGAGCTCAGCGCGTGACTGGACCATGAGGGTGCCCTGGAGCAGCGGCTCGGCCTGATCGGTGGCGTTCGCATCGATGGTGTCGTGTCGGTGGTCGTGGTGGAGTGTGCCTCGATGCATCAGAGCTGGTGAAGCGTGGAAGCTAACGGGTACAGCGCGGACAGGGGATGCAGAGGAAGACCAACGGCATCGAGCGTCAGCGTAGCCCTCGAAGCGTCTGCGTCAGAGCAGCGAGCGACCGCGCTGGTGTCCGGGTGGTCGCGTCTCCAGGGAGGCTCAGGTTCTCTCTTTATCGAGAAGGGTGGATGCGGTGTTCTGCCTGTTGGCGTCTCGAACGGGAGCCTTTGGCTCGACGGCAAACGCATCCACCACGACATCGGCGAGCGCCTGTACGTTCTGTCGATTGTGTCCGTTGTCCAACCGTACCCAGGGCAGCACCGGCTGGCTGTCGATTCGCACAGCGGTCTGTCCTCCCTGGGCGCGGATCGCTATCGAGATCCCTTGGCCCAGCAGGGTGCTTCCCCGCTGTTGTTTGCGGCGAGCGCGCAAGACACCGAAGTCTGGCGAGCACTCCTGCACGGTGTGATCCGCAGACGCCTTGAGGTGCTGACTCAAGAAGTCAAAGACGGCCTGTGTGGGTGAATCCAGGGTGATCTCCAGACTGTGGTGGGGCTCCAGATCAGCAGCCTGCCCAGCCTCCAGCTTCCGGCGCATGGCCGACTCCTGCGCCCACGCCCAGATCGCACCGGTCACCAGCCCGCTAATTGCCCAGACGACCAGCCCAGCCAGAATCTCAGGCAGCGGGCTCCCCCAATCGAGCATCCACCAGGACATCAGCACGAAGAAAATACTGCCCTGGATCAGACCACCTCGCAGGGCTGTCGCACGTCGCTCCTCTGGTGTCACCTGTCCTCCTCTGCTCACTGAGTACCTACTGTATAAGCAGTATTGTTGCGGCTCGCAGTGAGCGATGAGTGCGGCTGAACTCGGAGGACTCTCTGTGAGGAGCAGGCCAGTCTCTGGGGCGCTGGCTCATGGCGTGGCGTTCCGGCACGTTGCCTTTTCGTGGGCGTGCTCTCAGAGTGTGCCGCACCAGCCTCGAAACCGAGCTGTCGCGAAGCGATGAACGGTCGCACGTCGTTCCTTGCTGTGATGACTGGGGCTTGGGGCTGCTGATGCACTTCCATGCAGACGCCTCGCTCCTTGTGCT
>JAQXDW010000121.1 GCA_029251165.1 Myxococcota bacterium
GGTCGGCGTCGGTGTCCGCGTCGGTGTCCGCGTCGGTGTCCGCGTCGGTGTCCGCGTCGGTGTCTGCGTCGGTGTCCGCGTCGGTGTCGGCGTCCGCCTCATGGCTGTCGTGCTCGTGCTCTTCAGTGTCACCTTTGTCGCCACAGGCGATGAGGTTGAGCAGCAGGAAAGGAGTCAGGAGGTTCATGGTGTCTCGATGATGAAGCCCGGTTCACAATGATCAAGTGCAAACCGGTGGAGGGAAAGACCCGCGCGGGCTCTTCAGGGTGAAGCACGATGGCTTGAGTCAAGGGATGCTCCCGACCACCGCAAGGTGAGCAGCCACGTCCGACCGGGCAGCGGAAAGCCGGTGAAGTCGGTGAGCGGCTGGAGAATCGGGGTGTCGTCGGCATCAGACAGCGGGTTGCGGTCCATGGCCACGACGGTGGAATCGGTGAGGTTGAGGACGCTCCCCTCCGCAGAGAGGCGGCCAGTGCCCAGGCGCAGGAACGCGCCATGGATCGACCGGGGGGCAGCGAGGAAGAAGTTGGTGGCGTCCCAGTAGTTGCCGGCGGTGTAGCTGAAGGTGTGCCCCAGCCGAACCCACTCTCCCCAGTGCAGCGAAGAGCCCTGGTACAGCTCCCACTGTGGGGTCCGAGGGAGCTGGTTGCCGCGCACATCGTCGCTGTCAGTGCGGTTCTCCGAGCGCATCCAGGTGGCGGTGGTCTGGGTATCGAGCCAGCCGAGCACATCCGCCGTCACTGCCAGCTCGACCCCGTCGGTGCGGGTCTCGCCGAAGTTGACCGGTACGCTGGTCCGCTGACTGTTCTGCACAAAGAGGATCTGGTTCTCGGCGTGACCCCAGAAGTAAGCGGCATCCAAGGAGCCGAGGAGGACGGAGTTGTCAGGCAGCTCCAGGCGCAGCCCGGCGTCCCACTGCCAGCCCTCCTCGGGAACCAGGTCGGTGTTGCCGATCACCCCGCCGCGATCTCCGAACAGCTCGGTGAAGTCTGGCGGACGGAGGTAACTGCCGATGTTGCCCTTCACGACCAGCCCGGGCAGCGGACGGGCGAGCACGCCCATGCGCGGATCCGCAGCGAAGATCGTGTCCTCACCGTCAGGTGCGATGGCGGTATCACCAAACGGCACGTCTCCCAGAAGGCGGTTGTTGAGGAAGCTGAGCTGGAGCACCGGGGAGAGCTTGATGCGCTCATCGACCAGCCAGGCATCCGCACTCAGCGAGCCGCCGAGGGTGTAGCGAAGGCGCGGATCCTCGATCTCTTCCAGCATCAGGTCAGTGAGGACGTAGCGGTCCTGCCGAGCGGTGACGGTTGCAGCCGGCAGCAACCAGGGAAGCACCGCCATCGCGGCGTGTCCGAGCATGCCGGTTGTCTGGTAGCGGCCCTCCTGGAGCTGCGCGCCCACCCCGATCTGCCCGTCTCGGTCGTCGTACGCCTCCAGCCGATCCTGTCGCCAGACCCGACCACTCCACCGCACGACGCCGCTGCCCTCCAGCTGGGCCGTGGTGATGTTGCGGGTGGTGCCCAGGCGCACATCTTCTGCTGGCACGTTGACCTGACCTGGCAGCCCCTCCTCGCGTGCGAGAAAGGCATCCGCCACCGTCAGCCGGAGGCGCTCACTCCCCAGCCGCCACCGCCCATAGGCGGACAGCTGAGACTTGTCGTTGTCGCTGCGGGTGAGCCGGGCATCGTCGAAGGTGTTGTAGATGGTGCCGTTGTCGGTGTAGTACCCAAAGTCCGCCTGGGTCGTGAACACCTCGGCGAGCGCGAGCACCTCGCTGGCCTGCCCTCGCAGCGCACCACGCTGGGTGGTCGTCGCAGAGATCCGGGCGGTGTCGTACTGCCCATAGGTCACCGCGCCCGACGAGACCTCGTGATCGCCAGAGACGAGGTTCACCACCCCGCCGATGGGTGCCGCAGCGAAGGACGGCGGCGCGTTGCCCCGGTAGAGCTCGACCCGAGAGAACGCCGAGAGCGGCAGCTCGGAGAGGTTGACCGAGGCGCTGCCGTCGGGGTTGAGCGGCACACCGTCGAGGTAGATCTGCACCTGCCGGAAGCTGGAGCCCCGGATGCTCACCGCCGAGAAGTCTCCCAGCCCACCGAGACGACGGACCACCGTGCCGGCCGCGCTCTCCACCACGCTCGCCACGTCCGCACCAGCCGACAGCTTCTCATCGACCGCGATGACGGTGACGGAGGCGGAGGTCTGTCCAGGATCCGGCGCGTCTGGACGATCAGCCTCGATGAGCATCTCATCGGACGTCTCTTCGTCAGACACAGCAGAGACCGGCTCATCAGCGAGCGCGATCGGACAGAACAAGAGTGGCAGGGCCGGCAGCAGGAGGATCCTCCGCCGGGGATGTATAAGCGTGGCCCCGGGCGGAGCTGCGCTGGTTCTTCATCCCCGAAGAACGTGCGACAAGCTCAAGGGGCCGGTCTCCTGACTCTCGGATCGTCTGACCTGCTGCGCCTTCCCAGATTACTCCAGTGACACAATGCAGCGGTCATTCCCGAATACAGTGGCGGGGGCCGCGTCGGATTTTAACCGACTTCCCAGTTTCACCCCGGATTTATCCAGGGCACCTCTTGAGACTGTGCTGTCAATGAGCAGTACTCCCGGCGGGTTAACCGAGATTTACCTCACCGTCGAGAACACGAACCATGAAGAAGTGGCTTCGCGTCCTGAGATGCGCAGGTGAATGATGAGCTCTTGCCGACTCGGCTCAGGCTTAAAGACAAGCTCGCGACGCCCCCGCTCCGGTTCATCGCTTTGGTCACGACTTCACAATGGGTTGAAATTCTAATTTGGCCTCCAGCCATGCACCGAGCACCCTACGCGCCGCTGTGTGATGGCGTCGAGCACTCCACATCGAGAGCACTGGCCCACACCACCCTCCTGCTCCAAGCCGGCGCCGCCGCGATACGAGGGGGCCATGTTCACTGCCGCCTGCATCCAGATCCAGGGGTCCAGCGACGTGGCCCGGAACCTCCAGGTCACCGAGACCCTCATCCGCCGTGCTGCCGCAATGGGCTGCGCGCTCATCGCAACCCCGGAGGCGACCACCTACCTCGGCCCGCACAGCCGAAAGATCACCCTCGCCGAGCCGGTCGATGGCCCGACGCATCGACGACTGGGTGCGCTGGCAGCAGAGCTTGGCGTCCACCTCCTGATCGGCTCGGTCGCCGAGCGCGCTGAGACAGACCCGACGCGGTGTCACAACACCTCCCTGCTGTTCGGCCCCGACGGCTCCCTGCTGTCGAGCTACCGGAAGATGCACCTGTTCGACGTGGACATTCCCGGTGGGGTCCGGTTCTCCGAGAGCGACACCTGTGCGCCAGGAGACACCCCGACCGTCGCCCACACTGCGCTCGGTACCCTCGGGCTGACCATCTGCTACGACCTGCGCTTTCCCGAGCTGTACCGAACCCTGGTCGACCAGGGCGCCACCATGCTCACCGTGCCCAGCGCGTTCACCCTGATGACCGGCAAGGATCACTGGCATGCCCTGCTTCGTGCCCGCGCCATCGAGACCCAGTGCTATGTGCTCGCGCCGGGGCAGTGGGGGGCGCACGACGACGACGGACTGCGCCGCAGCTACGGTCACTCCGTCATCATCGATCCCTGGGGCACCGTCATCGCCCAGTGCAGCGACGGCGAGGGGCTGTGCGTGGCAGAGATCGACCTGGAGAAGGTCGCCCGCATCCGACAGTCAATGCCGCTGGCGAGTCACCGACTGCTGTGAGCCCATGCTGACCGCTTTCACGCGAATTATTACGTCCTACACGTGGAGAATATGATGCGAGCAGGATTGATCTTCAGCAGTGTCTTGGCGGGCTGTGTCAAGGCACCGGCCCCGACCCTTCTCGTCACGCCAGCCCCGGTGTGCGGGACGATGGCGGATGGCTCACGGGTGTTCAAGATTCTCCACCTCAACGATGTCTACCGAATCGAGGGCCTGCTGGACGGACGCGGCGGACTGGCCCGCGTCGCCACGCTGCGTTCAGCGCTTGAAGCGACCTGCCCCGAGCTGCTCATCACCCACGGCGGCGACCTCCTCTCCCCCTCCCTGCTCAGCAAGTCCACCAACAGCGAGGCCACCGGAGGAAAGCGAAGGGTACAGTTCGCCGGCGCCCACATGATCGACATCCTCTCGCGCCTCGACGGGGCCCCGGATGCCTTCGACGATCGGCTCGTCGTTGCGATCGGAAACCATGAATTTGACAGTCGAGATGCTGACTTTGCCCCCGCCCTGGATCGGATGTTTGAGGTCAGCGGCTTCACCTGGCTGGACACCGGACTGACCTGGGGCCGCGCAGAAGACGGCACCCCGCTCATCGCAGCAGACAACCTCGTCGCCACCCACACAGTGAACCTCGCCGGGGTCAACGTCGGCCTGTTCGGCGTGACCATCGACAAGGACGGCGTCGACTACGTGACCACCACCTCCGACTACGCCGCGATCGCTCGCTCGGCGATCGCAACGCTGGAGGCCGCGGATGCCGAGGTCATTCTCGGGCTCACCCACCTCGACATCCGCGATGATCTTGCCCTGCTGGAGGCGGTGCCGGAGCATCCGCACCTCATCCTCGGCGGCCACAACCACACCGCGATGACCCGCGCTGCCAGCGACGGCCGCCTGGTCGTCAAGGCCGACGCCGACGCCACCACCGTGCGCATCGTCACCGTCACTGTCGCCCCAGACGGCACCGTCAGCGTGCAGACTGACGTCCCTGACGACGCCGGCACTCCGCTCGGCCCCGACGCTCCGGCACCCGATCCAGCGGTCCAGGGGGCCATCGAGGGCTGGCTGGCGGCCCTCGACGCCAGCTTCTGCGGACTCGATGCGCTGGGCTGCCTCTCCGCACCGCTGACGGTCGCCGGGACCACACTGGTCGCTGAGGAGCTGGAGATCCGACGCTACGAGACCAACCTCGGGGACTGGGTGGCGGATCAGGCGCTCGGTGTCTTCTCCGAGCATGCGCCGGATCTGGCGTTTATCAACAGCGGCGGGCTCCGGCTGAACCAGAACATCACCGCTGGCACCGCGATCCCCCGGCAGGTGGTCGAGGAGCTGTTCCCCTACAGCGCGCGGCTGTCCCTCATCTCGCTGACCGGGGCAGAGCTGCAGGCCGTCGCCGCTCGGAGCGTGGAGGCGTGGGAAGGCAACGGGCACTGGCTACAGGTCAGCGGCTGGGGCTTTCGTCATGACCCTGAGGCCGGAACCGCAGCAGACCTCGCGCTGCTGCCCGCTGGCGGCGAGGCCGTCGCGATCGACCCTGAGGCGACCTACCGTGTGGTGGTCAACGACTACCTCATCGCGGACTGGTCGGACCGCGACGGCTACACCTTCCCGATCCGAGCGCTCGACGTCGCCGCAGACGGCACCGATCTGAAGGGCGTGGTGATGGAGGCGCTGCGCGCGGCCGGTGCGGACGGCATCTCTCCAGAGGTCGAGGGGAGAGTCTGCAACACCCTGCGAGCCGGGGCGTGTCGGCTGCCCTGATGTTCCAGGCTTAACGACAACAATACGCGAAACGATCGCACCGAGTAGGTCGGTCCCCGGGGATCGACTCGTGCTCCTCCACGGGGCATAAAGTCCAGCGCAGTGTAATGCCACGGCGACTTGGATCCGTTGGGGCTGCCATGACCACTCCAATGCTTCTTGTTCTCGCCGCCTCCTCCGCCTTCGCCGGAGAGCGCATCGCTGTTGATGTCCCCGAGCCCTCCGGCATCGACTTTGACCGCGACGGGGGGCGGATCTTCGTGGTCGATGACGGCGGCGAGCTGTGGGTCTTCGACGAGGACTACAACGAGCTCGACGTCTTTGACCTCGGCGGCGATCTGGAAGGCGTCGACTACCTGCCCCGACACGATCAGCTCCTGGTCGCTGTGGAAGGTGAGGAATCCCTGCTGCTGGTGGACCCGGACTCTGGCGAGGTCCTCAGCAGCCAGGACATCCCCCGGACCTTCCGGGGAGAGACGGTGATGGCGGCCGGGGGCAACGGCATCGAGACCCTCACCGTGGTTGGACGGCGCATCTTCGTCGCCAACCAGTCCTTTGACCCAGACGACACGTCCGACGGCTCTGTCCTTGCAGAGCTGATGATCCGACCAGACGGTGCCATCAAGCTGGTCGATGTCCACCCGCTCCCCATCCTCGATGTGGCCGGCTCTCTCTACTCCCGCCCCAGCGGCGAGCTGTTCCTGATGTCGGACAACGACAACCGGGTCTACCCGCTCAGCCTGGACGTGCTCGATCAGCTCCCGACCGGTGCACCGGTGCCCGCAGACGCCATGACGCCGTTCGTGGTGCCGGGTGAAGACCAGGAGGGCATCTGCCTGATCCACGGCGAGCTTGTGATCGCCCAGGA
The DNA here is from genome assembly GCA_029251165.1 of Myxococcota bacterium. Lineage (GTDB taxonomy): Bacteria > Myxococcota_A > UBA796 > UBA796 > UBA796 > JAQXDW01. The sequence continues at coordinate 6,372 of JAQXDW010000121.1, forward strand.
CTCCGGCGATCTCTACAACGCAGGCTCGCTGAAGTGGCTCATGAGCCCGAGAGGACAGCTCTCCACCATGCTGCAGTAAGGATAAGCATCGTGGGTGACGAATGACCTCGACATTCACGCCAGCATCTGTGCCGCAACCGGTGCTGCGTCGGCCCGACGCGGCGAGCGCATCCAGCACCTGTGGCGCGGCTGGGGCGAGATCGTCCGGTTCCACCTGAGCGGTGCAGATGTCGAGAGCGTCATCCTCAAGCACGTTCAGCCCTCAACCACTCAGCACGCCGATCGGGGGAGCCGCAGAAAGCTGCGCTCCTACCGCGTCGAGCAGGCCTTCTACACCGACTACGCGCCCCGCTGTCCCGCGCGCATTCCTGCTCCCCGCCTGCTCGCGGTGGGCCTGTTCGTGCTCGAAGACCTCGACGCCGCAGGGTTCTCCGGGCGCGCACGGTGGCGGCTGTCTGATGTACGAATCCGGCAGTGCCTGGACTGGCTGGCGACTTTCCACGCCGCGTTCCTCGGGACCCCGACAGACGGCCTGTGGCCGGTGGGAACCTACTGGCACCTCGACACCCGCCCCGACGAGCACGCCGCGATGCCCGACGGTCGGCTGAAGTCCGCAGCCTCCGCCATCGACGCTGCGCTGTCCGCAGCACGGTTCCAGACCCTCGTCCATGGCGATGCCAAGGTCGCCAACTTCTGCTTCGGACCGAGCGGGGTGGCTGCGGTGGACTTTCAGTACGTCGGCGGTGGCTGCGGGATGAAGGACCTCGTCTACTTCCTGGGAAGCGGCCTGGACGATGCGGGCCTGACTGCGCACGCGGACGAGCTGGTCGAACACTACCTCGCTCAGCTCCGCGCGCGCCTGCCGGCACACACCGATGCGGACGCCCTCGAGGCGGAGTGGCGGGGCCTCCTTCCGCTGGCCTGGGCGGACTTTGAGCGGTTCCTGACCGGCTGGTCTCCCGGACACCGCATGCGGGGCAGCTACGCCGGGCGGCAGGCCCTCCGCGCGCTCGATGGGCTGGGGTAGTCCGACAGCAGACGCGCCCCGCGTCAGGCCAAGCCTCCATCGTTTAGGATCAGCTCGGCGGCCCGCTCTGCGATGGCGACCACCGGGGCGTGGGTGTTGCCGCTGGGCAGCAGGGGCATCACGGAGGCATCCACCACCCGCAGGCCGGCGATCCCGTGGACCCGCAGCGCCGCATCGACCACCGCATCTGGCCCGCTGCCCATCTTCGCGGTCCCGACCGGGTGGTACACGCTCATCCCCTCTGCCCGCCAGTAGTCAAGGATCTCCGCATCCGTCTCGACCCCCTCCCCCGGCAGCAGCTCACCGCGCGCCGCGCTGGCGAACGGCTCGGAGGCGTAGATCTTCCGCAGCAGCTTGAAGCCCTCGATGCTCCGCTGCCGGTCGTGCTCGGTGGAGAGGTAGTTGTGGCGGATGACGGGATCATCTCCGAGGCGACCGCTCCGGGCATGGACGCTGCCCCGAGCGGTGGGACGCAGCAGGGTCACGGTGGAATTGACCGCCGACCGCTTGGAGGGAACCATGGCTCCCGAGGCATCCATGCTGCCCCCGCCAGGGGTGAAGTGGATCTGGAAGATCGGCCGGCCGCCATCGGCTCCAGGAACGAACGCCCCGATGTTCGCTGCCGAGAAACCAAGGAAGCCCTGCTTTGCCACCGCGTACCGCAGAACGCTCCACAGCAGCCGGGGGAGCTTGCCGTCCTCACCCATGGTTCGCGGCGTGGCGACATGGTGCTGACACCAGACCTGGTAGTGGTCCTGGAGGTTGGCGCCGACACCCGGAAGCGCATGGCACAGCGGGACGCCGATCGCATCGAGAATGGCTGGATCGCCGACTCCGCTGCGCTCCAGAATCAGCGGGGTGTTGTAGGTGCCCGCAGACAGGATGACGGACCGCCGCGCCCGGCGCTCGTGCACGACGCCCTTCCGATCCCGGTACGTCACCCCGACCGCCCGATCGCCGTCGAGCAGGACCCGGTGGACCTGCGCATTCAGGGTGATGGTGAGGGTGTCGCGCCGACGAACCTCCGGAGGCAGGAACGCCGCCGCCGCGCTGTGGCGCACACCGTCCTTGATGTTGACGTGGACACGACCAATGCCGGCCTGGGTCGCACCGTTGAGGTCGTCGTTGCGCGGAATGCCCGCAGCCACAGCGGCGGAGATGTACGTCTCGGTGATCGGATACTCGGGACGAAGCTGAGAGACATGCAGCGGCCCACCGGTGGCGTGGTACGCGTCCGGCGGACCGCACTGGAAGTCCTCGGAGCGCTTGAAGTACGGCAGCAGGGTGGCGAAGTCCCAGCCCGCACAGCCCGGCAGCGCGGCCCAGTCGTCGTAGTCCTCCTGCTGTCCGCGCATGTAGATCATGCCGTTGATCGCGCTGCACCCGCCGAGCACCCGCCCACGAGGCAGAGAGAGGGTCCGGTTGTTGAGGTGGGGCTCCGGCTCGCTGCGGTAGCGGTTGGTGAACTTCGGGTCGTACATGAGCCGGGTGAACGCGATGGGGGTCTTGATCAGCGGGCTCTTGTCCCCCCCGCCAGCCTCCAGCAGCAGGACCGTGCTTCCGGCATCCGACAGTCGACGCGCCAAGCAGCAGCCCGCAGAGCCCCCGCCGATGATGATGTAGTCATGCTCTTGCATAGAGAGAACCTACCTGAGCGGAGACACGCAGTGAGCAGGCAGTCCGCCCGCGCGGAGGCCGCCGTGTTTGCTGAGGGGGGTTGAATTCTCGCCTCAGCAGCCGGTACTGTCCGAGCACTGCTCGTTGCTTACCGACAGGACTGAGATGGCCACGGACAAGGCAGACATCGACGCTCCTGGCCCGCCACAACCGGTCATCTCCCCGTCGCGGTGTCAGCGCGCACGACAGCGCCTCGCACGCGACCTCGACCGACTCCAGCACAACCCCAGCGCCGTCATCGGGCTGCCCCCCGATGCTCCACCCCTGCTGCTGCGTCGGGTCATCCGAACCCGGCTCGATCTGTACGCACGGCTCACTGCGGACGGACGCTGGCCGAGTGACGTCCGCGAGCTCGCCGCAGCGGTCCGGCACCACTACCAGGCGCTCTTCTTGGCCGGCTCAATCGAGGACTGACTCAGACCCCTGCAGCCGAGCGTCCCCGGAGCAGCCCGAGGAAAGAGTGCCCCTCCATCCGGGAGGTTCCGATGATGTAGACGCTCGCGATCACGCTGTCAAAGGCGCAGATCCCATACAGCATGCCGTGGATCGCAGCCTCCTCAAGGCCATAGAGCGCCATCATCGCCTCGACGATGCCAGCCTGGATGGCGACGAGCGTGGCCACGACGGCGGTGACTCGGACCAGCGCCTGCCAGACCACGATGCAGCCCCGCTGCGCCAGGTCCTTCGACGCCCACATCAGCGATGCCGCCGCGAAGCACAGGAACGCCCCCAGCGACAGCAGGCTGGGGATCTGCTGGGGATCGTCGCTGAGGAAGACCGGCGCGGCAGTGGCGATCCCGACGAGGTAGTCCAGAAAGCCGGTGATGTAGACGAATTTCTTGAGCATCGTCCGATGATACCGACCGCGCACCGTTCCTGCCGACCCGCCTCCCCCTCACTCCGTCCGCCAGGTCATCTCATAGAGCGAGGGGAAGACACTCAGCCGGTAGAGATCATCCTGGTCGGGACAGACCAGCTTCCACGACAGCGATCCGCCTGGATATTGAACCGCAGCAAGAAACGGATCGGGGCCGTAGCCCTTGACAAAGTGCAGCCGGTCGCCGTCGGGAGTCCGGTCGGCATCGCCGACGCCCTCGGAGAAGAAGTGGTCCGACGAGGCGGGATCCGTGCTGCCATAGGTGAAGGTCGGCGCAGCGGTCATGGTCGACTCGTCGATGATGAAGCCGAGCACCCGGCTGTAGGCGTCCTTCGGCTCGCTCGGACGCCGCAGCCCGTTGTCGAACAGCACCAGCGCGGTCCGGTCTCCCTCCTGAAGGGTCCACTCCGGCGCGTGCTGCTGGTACATCCACGCATCATCCGACAGCAGCTGCGGCTCGGCAGCATCCAGATCGTCGACCAGCGCGAAGTCTCCTTCTCGGCCCAGCCGCCAGCGTATGGCGTCGGTCTCCGCATCGATCTTGATGATCCAGTCCTGGTGGCGGAGGCTCATCCAGAAGATGTCGCGGCCCTCCTCGACCCGGTGCAGCAGCGCGTTGCCGTGGACGATGTTGGCCTGGGGGCTGTACAGCCCGCCGCGGCTGAGGTCGATCGTGTCGTCGATCGCGAGGCCATCGGTGAGCGACTCCCCGAGGATGAGCCAGTCCCACAGGACCACGCCGGTCTGCCGGTCGAACACGATGATGCCCGGTGCCCGGGTGCTGGGGGCCTCCCCCTCAGGCTGCTCGTAGCTCGCCGTCAGGATCGCGACCGCGCCAGCCCATGGCCCCTCCATGATCTCGATGACCTCGTGCAGATCGATCCACTCGTGGTGGAACCGGGTCTTCCCCTCAAACCAGGAGGGGGTGTAGAAGATGATCGGCTCCCCCGCTGGCGTGAAGAATGAGATCCGTGAGCTGAGGGGAGACAGGATCGCCAGGGTGCCGTCGCTGAGCACCCGGAAGGCGTACACACCCTCAGCGCTCGGCAGCGCCCAGACGATCTCACCGGTCCGGTCCATGCAGTAGTAGAGGTCACCGTCTGGTGTGCGGCCGTTCGTGCAGACCACCTCGTCCGACAACGGCTCCGTGCCGTCATCGACCGCCACCGTGCAGGTCGGGTAGCCCGCCGGGAGCGGACCGATCGAGACCGCCGCCGCTTCGGATTCGGCCCCCTCCCCGGCCGCCACCAGCGACCAGCTTCGATCCGCGCGCAGGCCGAGCACCAGGATCTCCGTCGGCTCTTCTGCGCGGACGCTGACCGGCGCGGTGGTGTGGTGGAGGCGGCCATCGGAGGCCGTGATGGTGACCACGGCGTCCTGGCTGGCGGTCACCGTGGCGAGCGCGCTCAGCGGATTGTAGGGGTTGTCCATCGTGGACAGCGACAGGATGAGGGGCTCGACGTCCTCGAGCGGATCCACAAGTGCGGGGTCATGACACCCCATCAGCATCCAGAAGCTCACGCGCATCGATCTCCTCAGGGCAATGGTATGCTCTACAGGTGCTCTCTGTCTTGCTCGCCTGCACCAATCCTTCTGACCTGATCGTTAACAACGATAAAAGCGAAGAATCGGAACACGAAAGCCACGACTCTGGCGACTCAGACCGCGTCGATGCAGGGTTTGGCCTGCTGGTCTTCGCCGGGGATGCGACGGTCGGAGCAGACTACCGCGGCATCGAGCAGCTCCGGTTTGAGGCAACCACCGGCGGCGAGCCGCTGTGCGTCATCGACATCCCGGTGAGCAGCGTCGGCGTCCGGAAGGACTGCGCAGACTGCCTGTGGGCATTCGATCTCACCTTCGCCGCTCCGGTCGTCTCCGTCGACACCCACTGCGCGTCCATCGGCTACGACGAGGCCGCCATCGCCGCGATCGCTGGGACCAGCCGGGCCTGTGGGTTCGCCGAGGAGTACCTCGGACACGCCGCTGCGCTGCTGGTGGCTGACGACGGAGCCTGGGAGCCGGTCTCGTTTGCCGACTGGAGCCCGGAGAGCGGGGCGCTGTCGTATGCCTGGGAGCAGGGGTACCTGGACTACTGATGAACCGTGAGGATGGCCGGGCGTCCCCAGGCATCCCACGCGATGACCGTTCCAGGCGGCTGCGAGAAGACCAGCGCGGTGGGATCGGGAACGAGCACCCCGCCGTCTGCGTACTGAACCCGCACCGCACCCGGTGCCTCGACCCGCCAGTGCCCCTCTGCGCCCTGGACGAGGGCGGGCGGCGCGGGCCAGTCTGCGGCAGCACCGTCAGGAATGGCCGCGAGCATGCGCTGTGCGACGGTCTGAGCGTCCTCTTGCTGCAGATCGTGGACGCGCACCTGAACCGCGACGTTGCGGTCCCGCACAATCAGCAGCCCCGTGCCGTCTCCCCAGGCTTCGTCTCCCACCCCATCCAGGAGCGGCAGCGACACCGTGATCGCCATCTGCGACTGCGCCGCCCACTCCGAGGCGGCCGCCTCAGAGGCCCCGACAAACACCCGCACGAAGCCGCCTGGAATCGGCGCGCTCCAGCCCAGCGCCGGGGTCAAGAAGTCCGCCGCTCCCAGCGACTCGACTCCATCAACCGGGATGCCCGTGTGGAGCGGATCTGCTGCATGGGCAGCACCAGAGAGCAGCAGCAGTGACCAGACAGACTTCACTGGATTGTCCCCTTGGACTCAGAGTGGTAGCTCGGCGAGCCGGCGCGCACGATGGCGTCGAAGTAGTCCGAGCCAGTCACCCCCTGCACCAGCTGCTCCGTCGCCGGGAGGCTGCGCGGGTCACCGTCGCCGTCGATGGCGAGGGTGGCATCGAAGATGGTCTGCCCGCCGTCAGGTGAGGTCACCGCATGGTAGCTGAACCCACACCCGCCCGGACCAAACGGACAGCGGGTGTACGCCGCTCCGCCGACCGCGAGGATGTAGTTGAGGTCGAAGTTGGGACTGAGGATGAGGTAGCTCAGGTCAGCGCCGAGCATGTTGGCGTAGGCCCCGAGGATGGCGGCGGCGTCGGTGCAGTTGATCACCTCGCCGTTGGCCCGGGCGAGGAAGGCGGAGAAATTCAAGTGCGCCCGAGTCCAGCTGCTGCCCTGGTAGGAGACGTACGCGCTGGCGCCATAGTCGGTGTCGTAGCGCAGACCGAGGTCGCGGAAGATGAACTCGACCAGCTCCGAGAGCACCGCATCGTCTGCCGGCGCGGCGTTCTCCAGTGCCCGCAGCGCAGGATCGGCGGCTGCGACCCAGGTCCCGTACGCCGCCCCGTCCTCGTCGAAGGTGTGCGCACCGAGCAGGGCATACATGCGCAGCGGAATGTCCTGCTGTCCGACCACTGCATCCCCGAGCATCACCTGGAGGGAGACGGTCTCCTCGATCACGCCAGGGCCGTCGCTGAGGCGGTCATCCCGGCGCAGGGAGAGCACCCCTCCTGGCGCCACCGCGCCGTCGCTCAGGCTCCAGCCATCCACCACCACCGAGAGCGCCGCCTCCAGGCCGACGAGGTCGCCGGAGAGGGTCAGCGCCAGGCTCGGCTGCGCATCCCAGGCAAACGCCGCCGGCAGGTTCACGCCGTCCTCTTCGGAGATCGGCACGATCATCAGGTCATCCCAGGGCGCGGGAACATCGACCGCGCTGCCGTCCTCCTCCAGCGCACTCAGGGTGAAGGTCGCGTCGTCGACGGGCACCGTCCAGGGGCTCCCCTGCGGACCGGCCCGGTGCCAGATGAGCGGCAGACGGTCGCCGGTCAGGCTGCCCGAGATCGCACCGATGCGGATCGAGCGGGTCTCGACCGATGCCGTGGCGACCTCTCCGTCTCGGAAGGCCTCCACGTGGATCGTGTAGGTGCCCGCCGGCAGCAGGTCGCTGCTGTCGTCCCGCCCGCCCCAGGTGAAGTCGTCGCTGGCGGGAAGCTCCTCGACCAGCACCGCGACCTCGCTGCCGTCTGCTGCAGAGACCCACACCCGAGCCGTCGCCTCCTCGGAGAACGCCACATCGACGGTCACCCGCCCGTCGTGGATCGGATCAAACGCCGCGCTGGCGGTGATCGATGCCTCCAGCGGCATGATCTCAGGGGCGGTGTCGACCGGCTGCGTGGCGTCGGTGTCGACGACGCTCGGCCCCGTGTCGTCGAGCATGGTGGCCGGTCCATGGCAGGCAATCAGCAGAAGCATAGCGCCACTATAGGTGCGCGGATCAGCACTGTCGATGCCCAACAAGAGAAGACCACGCAGCTCAAGACCCCCGAAAACCAGCCTCCAACCACGAGCCCGCAAAGTTCAACCCATTATTAAGTTCGTTAGCGCGTTACGGGTAGCATGCAGCACGCATCCTCCATCGTCCAAGCGGCTCGTCAGCGAGAAGACAACCGACCATGAAAAACATCTCAGTCCTGGCCTTGCTGTGCGGAGGATGCACGGGATCGGACCTTCAGCCTGATGGGGCGCTCCCCTCAGGTGGCAAAGACACCAGCATCGACGACACCGGCCCTCCTGCGCCCCTCGTCACAGCGCTGGATGTCGGGATCGACGTTGGCTTTCAGGAGGACTTCTTCGACAGCTACCAGCGGGGCCGCGCATGCCTCGCGGCAGACTACGACGGCGATGGCCGGACGGACGTCTTCGTCGGCAACCCTGCCGATCGGTCGTACATCCTGCTGAACCGCTCCACGCCTGGCGCGGTGTCCTTCGAGATGTTCGACATCCTGTACGACGGGCTGCTGGCCTTCGGCGGCGGCCCGGCAGACTACGACAACGACGGCGACATCGATCTCTTCCTCTCTGTCGGCGGAGCCGAGGGCGCCGAGCTGGACATTCTGCTGGAGAACCGCCTGATGGAGGACGGCGTGCTGGCCTTCGTCGATGTCTCTGCAGCGGCCGGGCTCTCTGGTCCGACGCGCGGGGGGAGCACACCGATCCCCGTGCAGAGCGCGGGCTCGCGGTGGGGAGACTACGACCGGGATGGCGACCTCGACCTGTTCGTCAATGTCTCGATCATCGGCAAGGACATCACCGGCAGCACCTGCGAGCCCGACGCTGACGAGGACCCCTACGATGGCCGGAACACCCTCTGGCAAAACAACGGCGACGGAACCTTCACCGACGTGACCGACGCGGTCGGCCTGGGAGATGCCCTCAGCTCGACCTTCCAGTCCAGCCTCATCGACGTCGACAATGACGGTGATCTCGACCTGTACGAGAACAACTACCAAGACCTGAACGTGCTGTATCAGAACATGCTCGCCGAGACCGGCACGGCATCGTTTGCGCCGTGGCCCAACACACTCCTGCTCAACAGCGAGCCGCTGGAGTCGTGGAATGCCTTCGTCTCTGCGGTCGGAGATCTCAACAACGACGGCTGGGAAGACCTCGTGGTCCTGACCCGTGAGCCGACGAAGACGCTGACCGAGCGGGGCCCGCGCCACCTCCTGTTCCTCAACACCGGCAGCCTGGGTCGGACCGGCTTCATCGAGGCGTCCCCGGAGTCCGGGCTGACCAACTTTGTCGAGACGCTCGGGGTGATGGGGAGCCAGCTCGGTGACCTCAACGGCGACGGCATCCTGGACCTGTTCATCGGCAACGGGGGGCCCTCGGAGGGCAACCACGACCAGCTCTTCCTCAGCACAGGCTACGGCGAGATCGCGGTCCCAGGCTACGGTGCGCTGCGCATTCCGCTGTATGAAGACCGCTCGGAGCTGATCGACACCCCCGCTCAGGTCGTGGAGGGCTTCACCGGCACCGTCCCCAGCTTTCCATACCGAACCCACGGCTCCTGCATCGTGGACTTCGACGGAGACGGCCAGCCAGAGCTCGCGATCACCAACGGGGGCCGGACCTCCTGGCCCGATGAGCTGGCGCAGTCTCCCGATCGGCTGTTCGAGTTCGTCCAGCACACTGCGCCCGCGTACCTGACGGTTCGTCCGCGCGGCGACGGCGTGGGGACACCACAGGACGGCACCGGGACCCGCATCGAGGCACACGTCCGCGCAAAAGACGGGACGACCTGGTCGATCCACCGGACCCTGCTTGGCGGCAACGCCTTCTCAGCCCACAACGGCTTCCAGCTCACGCTCGGGCTGGGAGAAGCGGTCGCGGTAGAGAAAGTCGTCCTGCGCTGGCCCGACGGAGCGGTCGAGGTCCTCCGCGACGTCGCGCTGAACACCACGCTGACAGTCACGCACTGATGGGACTCCTCCTCGCCCTGCTGGCCTGCAGCAGCGTGGAGCGATGGCCGATCAGCGGGCGCGTCCTGGTGGTGCAGAAAGACGCCGTCGTGCTCGATCACGATCCGATCCCCGGCTTCATGGATGCGATGGTCATGACCCTGGAGGTCCCTGATGTGGCGCGGCTGCCCCTGGAGCCCGGCCACCGGATCGAGGCCACGCTGGTCGTGGACGGAGACCGCTCCCGGCTCGAAGACATCACCCTCCTCAGCGTCAGCCGACAGCGCGCACCGGTCGTCGCGGTCACCCCGCCCCTGGCGCTCGGCGAGGCGATCGCGCCGCGCACGGTGCCGCTGTCCGATGGCACCACGACCACGCTCGGCCCCGGACCACCGACCGCGCTGACCTTCCTGTTCACCACCTGCCCGCTGCCGGAGTACTGCCCGCTGCTGGCGACAAAGCTCGCCGCACTCCAGGCGCGCATCCGAGGCAACGGACGCATCCTCGCGATCACCCTTGATCCCGAGACCGACACCCCTGCTGTCCTGCAGGCATACAGCGCGCGTGTGGGCGCGGATCCAACGGTCTGGCAATTCGGTCGGCTGGAGCCGGCGGCGCTGGCGGCGCTGCTGGATGCTGCCGGAGTGGTCCGGTTCGCGGGAGAGACCGGCATCCGACACGCGCTGAGGCTGCTGGTGCTCGATGCAGAGGGGCGGCTGGTCCGCGTGGAGAGCAGCAACCGCTGGGATGTCGAGACCGTCGCCGCGGCCCTGTCGGGCGAGGACTGAGACACAGGACGACGCGGTGCGGGGCTACTCGGCGTCGAAGCCGGCGGTGAAGCCGTCCAGGCCGACATCGACGAGCGTCGTCGAGCCATCAGGGCGCATGCGCCAGGTCATCACCACATCGCCGATCGGGGTGCGGCCCAGCAGCGCGATGTCGGTGGCGCCGTCCTTGACGTTGAGGTTTCCGACATCGCTGAAGGTCAGCTCGATGTGGTCGCCGACCAGGAAGTTCTCCTCCGCCTCGTGCAGCGTGCCGCCGTGCCGCAGCCGAAACAGCGGGCGCAGCAGGGTCAGCTCACGGGGGAGCTGGAAGGTGAGGTCGTCCGAGAACAGGTCGTCGCTGAAGCGGAGGCTCGAGCCACGACGGGTCTTCTGGATCACGGTGTCAGACATCGATCGGGTCCAGACCTGGAGCGGATCCTCCGTCAGTGGTGTGTCGGCAGCTGCGGACGTGTGGGCCTGGAGGTTGAGCGCATGGAGAGACTCTGCCTTGAATTCCTCGGTGTCCACCCACACCACCGCCTCGTCGGTCACCAGGATGGCGCGCGCATCGATGATGTCGTCGGTGCCCTTCTCCGTGAAGAAGCGGTCGAAGGAGATCTCCACCGCGCCGAAGTCAGTCACCTCGCGGGGGAGCACCACCGGCTGGGTGCGCTCGGCGCTGACGGTCGAGTAGTCGCCCTGGAACATGTCCGTCAGGTACAGCGCGACGACCAGGGTGGCGTTGTGGAGGACCATGTCGGAGCGGTTGTTGACCTTGACGTTGAGCTTGTCGCTCAGCAGCGCCTCGCCGACGACAAGATCCAGCCAGGCATCCTCTGGAAAGATGCGTCGGTAGTCATCGCCGAGCAGGGTGTGGCAGAACTCCAGATCGCTGAGGATGAAGTCCCACTGGCCCTGGTTGCTCCGGCGTCGGAAGTGGTCGAGGACCTTGTCGCGGCCGCCCTCAAAGTCGCCGTCCTCGAATGCCATCCGGGCGAGCTGGAGATCGGGGCTGAAGTATCCGGCGCCGAGCATGGTGGACTGGTACAGCTCCAGGACATGGCTCCCCTGCGCGGACCGACGCAGCCACGCCCGAGAGCGGTAGGGGTCGAGGAGATCGGTGAGGGACTCCGCCTGCTTGGGGTAGTTGAGGGCGGCCTGCTGGAAGCTGAGCTGTGCCCGGTCGCGGTCGCCGCTGCGCGCACTGAGGACCCCCAGCAGCAGCAAGGCCGGAGCGCTCTGGCCGGGGTGTGCATCGAGGTATTCGCGGAGGATCTGCTCCGCCTCGCGGTCGCGCTCGCCGTCTTGCTCGATGAGGGCCATGGCCTGCAGCAGATGGGCCTCACGCTCCAGCGGTGCGAGCGCGATGGCCGCCTGTGCGCTCTCCAGGGTCATGTCCCACCAGCCGTTGTAGGCGGCGAGGTAGGCCCGCTCCCGCGCCAGGCTCACCCGATCCCACTCCTCAACATACTTGTAGTAAACCGCCGAATAATCGACCATCGCCCGTGTAAGCTCCGCCTCAACCGCCCGCAGCTCCTGCTGAAGCCGAGCCTGCTCTTCCTGGCTGGCGAGCAGCCGGTCCAGCAGCTCCTCGGCCTTCTCCTGATCCACCGACAGGCTGCCGCTGGGCATGACGGGACCCAGCTCCCCCTCGATCTCGACCATGCTCATGGCGCTGAGCACGACCAGCCCGCTGGAGAAGTTCCACAGCGCCTCCTGATCTTCCAGGGCCACCTGCCGAGCATAGACCTTCATCAGCACGTTGAGGAGCTCTTGCCGTGCCTCCAGCACCTCCGGGGCGACCCCACGGTAGTCCTGCTTGGACATCTGGGCGAGCCAGTCCTCCAGGTTGGCGGCGTTGTCGACCGCCTGATCGATCTCATGGATCACCCGGATGGTCTTGTCGATGTCATAGGCCGGCTGACCATCCCCCACCTGCGCACCGATTCCCTCCTCCAGCTTCTCCATCGCCGGCGCGAACGCCTCCTCTGCGGCCTGTGCCTGCTCCGCAAGTGCCTTCTGGTCGCCCGACCACTTCACCACACCGACCCCTCCAAGCAGCACCAGCGCACCGGCGACGAGCGTCAAGCAACCACGACGACGAGAAGACTGAGCGGAGGGCGCTTGCGGATCAGGGACACTGGACATTGTGGCGCTCGCGAGGAGATTCAATGCAGCCTATCGGGCTGGCGAGAGAAGTGTTCTGCACCATGGAGATGTGGCCGCGAATCCATGCGCGGCGGAGTGGCAAGACAACCCATTGCGGGTACAGAGACGACTCAGCGATGCGGAGTGGCGTCGCGTCGTGGTCCTCCAGGAGGCCCCACCCCCAGCAGAAACGATGCGACTCAGGATCGCGATAAGAAGTCCCCGGAGGCTGCGATGACAGAAGATGAGCGGTTCATGACGGCAGCACTGCAGGAAGGTCGAAAGGCCCTGCCCGCGTGCCAGCCCAACCCGCCAGTCGGCTGTGTGCTGGTCCGAGGGGGCAAGATCGTCGCCCGTGGTCACACCCAGCCCCCCTACCGCCCCCATGCCGAGCCCATGGCAATGAGCCAGCTCGATGGGTCCTTCTCTGAAGTCACCGCCTACGTCACCTTAGAGCCCTGCTCGTTCCACAACCGCACCCCATCCTGCGCACGCGAGCTGGTCGCGCGCGGGGTGGGTCGGGTCGTGATCGCAATGGCAGACCCCCACCCCCGCAACCGGGGCGCAGGGGTGCGCATCCTGGTCGATGGGGGCATCCCGGTCACCTTGGGCATCCTGGAGGCCACCGCCCAGGCCGACCTCGCGCCGTATATCTGGCAGGCGAGCCTGGACGACGCTGCCGCTGAAGACTGAGCGACGCGCCCGCCAGGCGGCACGGTCCAGGGCCTACAGCCCGCTCAGAGGCTCCAGACCAATCCGGCGCTTCCAGCGAACAAAGTCTGCCATCAGCTCCGGAGCACGGGCAGACAGGAAGGCATCCGTTGCCGCCACCGCGATCGACTCCAGCTCCGCATGCAGCGCCGCACCGGGGGTGCCAGCCCGGGTGTCTCGGCTGGAGCGATCCGCCCGGACCAGCGGATCGGTCAGCGGATGCATCTCTTCATGGAGGACCTGACAGAGGATGTGCTCCCGTGGCTGACGCAGCGACACCGCGACCAGCCGCGCGCCCCCGATTCCGGTCGCCCGCCCCGACAGCCCCAGCGCCGGACAGTCCAGCACCGTCAGCGGAGGGGCCGCGCCGGTCTGCTCCCACATGCGCTCGCGGAGTCGCTGAAGCGGAGCCGACAAGGCCGCGCCGATGCTGGCGAGCTGGGTGGCGGCGTCTGGATCATCCCAGCCCGAGAGGAAGGTCTCCTGCTCGGCCTCAACCGCTGCCAGCAGCGCCGCGATCAGCGTCCTGCCCGCCGCATCCTGGAGCGGTGACGGCGGAGCCTGAGAGAGATCGGCCACCCAGTCCCCGACGTCGTCATAGGCCAGGGCGTGGACCTGGACCATCAGCCGACCGGGTGCAGCCTGATACGCCATCGCCAGGGGCGCAGCCCACGGCGGCGCGGGCCGTTCGGGGTGGTGAAGGTCAGCCGCGTCGGCCCCGAGGTCGAGGTGAGAGAGGACATGGAAGCAGAGCGCAGGCGCGGCACGGCGGGCAAACCGCACCCGGCTGTCTGGCACCACCAGCGGCGCGGCACGGCGAATCCAGCCGCGCGGCCCGGCGAGGATCGGCAAGGTCATCCGGGCC
>JAQXDW010000013.1 GCA_029251165.1 Myxococcota bacterium
CCCGGGTTGATGCTGGCGTCGTTGTCGTCGCAGTCGACGTCCTCGTCGAAGCCGTCGCCGTCGGTGTCGCTGTCGCAGTCGCTGTTCTCTGCGCCGGGGGTGCCGTAGTCGCCGTCACCGTAAGGGGACGTGGAATCACACCAGGTGGAGCCGGAGTCGTTGCTGACGCTGTCATAATCACCAGTGCCCAGCTCCATCGCCACGCCAGCGGTCGACGGGAAGGTGACCGGATCCCAGGCGACGCTGTCGAAGATGGTGACGCCGCTGCTCAGGGTGATGTCGTCGGTGTCGGTGAGCACCATCTCGGTGCCGTAGATGTAGCGGTAGTTCACATTGTCGACGCCGCCGTTGACCGCAGTGTTCGAGCGAACTGCGAACACCGCATACTCACCGGGACGCAGCGGGGTGTTGCTGCCGACGGTGAAGATGTCAGAGCCCGAGTCATCGATCTGCAGGCCGTCGAGGTCGACGTAGGTGGTGGAGTTGTTGTAGACCTCAAACCACTCGCCCTTGTAGAAGGCAACGCTGGAGGGGTCGTACATCACCTCGGTGAGCAAGAGGTCACCAGCAGAGAGGTTGGAGATGTCGACCGGGCAGTTGTCGTTGGCGGTGCCGGGGGAGCCGTAGTCGCCGTCGCCGAAGGTGTTTGCTGCCTCGCACCAGTTGCCGCCGGTGTCGTTGCTGGTCGCATCGAGGCTGGCGGGATCCAGCGACATGGAGGAGCCGAACGGATCGGGGAAGGTGCTGCCGTTGTCGTATGTGACGGCGTCGAAGGTGGTGCCGGAGAAGCTCAGCTGCACAGAGTCGACGCCGGAGGAGAGGCTGAAGTCGCTGACGCTGTAAGCGTAGTCTGCGGTGAAGCCCCCGTTCTCGCTGCTGTTCTCTCGTACCGCGAGCACGGCGTATTCCCCAGCCGGCACGACGACGGATGAGGAGACCGTGAAGCTCTGGGTGTTGAGGGTGTCGCTGACGACGAGGTCTTCGAGGTCGACCTCGCTGCCGGAGGCGTTGTAGATCTCGATCCACTGCCCGCGGAAGTATTGAACGGCTGCAGGGTTGTTCATCAGCTCGCTGATGACCAGATCACCGGGGCTGAGATCGCCCACCGTAGCGGCGTTGGCCGAGGCGCTGAGGACCAACTGGGCCAAGCAAAGTGTTAGAAATGGTCGCGTCATTGGGGCTACCCTTGCAGTGCGTTTAAGCTCGTCAGGAACGTCATCGATCGAATGGGACCTGTAGTTTAGCCTGTCATGTCGGTTTGTCTTCACCATGCTTCCCCCACAACGTCGTTTGAAGGTGTGGCCCTTCGTTACGACTGAGCAAGATGTCGGATCAGGGGCTGGAGTTGGTGACCCTCAGTGACTCGATCAGATCGCTGGCGGTCCCACGGTGTGGGAGCCGGAGCCCGGCGTGGGCGTGCTGCCAGGCCCCAACGGCTGCGGCCCGCTGAGCGGAGAGTCCGAGCGCGAGAAACCCACCGATGAGGCCTGCGAGCACATCGCCGCTGCCAGCTGTTCCGAGGGCACCACAGCGCACCGGCACTACCCAGATCCCCTCAGGCCCGCTGAGCAGAGTGTTGGGTCCCTTGAGGACTGCTGCGACTCCTTGTTCGGCCAGGGCCTGTGCGGCGGAGAATCGATCGGCCTCGACCGCGACACGAGAGGTTCCCAGAAGGCGCGCAGCCTCGGCGCTGTGTGGGGTGATCACCCGCATGCCAACCGGCTGTGGAGCATGCCGGGCGAGGAGCGTCAAGGCATCTGCATCTGCGAGCAGGGCTCCGGGAAATTCGCCCCACAGCCGGCGGACTTCTTCGCCGAGCGTGTCGCTGAGCCCGAGTCCTGGTCCGATGACCAAGGCATCGTGGCGTCGGGGGTCGAGGGCTGCTGGCTCGGCAAGGATGACCTCGGGCCACAGGCCATGGAGTCGCGACCACTCCTCGCGCGGGGTCAGCAGGGTCACCAGTCCGGCCCCCGAGCGGAATGCTCCATGCGCCGCGAGGACGGCAGCCCCGCCTCCAGCACGGATCGCGACGTGTCCGCGGTTCCACTTCGCCTGGCTGTCCGTGCGATCTGGGATCCAGGCGGCGACGTCGGCTTGCTGGAGGATGCCGGCATCTGGGTGGATGCGCTGCCGGATGCCGGCGAGATCGAGGCCGATGTCGATGCAGGTGACCGCACCGCACAGGCTCGCGCCCGGCTCGCAGAGGTGTCCGGGCTTGTGGCGCCCAAAGGTTACGGTGAGGTCCGCCGAGATGCAGTCGGTGCCGAGTCGCTGGCCCGTGTCGGCGCACATTCCTGTGGGCAGGTCCATCGCGGCGACAGGCAGCCCTGAGGAGCGGACGGCCTGGATGGCTTCGCGGATGGCTCCCCGCGGTGCAGAGCGCTGGCCGGTGCCGAGGAGGGCATCGACGACCACCACCGCGCCGACGAGGGCCTCAGCGGGGGTGCTGCAGGTCGTCAGGCCCATCGCTGCGCACAGCGCGGCGTTGCTGCGCGCATCATCGGTGGCTGGTGGTCGTGCAGCCCACAGTCGCACTGGGTGGCCCCACAGCGCCAGCCAGCGGGCGACCACGTAGCCGTCTCCGCCGTTGTTGCCTGGACCGCAGAGCACCGCGACCGCTCCGGTCGGCCATCGCTCCTGCACGGCATCGGCGGCTCCCCGTCCCGCCAGCTCCATCAAGACTTGGCCGGGGAGACCAACCTCTTCAATGACGATGCGATCCAGCTCGCGCGCGACTGCTGCCCGGCTGACCGGAATCACGCGAGGAACTCGCCCGCGATGCGCTCCAGCCAGGCCTCGGCGTTCTCTCCCTCGACCAGGATGCGCAGCAGCGGCTCGGTCCCCGAGTAGCGAATGATCACCCGCTGTCCTTCGGCACGTGCAGCATCCGGCTCCATGAGTGACTCCAGCGGGCGGCGTGCTCCGGCGTAGCGGAGGTTTCGCTTGGCGACGGGGAGGCGACTCCAGCCCGCAACCCGGGGTGCATTCTGGGTGACCTGCAGCACCCGCAGGGCAGCATAGAGCCCATCTCCTGTTGGCATGCCATCGTCGAAGAGGACGTGACCGGACGTCTCTGCACCGATCGAGGCTCCGCTGGAGCGCATCAGCGCAGCGACGTGCTTGTCACCGACCTTCGCCCGCAGCAGCCGCTCTCCCAGCGCCCGCTCCAGGCCTCCGTTGGTCATGACCGTCCCGACGACGGGGCCGTCGGTCCCCTGTGCGAGCGCCCAGAGAATGTCGTCGCCGTCGAGGATGCCCTGCTCGTCGAGGAGGATGATGCGGTCGGCGTCTCCGTCGAGGCAGATCCCGAGGTCGCAGCCCTGCAGATCGGTGGGGGGATGGGTTGCTCCGACGCCGGCGTTGATGTTGCGGCCATCCGGGCTGCAGCCGATCGAGATGACCGCTGCACCGAGGGCCTTGAGGACCAGCGGAGCAGCCTCAGATGCCGCGCCGTGTGCGCCATCCAGCAGGATCTTCAGGCCGGAGAGGTCAACATCGGGCATCATCGAATACCAGGGGCCGAGCGGAGCCTCCGGGGCATAGCGCTGGCCGCCGCCGGGGAGGGGAGCATTGCCGAACAAGGCCTCCAGGCGTGTGATGTCGGTGGGCTTGCGGCCGCCGGCGTCGAGGACCTTGATGCCGTTGTCGTGCCAGGGATTGTGGCTTGCGGTCAGGACCACGCCTGCACCACAGCCGCTCGATGCGACCGCACAGGAGACCGCAGCAGTGGGCATCACCCCGCCGTCGTGTGCGTCCGAGCCGCCCTCATTGAGTCCGGCGATGAGGGCATCGGCCAGGGCGGTGCCTGATGCGCGGGTGTCGCGGCCGACGTAGACCGGACCGTGCTCGCACCAGGCCGCCACCGCGCGCCCGATCTCCCGAGCGCCGTCCACGGTAATCGGCCACTCTTGGAATCGCCCACGGACGCCATCCGTCCCGAATTTGATCGGCTGCATGCTCATGCCCTCACTGCTCCGGCGGAGGCTCCGCGGAAAGGTTGATGATCCCCGGTGAGATCTCCACCACAGTGATCTCACTGGAGCCCCCGTGGAGGACCTCCAGCCCGGTCTTGGAGTTGTCGGACATGTGGTGGATCGGAAAGGGGGTGACGCCAGGCTGGGGCTCGGGGAGATGCGCCACAACCGAGACCCGGGTGCTGTCGAGATTTCGAATGTCTGCGACTGGTCCCTGGAGAACGACCCTCACCGAGGTGATGTCGCTCTTCCAGCCCTCACCACGAACCATGACCGGGATGTCGGTGAAGGTTCGAGAGATGAGGACCGCCTCGGTGTCGATGGTGACCGTTACCTGTGGCGGAGAGAGATCGACCCGCATGTTGCCGCCGGGCTGGAGCGGCACCTTGACCACGCGATCCGCGCTCAGCTCAGCAACATCGATGATGTCGGTGGGGATTCGTGAGGTCTCCAGCACCTGGCTCTGGGGGCCGATGATGCGAACCATCTCTGGCTCCACGGTCACGCTGACCAGCTCGAAGCCGTCTGCGAGCTCACCCACGGTGATCGGCTCGATCCGGACCAGGCGATCGATGGGGTGCTCGAGAAGAATGTCGGCTTCAGGGGGAGATATCTGGCTGATGTTGAGGGGGCTGGACTCCGACAGTCCGTTGAGTCGAGCGGTCGTGAAGTCGACGAGGTTGTCGCCCTCGATGCCGGCGGTGAGGTCGATCTCTACCCAGAGCTGATCGGGATCGATGCTGCGCACGCCCCCCTGCGGACCCTCAAGGGTGACCACCAGGCGAGTGGGATACTCGCCGACACGGACCAGCTCTTCTATCGAGGGCCAGGCGTACTTGATGCGCGCCCGCACCCTGCGGGTCACCACCTGCTCGCTCTGCACCCATGCCCAGATCGAGAGCGCGAAGCTGAGCGAGAGCAGCTTGAGCGGTACATTCTCCAGGAAGGCCGTGAGGAAGAATTCACGGATGCGCTCGCCGAGTCTCATCGCTCCTCCTCACCAAGCACCCGCGGGGTCTCGACGGGCTGGAAGATCTCCTGGAGCTTCTGGCGCAGCTCGTTGGCATCGGCCATCGGGACGATGACTCCCTCCTTTACGAGGGAGACTGTGCCGCGCTCCTCGCTGACGATGATGACCACTGCGTCGGTCGCCTCCGTGAGGCCGATGGCGGCTCGGTGGCGGGTGCCGAAGACTCGGGAGACATTCTTGGAGAGCGACAGCGGCAGGAACGCCTGCGCAGCAGCCAGGCGACCATCCTGCAGGACCACGGCGCCGTCATGGAGGGGAGAGGTGGGGTGGAAGATGGACAGCAGCAGCTCCTGGCTGACCAGCGCATCCAGGCGGGTGGCTGGCTCGACATACTCTTCCAGGCTGGCCTCACGCTCGATTGCGATGAGCGCCCCGAGTCGCCGCGCGCCCATGGTGAAGCTTACCTTGACCAGCTCCTGGACCATCGGCAGATCGGAGCCGGTCCCAAACCGGCTCGGCAGCATCCGTCCCGCACGGGCCAGTGCCTTCCGGATGTCTTCCTGAAAGATGATGATGGTCGCCAGGAGGATGTGGGCAGATGTGGTCTCCAGCAGCCAATTGATGCTGCTCAGTCCGACCCGGGTGGAGACTGCATACAGCGCAACCAGAAACAGCAGACCGACGAGACTCTGGACCGCGCGGGTGCCCTGGATGAGCAGCAGGCCGCGGTAGATGAAGTACGACAGCAGCGCGATGTCGATGACATCGGCAAGCTGCAGGGTTTGCCAGTACCAGAGCAGAGGAGCACCAGGCTAAGTGGACGCGGAGTGAATCGCCGTCAGAAGATCGACCACCTGACGGGTTGCTGCGACGTCGTGGACCCGAAGTGCTGCAGCCCCATGATGATACGCCGTGGCGGCCGCAGCGAGCGACCCGGGGAGGCGATCGACAGGGTCGGGAATGCCCAGCGTCTGACCGATGAACGACTTGCGAGAGGCGCCAACGAGCACCGGCAGCCCGGCTGCGACGAGGTGCGGAAGATGGCGCAGCAGCGCGAGGCTTTGGTCTGCAGACTTCCCGAATCCGATTCCGGGGTCGATGTAGACCGTCTCGGCGCGGGCTGCGGCGGCGCGCTCGAGCAGAAAGCCGGTGACCTCTGTGAGCAGATCGGCGTACGCCGTGGAGCCCAGCGCGCCGAAGGCCGTGCCGCTGCGGAGGCTCTGGGGGGTGCCGCGGTTGTGCATGATGATCACCGACGCGAAGTCCGCCGAGGCAGCGATCATCTCGGGATCCGTGAGCCCTGAGACGTCGTTGAGGATGGTCGCGCCGGCTGCTGCGGCGGCCCGGGCGACCTCAGGCTTGGTGGTATCGATGCTGATCGGCAGGGTGCCCGCGAAGGCCGCGATCACGGGAAGCACACGGCGACATTCCTCCGCAGCGCTCACCGCTGCGGCACCGGGGCGGGTCGACTCTCCGCCGATGTCCAGCCAGTCCGCGCCCTCCGCGACCAGCTGCTCTGCGTGGTGAATCGCGGAAGGGTACCGACCCCCATCGTAGAACGAGTCTGGGGTGACGTTGACGATCCCGACGACGAGCGGCGCCGCTCGGGCACCGCTCCTGCTCTCCTCTGTCGTCCCCATGGCCCTGCTCATGCCTCCTGGAGGGAGGGCCCGATGGGGTCGAGGCTGGCGATGAGGGAACCGAACTCTTTGGCGCCGATCGTCTCTTTGTCCAGCAGCAGCTCGCTGACCCGCTCCAGGATGTGGTGGTTGTCGTTGAGGATCTTGGATGCGAGCCTATAAGCCTCGTCCAGCAGCTTGCGGACCTCGCGGTCCACGAGTCGGGAGGTGTCCTCAGAGTGAGACTGAACCTTGGAGTAGTCTCGTCCCAGGAAGACCTCGCCCTGACCCGACAGGTTCATCGGGCCGATGGCCTCAGACATGCCGTACTCCGTGACCATCGCCCGCGCGAGCTCGGTGGCTTGCTTGATGTCGTTGTGGGCTCCGGTGGTGATCTCCTTGAAGATGATCTCCTCGGCGGCGCGTCCACCCATCGCCACAGCAAGACGGGCCGTGAGCTGATCGGTGGTTGCTTCCAGCCGATCCTCGTTGGGCAGCATGAGGGTCATCCCCAGTGCCCGGCCTCGGGGGATGATGGTGATCTTGTGGACCGGATCGGAGGCTGGGATGAGGTGGGCGATGATGGCATGGCCGGCCTCGTGGTAGGCGGTGCGGCGTCGAACCCGGTCGGGAATGACCATGCTCTTGCGCTCGACACCCATCGCCACCTTGTCCTTGGCGTCCTCGAAGTCGATCATCTCCAGCTTGTCCTTGTCGCGACGTGCGGCGAGGAGGGCTGCCTCGTTGACGAGGTTCTCCAGATCGGCACCGGAGAAGCCTGGGGTGCCGCGCGCGATGATGGCCAGCTCGACGCTGTCGTCGAGGGGCGTGCGCCGAGTGTGGACCGCGAGGATCCCCTGGCGTCCCTTGACGTCCGGGTTGCCGACGACGATGCGGCGATCAAAGCGACC
Organism: Myxococcota bacterium; assembly: GCA_029251165.1. Taxonomy (GTDB): domain Bacteria; phylum Myxococcota_A; class UBA796; order UBA796; family UBA796; genus JAQXDW01. Next base: position 7,475 of record JAQXDW010000013.1, read on the forward strand.
GGGACGGAGCAGGGCAGGGTCGAGGACGTCGGGGCGGTTGGTCGCTGCGACGAGGATGACTCCCTCGTTGGACTCGAAGCCGTCCATCTCGACGAGCAGCTGGTTGAGTGTCTGCTCGCGCTCGTCGTGTCCGCCGCCCATTCCTGCACCGCGCTGACGACCGACAGCGTCGATCTCGTCGATGAAGATAATGCAGGGGGCGTGCTTCTTGCCCTGCTCGAAGAGATCGCGGACCCGGCTCGCGCCGACACCGACAAACATCTCGACGAAGTCAGAGCCAGAGATGGAGAAGAACGGCACACCGGCCTCTCCAGCGATGGCACGAGCGAGCAGGGTCTTGCCCGTTCCTGGAGGGCCCATCAGGAGCACACCCTTGGGGATGCGCCCGCCGAGACGGGTGTACTTCCGGGGATCCTTGAGGAACTCGATGATCTCCACGAGCTCTTCCTTGGCCTCGTCCGCACCGGCGACGTCATCGAAGGTGACCTTGCGGCCATCGTCCGACAGCAGGCGCGCCTTGGACTTGCCGAAGCTCATCGCCTTGCCGCCGCCGACCTGGAGCTGCCGCATGATGAGCAGGAACAGCACCAGGAACAGAACCATCGGCAGCGCGGTGGTCAGGACCGTGATGAGTCCGCCGTTGGGCTGGGGCTCATAGTCCGGGACGATGTCGTTCTCGCCGAGGACGGTCAGGAAGTAGTCACTCTCCGTGGGACCGACGGTCTTGAAGCTCGTCCCGTCGTTGAGCGTCCCGTAGATCTCTTGACCCTTGATCGTCAGATCTTTGATGTTGTGCTGCTTGGCATTGGCGACAACCTGGGAGAATTGAACCTCCTCCTGCTTGCCGCCCATGTCAGGGCCAACCATCGTGAATGCCAGCATGACCACGAGTGCGAGGAACACCCACAGGAATAAACTACGGCTGTAATTCTTCATACCTGTCCTTTTATCTCGGCAGAGAGATGCTGCTCAAAGCAGCGACGGACCGTCCACGGAGAGACGATCCGCCCGAGCAGTCAACCCCGTCAGGTTGACTGTATTCACCGATGAGGCGCTGTCGACCTCAAGCGATGGTCACCTCGTCACAGAGGTAGACATCCTGGATGCTGTTGAGGAGCTTGATGCCCTCAGCCCGGGGGCGCTGGAATGCCTTGCGACCGGAGATGAGCCCCATGCCGCCAGCGCGCTTGTTGATGACCGCGGTGCGGACTGCCTGGGCGAAGTCGTTGGATCCGCTGGCGCCGCCAGAGTTGATCAGACCGGCGCGACCCATGTAGCAGTTGGCGACCTGGTAGCGGGTCAGATCGATGGGGTGGTCGGTGGAGAGCTCAGAGTAGATGCGCGTGTCGAGCTTGCCGTAGGAGGAATCACCGGCGTTGAGGGCGCGGTAGCCGCCGTTGTTTGTCGGCAGCTTCTGCTTGATGATGTCAGCCTGGATGGTCACGCCGAGGTGGTTGGCCTGGCCGGTGAGATCCGCCGCAGCGTGGTAGTCGACTCCGCCGCTCTTGAAGTTGCTGTTGCGCAGGTAGCACCACAGGATGGTGGCCATGCCCAGCTCGTGGGCCTTGGCGAAGGCCTCGCTGACCTCGACGAGCTGCCGTCGGGAGTCATCAGAGCCGAAGTAGATGGTCGCACCCACTGCCGTGCAGCCCATGTTCCATGCATCTTCGATCTGTCCGAACATCACCTGCTGGTAGGTGTTGGGCATGGTGAGCAGCTCGTTGTGGTTGAGCTTGAGGATCATCGGGATCTTGTGGGCGTACTTGCGCGCCACTGCACCGAGCACGCCGTAGGTGGTCGCCACGCCGTTGCAGCCGCCTTCGAGGGCGAGCTGGACGATGTTCTCTGGATCGAAGTAGTCCGGGTTCTTCGCGAAGCTCGCCCCGCCGGAGTGCTCGATGCCCTGGTCGACCGGGAGGATCGAGACGTAGCCGGTGTTTGCGAGTCGACCGGAGCCAAACAGCGCCTGCATGGAGCGAAGGGTCTGGATGTTGCGGTCAGAAGGACCGAAGATCCGATCTACGAAGTCACCACCGGGCAGGTGCAGCTTGTCCGCAGGGATGGTGGTGCAGGTGTGCGAGAGCAGGTTCTCGGCATCGGTGCCGAGGTGATCGACAATCTCAGAGTAGACGGACATCAGGCCTCCAGAACTGCGCGCTAGATAATCGCTGAGGGCGTCAAAGACCACAGCCGGATAGCGATCGGAGATGCCGCGACCAAGCCATCGGATCGATCTCCTGCTTCTGCCTGCGGACCGCTCTGTCATGCCAGATGCCCTCGCATTTGACGCGCTGAAGCGTGAATGGACTGCGGAGGGGCGGATCGGCTCGGGGGCTGCACTCGATGGCCTCGTGCAGGGAGGCTTTCGACGGCTCTGGCTGGATCTCCCCGGCCGGCTCACCCTCTACGCCAACCAGCAAGGCGGCTACTACGTGCGGTGTCCGGCCACTGGGCAGGGCATCGCGCTGGCATTCTCTGAGGCGGTCCAGGGCTGGCGTCGGGGGGGAGTGTTTGGGCTGCCTTGTCCGGCATGTGGTGCCGAGCACCCCCTCGATGCTGTGACCCTGGCGCCGCCGGGGGCCTTCGCGCTCGGCGCAGTGGTGCTCAGCAACGTCGCGAGCCTGGAGCTGGCGGCGGATGTGCGGCGGCGGCTCAGCCCAGTGCTCGGTGAGATCAGAGAGATTGTGCGCAGAGTTGCTTGAGGGGGTTGTCTTCTTGGGGATGGTTTCCGATGTAGGGGCGAGTTCACTATTTTTGGAGTCCCCATGCGACACAGCCTCTTCCTCAGCCCGGTCTTAATCCTACTTGTCGGCTGCATGGAGCTCGACTCGCTCCTGCCATCCATGGATGTTCCCGGTGAGGAGCCCGTCGTCGAGGAGTCGGAGGAAGAGGCCGTCGACGACGGCACCGAAGACACGAGCGAAGATACCGGCGATGGCACTCCAGACACCGATCCGGAGGTCGGCTGCTGTGCGCTGGAGATTCTGGGGCCGGACACCGTGACCGCCGGTGACCTCGTCGAGATCACGGCAGTGCTGCGCAACGACAACGGCGACGACGTCACGGCAGATGCTGTCTTTGAGATGCGAGTCAGCGGCCCGGACGGTGATGTTGTTTACTCCGAGTTGTCGTTTCAGGCCCTCGCTGCTGGCGCGTACACGGTGACGGTCTCGGTGGCGTCACCGGAGGTCGAGACGGAGGCGGCGCTGCCGCTCCAGGTGGAGGTCGGCCCGCTGGCTGTGATGGAGATGAACCTCAGCAAAGAGAACGTCGATCCGGGTGACAGCGTCACGGTCGAGGTCTCCGGCTGGGACATTGCTGGAAATGCCATCGAGGTGGCTGAGGTCGATGTCTCCGTCAGCCCCACCACCTGTGCGGAGGTCGACGGACGCTCGCTGCTCGCCCTGGAGGATGGAGACTGCGCGGTCACCGCCCGTGTCGGTGACCTCTCTGAGGCTGCCGGGTTCATGATCGATGGCAACGGACCCCTCCTCACCCTGACCTCTCCGGAGCGGGGAAGCTTTCTCGATGCAGGCAGCCTCTCCATCACGGGCGAGGTCGAAGACGCTGGAACCGGCGTTGCTTCATTGACCGTCGCGGGACAGTCGGTGTCTGGTCTGAGCTTCTCCGTCGGAGAGTCTCTGACCGCCGGAGCACACACCATCACGATGGTCGCGGAGGACAACGAAGGCAACACCTCAGACCTCTCTGCCGGCGTGCTCGTCGGAGACTTCCTGGCAGACGACGAGTCGTTCAGCGGGATCTGGACTCAGGTGAGCGCCGAATCGATCGCCACCATGTCTGAGGCGCTCGACGACGCGCTGCCCCTGTCTGAGATGGAGGACGCAGTGCTGGCAGCAAGCCCGCTGCTCGACGACACCGGGAGCGACTGCGAGGGCACGCTCGTCGAGGTCATCGACGCTTCCGTTGGCGGCGCCACTGTCGAGATGGAGCCCGGTGAGGGAAGCCTCACGGCAGTGGTCACGGTCACCGACATCCAGGTCGATCTGGAGGCGGAGGTCAGCGTCGAGTACTTCGGACAGTGCTTCACTGAGCAGGATACCGACACAATCTTCATCGATACCGCCGAGGTCACCCTCTCCATTGCCCTGGATGTGGAGGACGGCGAGGTGGTTGCTGAGGTCCTCGACAGCGCCTCCACGACGACCGGTGTGGACGATGGGCTCGCCGGAGAGCTCGGACTCGATGTTGCGGGCATGCTCTCGGAGATGATGCTGGAGATGGTCGAGGAGAGCCTGCCAGAAGGTCTGGAGTCTGCGCTCTCGGGCACCACGGTCTCCGAGAGCTTCTCGGTGATGGATGCGGACGTCTCCCTGGACGCCTCGGTCGCTGCAATCGAGACCACTGCGGATGGCATCGCAATGCAGATGGAGACCCTCGCGGAGTGCTCCGATGTCGTTCTCGATGCACCTGGAAGCATCACGATGGTCGAATCAACCCCGACGCTGAGCGACGACGGCGCTGCGCTCTCTATCGATGTCCTCAACCGCATGCTGTTCCTCGCCTGGCGCTCCGGTGCGATGAACGAGGTCCTCAGCGACGCGGAGCTGGGCATCGATGAAGCGATCATCGGTCTGCTGTTCCCCGGCGCGACGACCCTGAGCATGGAGATGGAGCCCCAGCTTCCGCCGGTCGTCATGGATGTCGGTGCCGATCAGCCGATGTCGCTGGACATGGCAGAGCTGCAGCTGGTGGCCTGGGGCGAGGTCGACGGTACGGAGGAGATGCTGGGCCGCATCGCAGTTCACCTCTCCGGTGAGGTGACCCCGAGCATCATCGGCGGCAACCTGGCACTGGACATCAACATCGCCTCGATGGAGGCTGATGCGGTCGACTACGCAGCCAGCGACGTCGCCAGCGGAGAGTCTCTGGAGGACCTGATGAGCTTGTTCGGCGGAAGCCTGGGCGGCGACCTGCTCAGTGACCTCAGCGTCCCGCTTCCGGCTGCACTGGGCACGCCGAGCGATGCGCGCACGGACGGCAGCGGCTGGTTGCTCATCGACACAGAGTAAGCCAACCCAGCGCTCACACAGAAGCACCGGCGCTCGCGAGGGCGCCGGTGTTCTTGTGTCTGCGAAGGCTCAGTGAGAGTGGATCTGAGCGAGGCCCAGTCTTTGAAGTCTCAGTCTTCGAAGTCTCAGTCTTCGAAGTCTCAGTGAGAGTGGATCTGAGCGAGGGCTCGGGCAGCAGCCTTCTGGACCTGCTTGCTTGGATCCTGGAGCGCCGTGATGAGCGAGCCCATCGAGCGCCCTTCGCCCAGGTCGCCCAGCGACAGCGCCGCGAGGGCGCGGACCTCTTCCTTCTCGCCGGAACGGAGCTGATCGACGAGGGGAGGCATGGCGCTGGTTCCGAGGGTCTTGAGGACCTGAGAGAGCTCCTGATGCCACTCCCGCTCGTGGAGGATCAGCGGCACGATGCTGGCCTCACCCAAGCGCGCGAGGGCCTGGAGAGCGTAGCCGTTGATGTACGTGTGCGGCTGCTCCTCGGCAACATCCAGCAGCGGCTCGATGGCAGCGGTGTCTCCGAGTCGACCGAGCGCCTGGATGATACTGGCCCGGCCTGCGTGCCGGAACCCTGACAGCTCTTGGATGAGGGGCTCGACGGCACGGGCATCCTCCAGCGCGCCGAGCGCCTCGATGGCGTAGGCTCGCAGCTTATCGTCGGGGTCGCCGACAGCATCGATGAGGTGCAGGACGGGCTCGCGGCTGCCGAGACGCCCCAAGGCTCTCGCGGCCTCCGCGCGGACGTGGATGGCAGCGCTGGAGGTCTCCGAGAGCGCAGTGAGCAGCGGTGTAACTGCTCGTGTGTCTCCGAGAAGACCGAGGACCCGAGCGGCTTCTTCCCGCAGGCGAGCCGAGGCCTTTGTGTTGGTGACGATGGCGAGCATCGGCTCGACGGTGCGCTGGTCGCCGATCTTACCGAGGACCCGCGCGACATGCTCCTTGAGCTCCGGAGTGACGTTGTCGAGGTTGGGATCGTCGCCGAGGTAGCGGAGCAGATCTTCGACCGCCGGGGTTCCGATACGAAGGAGCGCTGCCGCAGCCTCCATGCCACAGTCGTCCTCCGTCAGGGTGGGGATGAGGTAGCGGACCGCGCCTCCTTCCTTGAGGGCGCCAAGTCGGCGGGCGGCCTCGGCACGGTATGGCTTCTTTCCTTCGCGGAGCAGCTGGACGAGCGGAGTGAGGGCACCGCTTCCCAGCGTCTTCATCGCGATCTCTGCCTCGCGCTGGACGACCTTGTCGCCTTCTGCGATGGCCTTGAGGAGGAACGGAACGGTGCGCACATCTCCAAGGAGGCCCAGCGCTGTTCCGGCAGAGAACCGGACGGTCTCGTCGGAGTCAATCAGCATCTGAAAGATGCGGTCGCGGGTCTGGGAGACGCCGAGCCGACCGAGCGCCCGGACGGCTTGGGTGCGAATGGAGGCATCGTCGTCATTGAGCAACGGAAGCAGCACGCTGGTAGCACGGGGCGCGCCGAGTCGACCAAGGGTGTGGGCTGCGCGTGCCTTCAGTGCGCCCTGCGCGTGCTCAAGGACCGACTGGACTGCGGGTCGGGTCTCTGCGAGCTGCAGCTCTCCGAGAGCCGAGACCACACTCCAGCTGAGATCGGGCCACTGTGGACGGAGTGCCGCGACGATGGCGGGTGCACCGTCGGTGTACTTGATGCGACCGATGGAGTCGATGAGGCTCTTCTGGACGCTGGAGATGTCGCTGGGCTCTCGCTGCTCTCGACGCACGCTGAGTGCGACCAGCATCTCGACCAGTTCTGCTCCGATCAGACTGTGGAGCGCTGTCACAGTGTCCATGCCGGTCTCGGCGTCGAAGCCGCTCGTCTTCATGAAGGCGACCAGCGCCGGTGGGGTTGGGCCCCACTGCTTGGGAGAGAGGTGGACAAACGACGGCCAGTCGATCTTCTTGCCGAGGAAGAGCTCCCAGCTTCGAAGCGCGAAGCCAATCTCGCCGAGCTGCCAGGCGGCACGCGCGCTGGTCTTCGGCTCGAAGGCGCCGTGTCGGTTGTTGGAGATACCGGCAACCAGCAAGGCAATGCCGCTCTCTTTCCAGCTCGGTGCCTCGCCGTGCGCGGCGGACTTGGCGGTGGACTTGGCAGACTTGTACGCCTGCCAGCGCTCCAGGTCGGTCCGCGCCTTCAGGACCTCGCTGCAGCTGAGGAGCTGAAGTGCGTGGTTGGCGGTCTGACAGAGGGGGTGGAATGTCGACTCTGTCGGGGCTCCACGGTTCGTGGGTGTCCAGAGGCCGGGCTCCCTACCGCTGACCTCTATTAGGTCGGGGACGACCTGTGGGTCTCCCTGCTCCCCGAGCATTACTGCGGCTTCATGCCTCGCCGCCTCGTCTGAGCTGTGCAGTTGCTCGGACCACTGCTTGAGACTCCACTTACTCATCATTTCTCCGGGGACCGATACCCGATGCCATCGAAGTCGGCCCGATTCTCGGGCTGGAACACTGCAGAGAAGAAGACGAACATTACCACACTCCAGTGATGCTGCCGTCGATCACATCGAAGTGCAGCGCGGACGGGCTCCTGGGAAGTCCCGGCATCCGAACGATGTCACCGGTCAACACAACCAGAAGACCAGCACCGGCGTTGATCTGAATCGACTGAACATTGAGCGGAAAGCCTGTGGGGCGGCCCAGTCGCTTTGGATCATCAGACAGGGAGCGGTGGGTCTTGGCGATGCAGATGGGCAGCCCGGTGAGGTTCAGCTTCTGGATCAGCCGCATGGTCTTGCGCGCAGCTCCCGAGTAGACCACCCGGTCGGCACCATAGATCCGCTTCGCGACATTCTCGATCTTTGTGGGGATGGGATCAGACCAGTCGTACATCGGGCTGAGCGTTGGAGTGGTGGGGGCGGCGTGGGCAATGACTGCCTCAGCCAGCGCTGCGGCACCGGCTCCGCCCTCTGCAAAGTGCCGGCTGATCGCGACCGGGACCCCCTTGGCCGCGCAGAACTCTTCGATGACTGCGATCTCTTCGTCGGTGTCTGCGCCGAAGTGGTTGATCGCGACGACGACCGGGACGCTGTAGCCCTGGGCGCTCTCGATGTGCTTCTCCAGGTTGGGGAGGCCGGCCTCGACCGCAGCCGGGTTCGGCGTCGCGAGCTCCTTGAGCCCCACGCCGCCGTGCATCTTGAGGGCCCGAACAGTGGCGACGAGCACGACCGCAGAGGGCGAGAGCCCGGCTGAGGCGCACTTGATGTCGAAGAACTTCTCCGCCCCCAGATCGAACCCGAAGCCGGCCTCGGTGATGGTCCAGTCTGCGGTGTGCATCGCCATCTTCGTCGCGATGACGCTGTTGCAGCCATGGGCGATGTTGGCGAACGGTCCGCCGTGAACCAGGGCAGGGGTGCCCTCCATGGTCTGCACGAGGTTGGGCTTGATGGCGTCACGGAGGATCGCGAGCATTGCGCCGGTCGCGCCCAGGTCATCTGCGGTGACCGTGTTGCCGGCCTCGTCGAAGCCGACGAGCGTGCGGGCGAGCCGAGCGCGGAGATCCTCGGTGCTCTCGGAGAGGCAGAGGATCGCCATCAGCTCGGAGGCTGCGGTGATGTCGAAGCCGGTCTCTCGCGGGGTGCCCTGGCCGCGCCCGCCGAGCCCGACCAGGATGTTGCGCAGCGAGCGATCGTTCATGTCCATCACCCGCCGCCACAGGATGCGCTGGATGTTGAACCGGGGCTCTGAGCGGAAGTGGAGGTGGTTGTCCACCATCGCCGCGAGGAGGTTGTGGGCGGAGGTCACCGCGTGGAGGTCGCCGGTGAGGTGCATGTTGATGTCTGCGGTCGGGATGAGCTGGCTCTTGCCGCCGCCGGTTCCGCCCCCCTTGATGCCAAAGCAGGGGCCCATCGAGGGCTCCCGGAGCGCCAAACAGACCGACTCTCCAGCGCGCTCAAGCGCCTGTCCAAGCCCGATGGTCGTGGTGGTCTTGCCCTCTCCGGCCGGAGTGGGGGTGATCGCGGAGACCAGCACCAGACGACCCGTTCCTGGACGCGTGCGGGGCCGATCGAGAACCGACAGCTCGACCTTGGCCTTGTCTCTTCCGTATGGAATGAGTGCGTCTTCGGAGATGCCGAGCTTGTTGGCAATGTGTGGAATCGGCTGCATGAGGGCTCCCGGGTTGGGAGCAGTCTATCCCTCGGAGCGCTGTCGGATCCCGGAGAGCAGTTCGATGGCTCCATCTCGTGCGAACTTTTTCATCAGAAAGTCCGGCAGGATGGTGCTCTGGCTGCTTGAGCGGTAGACCAGCCGGCTGCCCGAGTCGCTGGCGTAGACCTGATAGCTCCCCTGAGTGCTGTCGAGATCGTTGTCCTTGGCGGGATCGAGATCGTAGACGCACCAGCCTGCGGAGAGGTCACAGTCGTAGATGATGTGGAAGGTCGCGCTGTAGATCGACGAACCCAGCGCCCACTTTGCTCCGAACATCTCTGCGCCGCTGACCGCGTAGGGCGTGAGGCTGACCAGCGGTCCGATCTCGTCCACGCGGGGAGGAAGATTCATCACCTGAGCGATCACGACGTCCGGGGCGGCGTTGATGTCGACGATACCGACGCTCTCTCCGTCGGAGCTGTACCGAAACGCCACGCCACCCATGGTCAGCAGGATGTGTTCCTCTACGCTCGGGGTGATCGGGGCGGGCTGGGGGGGGACTGCGGCGGCAAGTCCGGTCAAGAACAGCAGGGTCACGACGTCTCTCCTGGTGCTCTCTTAGCACGTCACACCGTCGACTCGAGGGTCGCGGTGTGGTGGAGGGCACGGCCAGGACAACCCGCAGGAGGTCCTGGCCTTCCGCTCGTCTACGATCCCTTGGCCTGAGCCGGTCCCATCATGCTGCCGCCAGCGAGGCCGGTCCGGGGAGCGGGGAGCGGGGCATCCCGGTCTGTGAGCGCGGCGGCGAGGACATCGTCCATGTGCTCGACGGGGAAGAACTCCAGCGCCTCTCGTGCCTCTGCCGGCAGGTCATCCAGATCGACCTCGTTTCGCTTGGGGAGGATGATCCGCTTGAGACCCCGACGGTGTGCTGCGAGCACCTTGTCCTTGATTCCACCCACCGGCATCACCCGTCCGCGCAGGGTCACCTCGCCGGTCATCGCGACATCATCTCGGATGACCCGTCCGGTCAGGAGGCTGGTCAGGGCCGTGGCCATCGTGATGCCGGCGGAGGGACCGTCCTTGGGCACGGCACCCGCCGGGACGTGCATGTGGACGTCGCGGTCCCGAAGGGCATCCTCTGGGATGTCGAGTGCTCGGGCGTGAGACAGCACGTAGGTCAGCGCAGCCCGAGCGGACTCCTTCATGACGTCTCCGAGCTGTCCCGTCAGCATGAGCTGGCCCTTGCCGGGAATGGTGGAAGCCTCCACGTATAGAACGTCTCCGCCGGTCGGGGTCCAGGCCAGTCCCGTCGCGATGCCTGGACGGGTGGGGGCCTCGTGGGAGGCATCGTAGACCTTCCGTCGCCCGAGGTATGTGGGCAGATCTGCCTCGGTCACCCGCAGCGGCCCCGCCAGATCTCCACGGGCTTTCTTGACTGCGACGGCGCGGAAGATCCGCCCGAGGGTCCGCTGAAGCTGACGCACTCCGGCCTCTCGGGTCCAGCCCATGATCGCCGCTCGGATGGCATCGTCGGTCAGATCGACATCCCCCACCTCGACGCCGGCGTTTGTCGCGAGGGTCTCCAGCAGGTGGCTGCGGGCGATGACGACCTTCTCCTCGGGGGTGTACCCGGCGATGTTGAGGATCTCCATGCGGTCCCGAAGCGGGGCGGGGATGGTCGAGAGATCATTGGCGGTCGCGATGAACAGCACCCGAGAGAGGTCAAAGGGAACCTCCAGGTAGTGATCGACGAACGCGTGGTTCTGCTCGGGGTCGAGGATCTCCAGCAGCGCCGCAGAGGGGTCGCCCTGCCAGCCTCGCCCGAGCTTGTCCAGCTCATCGAGGAGCACGACCGGGTCCTCGGTCCCGGCCTTCCGCAGGCCGGCGATCAGACGACCGGGGCGGGCGCCGATGTAGGTCCGTCGATGTCCGCGCAGGGCGGCCTCGTCTCTCACACCGCCGAGGGCGACCCGGACCAGCTTGCGGCCCGTGGCGTCTGCGATGGCCTGCCCGATGCTGGTCTTGCCGACCCCGGGTGGACCGACGAGGAGGAGGACGTCTGCGCGCCCCTTGCCAGCCAGCTTGCGGACCGAGAGGTGCTCGACGACCTGCCGCTTGACGTCTTCGAGGCCGTAGTGGCTGCGATCCAGGGCATCCTCCAAGGCATTGAGGTCGACATCGACTGCGCTGGAGACGCTCCAGGGCAGCTCGACGATCCACTCCAGCCAGTCCACCGCGACGGATCGCTCTGGTGAGGAGGCGCTGAGTCGGTCGAGACGGGCCAGCTCGCGGTCGACCAGCTTGCGGACCTCGTCGGGCAGGGGCAGGGCCTCCAGCCGTGTGCGCAGCTCGCCGAGCTGATCGTCGCCGCCCTCACCGAGCTCTTCCTGGATGGCCTTGAGCTGCCGGCGCAGCAGGACCTCTCGGTTCATGCCCTTGACGTCTTCTTCCATGCGCTCGGAGATCGACTTTCGCGCTGCGATGACCTCTCGGGCTGCGATGACCTGCTTGAGGACTCCTTCTGCGCGCAGCATTGGATCGATGGTCTGGAGGTGGGTGTGCTTCCAGGGCATCGGTGTGTTGACCAGGCCAGCGATCGCATCGATGAACAGGGACGGAGGTAGGCTCGAGAGCAGGCTGCCCGGCGCGCGGTCAAACAGCAGCTCAGCGGTCTGACTGACCAGCTCCTTCAGGGCGCTCAGGGTTCCGGCAGCCTCAGTGCTGACCGGCCAGGGAGACTCGATGACGCTGTACCGCGCCTCGATGTGAGGGTGGGTCGCCGGGAAGCCGCGGAGCTGGACCCGTCGGATGCCCTGGATGAGGTACTGCGGGGCGCGCCCGCCGGGCATCGGGCCCTTCACGATTCGGGCGAGGACGGCGATCGGGAGCAGGTCGGAGGGCGCGGGCTCAGAGACCTCCTCTCGCTGAACGGCGACGAGGATGATGCCGTCGTTCTTCATGGCGGCTGCGACGGCAGCGCGAGAGCGCTCACGTCCGATGCCGAATGAGCTGAGCATGCCGGGCAGGAGGACGCCACGGCGGAGGGGCAGCAGGGGAAGGGTGTCAGAGAGGTTTACAGGCACAGAGAAGTCCAGGCGCAGATCGGGCATCGTGCGTCACTCCAGTTCAGCGTTGAAGGGAAAGGAAAGCTGTGAGGCGCACTACCGTCGGCGCCTGAGCCATCCTCTCCGCATGTTCAGAGCGTAGACACCGCCGGAAAACCGTCAACCCTCTGCATCAAGGTTACGGCCTCGCCATGGCCTCCTCGCTGCCGCTCTCCCGCCGAATTATCTACTCCGGAGTCATGTTTGTCGCCTTCCTCGCGCTCGCTGAGGTTGTGCTGACGATCATCCCCACGCTGGCTGTGAGCAACAGCACCGCCGGACTTGCGGAGGAGACTGCTGGAACGGTGGTGTGTGTGGGGGACTCGGTGACCGCTGGGGTCGGGGTGCCCGCTGGGCAGGCCTGGCCTGATCACCTCTCGCTGAACCTCGCCCGCCACGATGTCTCGGTGCTCCGTGCGGCGACACCTGGTGCACAGGTCCGCGATGGAATTGCCCAGGCGACCCAGCTGGTCACGGCGCTGCCGGAGGATGCCCGTCCGGTGGTGCTGGTCATGCTGGGGCACAACGACGCCCTGCGGTGGGATCCGGGTGCCCGCCGTGGGTTTGAGCGTCATCGCCGAGCAGCGGAGCCCGGTGATGCCCGTACGGCGGCCGCATGGCAGCCGCGCATCGTCCGTGTCGCGCGCTGGGTGTGGACCGCGCTCGCGGACACCGGACCCTTCGTCCGAGACGACGCGCTCGCCGCGCTCCCCGCTGTCTTGGCGCCGCTCCAGGCCGCTGCGGCGGATCGGGGCGGGCAGGTGGTGCTGATGACCTACCTCGTCCCGGGGCAGCCACCCGACGGGCTCGACCCTGCGCTGGCGGAGGTGATCTCGGCAGCCCGGCGGGCTCAGGCCGGGGTCAACGCTGAGATTCGACGCACAGCAGCGGACGAGGGGCTCGCCCTCATCGATCTGGAGGATATCGTCTCGGTCGGAGCGGTCTGGGACCTGGCGGACTTTGTGGATCACATCCACCTCAGCTCCGACAGCAGCGTCCGGGTCGCTGATGTGGTGTATCGGAGGCTGAAGCGCTCCGGTGCCCTGACGCCCTGAGCCGGTCGGGCTCTTCCGACGCGCTGCGAAGGCGACGGTGGCGATGAGTCTGCGCCGCTGCGGCTGGGGTGCTGAGCGTGCGGAGCCTGCGCAGCAGAACGCTCCCTGGTCTGCGACATTCCTGCCGGTCCGATAGCAGGGTTATTGCAGAGACCCTTCTACCCTGGAGCCGCCATGCCCCCGATCACCATCCAGCGCCTCGACAATGACATCGTCCGCATCTCCCTGAGCAGCGGACGCGGCAATCCCCTGACCCCGCCCCTCCTCGATGCCCTCTGCGCGACGCTTGAGGAGCTGACCGCTTCTCCTCCTCGTGCACTTATTCTCGACGGTGGCGGTGCCTCGATCTTCTCTGGAGGCTTCCCGCTTCCGCTCATCGCGGGCTGGGATCGTCCGGCCATCGCGACCTTCTTCGGCCGCTTCCTGGAGGCGCTCTACCTCCTGATGGCGCTGCCCTGTCCCACAATCTGCGCCCTCAATGGTCACGCCATCGCCGGCGGCTTTATCCTCAGCATGGGCTGTGACCTTCGGGTCTGTCGTGAAGAAGGCCTGAAGTTCGGGCTGTCCGAGGTCGATCTCGGCATCGCGGTACCGGCCGGTACCCAGGTGCTGCTGGCTGCCCGCACCACCCCACAGGCAGCCCTCAAGCTGAGCATGATGGGCAAGCTGATGCGCCCGGATGAGGCCCTCCGGCTCGGCTATGCAGACGAGCTCGCTGAGGATGCCGAGGCGTTTGCCCTCGGACTCGCCCAGACCCTGGCCGGCAAGCCTGGTGATGGTGCTGCTGTCACGCGCCAGCTGTACACCGCTCCGCTCCTCGCGGCTGTCCGCAAGGCCGACGACGAGAACATGGATGCCTTCCTCGACACCTGGTTCTCTGCTGTGGGCCAGAAGTACCTCCAGGCGATGGCCGCGAAGCTTGGCGGACGCAAGTAAGGCGCGTCTCTGCCCTGAGGTGCACGATGAGCGCGACAGTGCCGGCGGTCACCATTGGGGGCCGCTACTGGCAGGTCGTGACGAGGCTCGCGGCCATCAGGGCCTGAAGCTCGGAGCAGTGCTCGGTGAGCAGGACCGGCGCCTCTCCGATGAACCGACAGCGTCCCTCGGTGTGGAGGCGTCGCAGGCTGCCGTCTTCACGGGAGTAGGCCAGCGAGTTGGTGCCGTCCTGATCCCGCGCATAGCTGTCGGGGCCAGGAAAGCCGTTGATGCCATCCTTGACCGCCCAGGCCTCGTAGTGCTCGACGGTCTTCTCCCAGTACCGGTCCAGGCGACTCCAGGTCCGCTCGGCATTCGTGGAGGGCGGGGGAGGGGGCCAGACGGGCTCGGCATTGACGGGCTCGCTGTGCAGCCAGACGTTCTCGGTCGCGTCGCCGCCACCGATCTCCCAGTAGCTTCGGCCCGCCCAGGTTGCTCCCTCCTCGATCACGTCCTCGCGATGCCATGCGGTGGCCTCGCTTCCAGACAGCGGCCCCTCGAGGACAGAGAAGCGGGGACCGTCGACCTCGACGAGGAGTCGACTGCTCGCGGCGTTGGCAGGGTCGATTCGCCAGACCTGGCAGACGCTGGAGGAGAAGGCTTGTCGGATGATGTCCTCAAACCGAGCCTCAAAGGCGATCGGGGCGGCGGCGATGCAGCCCGCTTCGTCGTCCTGCTCGCAGGCCCGCTCGTAGAGGGTGAGGGCAGCGGGAAGGTCTCCGGTCACCTCGAACAAGGCACCGCCCGCCACGCAGGCGGGCACGTAGTTGAGCTGGCAGGACTGCTGAAGCCAGGCTGCAGCCTCGGGCTCTCCGGCGTCTCTTGCGATGAGTCCGAGCGCCCCGCAGCTCTCGCCGTCGTCTCCGGCGCAGCCCTTCTCGAACCACTGGCGGGCCCCGCCGTGGCGGGTCGCCAGGATGCGGCAGCTCTCCCCGTCTCCCTTCTCGCATGCGGAGATGCGGAGAGACTCTGCGGAGATGTCGCCCACAGGGGCGCGGCCGTCTTCGTAGAGGCCAGCCAGGAGACCACAGGCCCTCCCGCTGCCGGCAGAGCAGGCCATGTGCAGGAGCCGGACAGCCTCTCCGCTGTCGGTCTCCAGCTCCCGGCTCATCGCCAGCACCTCGCCGAGGTACTCGCAGCCGGTGACGTCTCCAGCTTCGCAGCCGCGCCGGAGGTAGCGCATCCCGAGTCGCTTGTCGCGATCGACGCCGCTGCCGGCCATGTACAGCTCACCGATCTGTGAGCAAGCGGGTGCAAATCCGGACTCGCAGGCGCCGTCGAACATGCGCAGCGCGCTGGGAATGTCCTGTGTGACACCCATGCCATCGACGTACAGCAGTCCGGCGCCGTGGCAGCCGCGCTGATCCCCAGTCTCACAGGTCATCTTGAACAGGGCCATCGCGGTGACGGGGGAGGGCGCGACCCCCCGTCCCTCGGCGTAGAGTGCGCCCAGGGCGTAGCAGCTCTCGATGATGCCCCGCTCACAGGTCTGCTGGTACAGGGGCACCGCAGCGAGCATGTCGCGCGGGATGCCGGTGCCGCTCTCGAGAGCCTGTCCCAAAGAGGCACAGCTCTGCGGGATGTCGTGGGAGCAGCCGATCTGGCTGAGCCGGGCTGCGGTGGTGAGATCCGGTGTGACGACCTCGCCAGACCAGTGCATCTCAGCGAGCTGGTGGCAGCCCCACCAGTCCTCAGCCTTGCAGCCTTCTTCGAGCAGCGCAGCGGCTCGGACCGGATCGGCCTCGACGCCGACCCCGGCGCGGTACAGCGCACCCAGCTCGGTGCAGCCTGGCGCATAGGCTTCCTTGCAGGCACGGCTGAACGCCTTGACACCGGCGGCGGCGTCTGGTGCCCACTGACTCAGCTCGCCGTCGACCCGGGTCTGTGACCAGCCGAGGACAACGCAGGCCAGGGGCTCTGCAGTGCACTTGCGGGAGAAGTACGCCTCGGCCTTGACCATGTCCCCAGCCCACTCTTCCCAGTAGCAGGCACTGGGGAAGCCCTTCTTGCAGGCCTGCTCGTACTGTGCGGCAATTGCGGCCTCGTCTCGGCTGAGCGCCGGGGTGATCAGGTCTGAGCGGAGCGCAGCAAGGGCAGCGACCCGCGAGGGGTAGATGTCCGGCCAGGCGGCATGTACGGTGCTGCTCAGGAGCAAGAAGCTGCCCAGAAACATTGCGGCTTAGCCTCCTCGGTTGCTGCCGCTGAGGGCTGCATTTCCAGAAACTCGCGGGCCGTCATTGGAGGGCGTGGAGTCGGCGAGAGGAGCGGCACCGCGTCCGCCGACAGGTCCCTCTCCTGAGGGGGGCTGTGCCTGAGTGAAGCCAGCCCAGTGACCACGTCCTCCCTTTGGACCGGCATTGGTGGGGGCGGTGTCAGCAGCCGGCCCAGCACCCCGTCCGCCGACGAGTTCTTCGACGGGCTCTGCGCTGACGGGCTCTTCGACGGGCTCTGCGCTGACGGGCTCTTCGACGGGCTCTGCGCTGACGGGCTCTTCGACGGGCTCTG
>JAQXDW010000043.1 GCA_029251165.1 Myxococcota bacterium
GCCTCGGATGCCTCGACCTTCTACGCAGACTCCGACAGCGACGGCTACGGAGACGCCAGCGCACCCATCCTCGACTGCACCCAGCCCTCCGGCACCATCGTGGACGGAAGCGACTGCGATGACACTGACGGCGCGATCAACCCGGATGCTGCCGAGACCTGTGACGGCGTCGACAACAACTGCTCCGGCGACGAGAACGACGCCTCAGATGCAACCACCTACTACGCAGACCTCGACGCGGACTTCTTCGGAGACGTAAACAACACCTTCGCCGCATGCGACCGTCCCAACGGCTACCGCACCAACGCTGAAGACTGCGACGACGGAGACGCCGCGGTCAACCCCAACGCAGCCGAGACCTGCGACGGCACTGACAACAACTGCTCCGGCGACGAGAGTGATGCTTCCGACGCCTCGACCTGGTTCGCAGACACCGACGGCGATGGCTACGGAGACACCCTGTTCTTCGCCAATGCGTGCAACCAGCCCTCCGGCTACCTCGCCGACGACTCTGACTGTAATGACGCCGACAACACCGTAAACCCCGGTGAGACGGAGACCTGCGACGGCACCGACAACAACTGCTCCGGTGATGAGCTGGATGCAATCGATGTTCTCACCTTCTACGCAGACACCGACAGCGACGGCTATGGCGATGCGGCTGTGACCTCCGCAGCCTGCAGCGAGCCCTCCGGCTACCTCGCCGATGACTCTGACTGTAATGACGCCGACAACACCGTAAACCCCGGTGAGGCGGAGACCTGCGACGGCACCGACAACAACTGCTCCGGTGATGAGAACGACGCCTCGGATGCGACCACCTTCTACGCAGACTCCGATGAGGACACCTTCGGAGACAGCGACGTCACGTTCGTCTCATGCGACCAGCCCTCTGGCTACATCACAGACAGCACGGACTGTGACGATGGCGAGAACACCACCTACCCGGGTGCTCCAGAGGTCTGCAGCGATGGTGTGGACAGCGACTGCGACACCATCGACAGCATGGGCACCTGCGACGCCAACCTCTCCGGCGCTGACGCAAGCTTCAGCGGTGTGAGCGTTGGCGACCTCGCGGGGTACCACATGACCGGTGGCGACATCAACGGTGACGGCTTCTCAGACGTGGTGGTCGGTGCACGACTGGTCCACAACGGCGGAACCGATCGCGGCAGCACATACGTGGTGTTCGGACCGGTCACCGGAAACCTGAGCCTCAGCAGCGCCGATGCCGAGCTTACGGGTGAGGCCGACAACGACTACTCTGGAGGCTCGGTTGCCAGCGGTGACTTCAACAACGATGGCTTCGACGATATGGTCGTTGGCGCGCTGAACGAAGATGCTGGAGGAACCGACGCTGGTGCGGCTTACGTCGTCCTCGGTCCGGTCTCTGGAGCGCTCAGCCTCTCCAGCGCAGACCTCAAGCTGACCGGCACCGGTGCCGGCGATCAGGCTGGAAAGTCGGTCGCTGCAGTCGGCGATGTAGACGACGATGGCAACGATGACTTCCTGATCTCCGGCTACAAGAACGACGACGCAGCGGCAAATGCCGGCGCAGCCTACCTGTTCTACGGACCGGCGACCTCTGGAGACCTGAGCACCGCAGACGCCATCCTTCAGGGCGTCTCGGCACAGGACTACGCCGGCTCCTGGGTCAGCGCAGCCGGCGATGTTGACGGCGACGGGTTCGATGACGTCCTGGTCGGAGCCTACCGCGCCGACATTGAGCGCGACAGCATCACCGTCTCCAACGTCGGCATCACCTACCTGATGCACGGCCCGCTGTCGGGCACCGTCAGCCTCTCCACCGCCAATGCCTCGTTCATCGGTGAAGCCAGCAACGATCAGTCGGGCTCTCAGGTCTCTGAGGCGGGTGACGTCAACAACGACGGCTTCGCAGACTTCCTCATCGGCGCTGAGCGTTCGGATGTCAGCAAGACCGGTGACGACGGCAGGGCCTACCTGCTGCTTGGGCCGCTCTCTGGCGCGGTCGAGCTGTCTGCCGCGAACGCAATCTTCGAGGGTGAGAACGGAAACGATCGAGCGGGACGCGGCATCGGCGCAGCGGGTGACCTGGACGGCGATGGATTCGACGACCTCCTCATCGGAGCCAAGGAGAACGACGGCAGCGGAACCGGCGCTGGTGCTGCCTACGTGGTCCTCGGTCCAATCACCGGTACCCTCTCGCTCTCCGCAGCAGACGCCATCTACGGCGGCGAGACTGCAGGTGACCAGGCGGGCATCTGGATGAGTGGAGCCGGAGACGTCTCCGGAGACGGCAGCCCAGACTTCCTGGTCGGCGGCAACTCCGCCAGCTCCGGTGCTGGCGCGACCTACCTCATCCTGGGTGACTCCTGGCGCTGATGACCTGAGGCCGCGGTCGAGTCTCTGCTCGACGGCGGCTTCTGCGTCAGACTAAGCCGCTGTCGAGTGCCTGCTCGACGGCGGCTTCTACGTCAGAGAGTGTAAACGGCTTGATGAGCACAGCCTGGAAGCCGTCGCGACCGAGCTGAGCGGTCGCCTCGGCCCAGTAGCCGCTGCTCACAATCGCCTGAAATCTTGAGGCATCCGCGCGCATCCGCGCGAGGATGTCCGCACCACCAGCGCCACCGGGGATCATCAGGTCGAGCACGACGAGAGTGAACGGCCGTTCCTCAAGCTGAGCGCGCTGGAACTGCTCCAGCGCCTCCTCTCCGTCACAGGCGATGGTGACGTCGTGTCCAAGCAGGCTCAGCATCTCTCCGAGCACCTCCCGGAGGGCCTGCTCGTCATCCACAAGCAGCACTCGGTGGCCGGTAACAGCTTCCTCCGGGATAGCCGTGGTGGCCCTGGGAATCCGAAGACAGAACTGCGCACCGCCAGTCGCCGGTGCTTTATACTGGACCTCGCCACCGTGGATATGGGCCATCGCTGCGACGATCGGAAGTCCCAGCCCGCGTCCCCGCGAGCGGGTCGTGGAGAACGGCGAGAACATGCCCTCAGCCACATCGGGTGCGATACCGTGGCCGTGATCGGTGATGGTAATCTTGGCTGTGCTGCCGTCGGCATGTGCTTCGATGGAGACCGTGGGGGAGCCCGCCTCCCGGGCGTTGTCCAGCAGCTCCAGGAGCGCACGGGTCAGCAGGGCAGCGTCGGCACGGATGGTGAGACCAGGCGTGATGTCGCATGTCACGGTTGACTCGCTCCGGGCGAGAACATCTGAGACCAGCCTCTCGACCGAGACCGGCTCCAGCATCGGCTCGATCCGACGCGCATAGAGCTGGAGGCGCTCGGTCAGCTCCTGGAGCTTGAACGAGGCCCGCTCAGCGGCATCCAGGCGGTTGCGGATTGGATCCTCTGGAGGAAGGCTGGCCCGAGCAACCGAGATGTTGCCGATGATGCTCGCCAAGACGTTGTTGACGTTGTGAGCAAGCCCGCGCGCCAGCTCTTCCGCCAGCGCGTTGGAATCGTCTTCAGCCATCAGGCTTCCTCCAAGATCAGCAGTCCATTATGCAGCGCAAGCCGGTGGCGCGCTGGCAGTGGGATTCCCCCACCCTCTATCGGGTGCCAGGAGAGGAATGCCTCCAGTTGGTCGGCCCGAACGGGCCGGGGACAGGGTGCCGTGAGGCGGACAAGGAGACGGAGCTGGATGGCTTCATCCTCATTGCGGAGCCCCTCGAGGAGCAGCCCTTCATCGCGGTGGTGACGCTGCCAGGCGTCATCGGTGAGGCGACTGAGGAGAGCATCGTCACGCGCAAGCAGCCGGCCAGTCCGAGCCAGCGCGGCCTCAGCGCCGCCATGAATGGCATCCAGACGCGGCATCAGCCGGCGGATCTCTCCGCGCTGAGAGGCGGGGTTGGAGGGGTCCTCTACCCACGACAGTCCCTCCTGACGTGCCCAGGCATCCAGAATCGTCCGGGGCTCAGCGAGCAGCGGACGACACCACGGTGCATCCAGCGGCAGCATCCCTCGCAGACCGCGCGCGCCCGAGCCACGCAGCAAGTGGTAGAGCACCGTCTCGGCACGATCGGTTCGGTGGTGCCCTGTCGCGATACGGTCCGCTCCCCGCCCCAGCAGCTCCGCCCGCCGGAGCGCGCGTGCGCGAGCCTGTAGGTTCGCGCCCTGAGGAAGGGAGAGCCGGCGGCTGACAAACGGCAGCCCCAGCCGTTCAGCATGCGCCGCGACCCGCGCGACCTCATCCTTCGACGCTGGACGGAGCCCATGATCGAAGCTGACCACCTCCAGCAGACCACCGTGCGCGCCCTGGGTTCGGGCCAGAATCTCCAAGAGACAGGTGCTGTCGAGCCCGCCAGAGACCGCGACCACAACACGCTCTCCGGGCGCCCACAGTCGACCGTGCCGAATGAACGCGAGCACGCGATGCGGGAGGGTCCGCGCCCGAGGCACCGCCGCCGACGGCCGTCCGGGGAGATCCTTGGGAGACAGCGACGGCGGAAGCTGATCGGTGGGGTGAGCACGCACCTGGTGGGTCGCCTGGCAGGTGCCACACCGGTACTGAATCACCACTTCCCCTCCAGAGAGGGTCATCGAGGTCGGATGGAGGATTCCCCCACAGTCCGCAGCCCGATCACCCGGCACGACATCGACATGCCGAGAGCGCAGGCACCGGGGACAGTGATCTCGGACCCGAGCCCCTCCCGGTGAGACGGACTCCCCGCACCAGATGCAGGTAAACGACTCGTCGACCCGGATGGGATTCTTGCGTACCTGAGCCGAGGCGCTCCGATCCAGCAGCGCGCGGACCAGACGCTTTCCCGACCACGCAGGCTCGACCGAGACCCCCTCAGCGGACGCGAGCCCCAGCGCTGCAGCACGCAGCACCGGCTCCCGATCCAGTCGGGTGCCGAGGCGCTTGATCTCTCCGCGAGAGCGCACACCTCGAAGCAGGATCTTTACCGCAGCAGGCTCCATGGTCGGCATTATGACCTGAACCACCGGCGGTGTGTCTACACCGCTGCTATCCAGCCCGGGTAAAGCGATTAAGCGGCGCAGAGAGGCGGTGGTAAAACGGGGTTCCAGAGTCCTCAGACTTCGGCTGGTAGGCATCCAAGAGGTAGGGCACATACATCGTGCGCCGCAGGGAGCGCCGCCCGGTCCACGGAGAGCGCTCGACACGGTGCCACATTCGACCATCATGGACCGTCAGGTCGCCCGGCTCGGTCTCGACAGCAATCTCGTTGCGATCGATCCCATGAGAGAGAAAGTAGGGCTTCCGGAACAGCATCGAGAGGAAGCCCTGGGTGTGGCTGCCCGGGATCAGGCGCAGACCACCGTCTTCAGCCTTGATGTGGTCAAAGTGTATGCCGACGTTGAGCATCGGGCCTGGAGGTCGAAGCCAGGGCCAGGTGGGATGAAGCATGAACAGGTCGCGCAGGCCATCGGTGTGCCAGCCCAGCCGGGTATAGGCGCTGCCCTCGACGGTCATGTTGCGGTTGAAGACCACCCCGTCTCGCTCCCCCTCCCCCACCCGAGTCCGCTCACCGATGAGCCCACGGATCGGCAAGAAGCGACTGTCGTGAACGAAAGAGGAGATCTTCTCGGAGTACAGCGACGTGAATGCAAACCGCTGGATGAAGGGGCCTCCCTCTCCATCTTCACCGATGCAGAGCGGGATTCCGTTTACGATGGTCTTCTGCTCTGCAATCAGGGCGTCCTGGACCTGATCGACCTCGCGGAGGATGAGCGCGACCTCCTCAGGGGTCGCGACGCCGCCGAACAAGATGAAGCCGTGGGCATCGAGGAAGGCCTGCTGCACACCAGAGATCGCCTCGTCGAGGATGAACCGGGTGGTCAGCGGCAAGGCCATCGCCTCCTCGATCTCTGATGCCGTCGGGAGGACCCGTGGAGGGCTGTCGACCATCGGAGCGGGGGCATCAGGGGGGAGAACATCAGTGGTCACAGGGAACTCCTCAGGAGCAGGCTACAGGCGACGGTGACGAGGTGATCCTCGACGGCAATCAAGGGATCCTGCTCGGGATCATTGACGAAGAAGGCAAGCTCTTCCGGCGCACTGACCGCGTATCGGGCAAGCAGCATCACGACCGTCTGGAGCGAGAGCCGGATGTCGGTGGGGTGCTGACCGGTCTGGGCCAGCGCAGCAGTGAGGAGGTCGAGGAACGGCGCCTGGA
The DNA here is from genome assembly GCA_029251165.1 of Myxococcota bacterium. Taxonomy (GTDB): domain Bacteria; phylum Myxococcota_A; class UBA796; order UBA796; family UBA796; genus JAQXDW01. Next base: position 6,129 of record JAQXDW010000043.1, read on the forward strand.
AGCGCATCCTTCGATCCGTGCTCAGGGTGCCGGCGGACATGACCTGCCGGTTAAGCAGACGAACCGCGAGGCGATGCTCACAGGCAAACTGAAAGCCCATTCGGACCGCCTGCGGCAGAATAACCGAGAGGGTGCCGCCATTCAGGAGGGTGGGCACCAGCCGCTCCTGGAGGCTGGACAGCTCCGCATACATCTCCTCCACGCAGGCATCCAGCAGGCCATCCTTGCTGCCGAAGTAGTGGTGAACCATGCCGATGCTCACCTTCGCCTCTCCGGCAATGCTCCGGATAGAGGCGCTATCTCCCTGGCGGGCAAACAGAGCGAGGGCAGCGCAGAGGATGCGCCGACGGGTTGCAGCGGCGTCCGCATTGACGGGCCTGGACATGACCGGAGCATAACCAATCAAACGTTCAATTGGTTGTTCCAGAGACGGATTCCTCCCAGACTGACAGCGGTCGTCTCCGGCACCCCGCTCGACCGTGAGGTCTCGGTCGTCTCCCAGCCTCAGGGGCACGGTCCACGGCTGCCCTGGTGCACTGCTGGTCGCTGTTGTCAGACGAGCGCCACTCAAGCCGGATAAGGCCTTCCCAATGACTCCCTGGCTGCTCATCTCTGCCGCGCTGGCGCTCGACCCGCTCGATGCCCAGATCATCCTCCAGCTGGAGGCACAGCGAATTCCACCTCAGGCGCTCGCCGGGTACATCACGCACGACGATCCCGAGACTCGCGCGCGCGCTGCACGGGCACTGGGCCGCCTGCGCACTGCCGCGGCCCTCTCTCCGCTCCGTCGTCTGGCCGCAGATCCCGAGCCGCTGGTCCGGTACGAGGCTGCGTTTGCCCTGGGACAGACGCCAGGCGGTGAGCCGGCAATGCTCACACAGCTCACCGTCGAGCAGGACCATGGTGTCCGAGCAGCGCTGGTCGAGGGCCTCGGAAAGGAAGGCTCTGCATCTGCAATCCAGCCCCTGCTGTCGGCACTCAACGAGCGCCCGAACATGCTTCAGCTCCCCGAGGTCGCCGTCGCAGCCGGTCACGCGCTGGGCATTCTCGCTCGACGCAAGGTCGAGGGGGTCGAGAGACCGGAGGTCCTCCATGCGCTGCTCAGTCAGCTCGACAGTGGAGATCCTGCGGTTCGGCGGGCAGCAGCCTACGCGCTGTCTCGAATCCGCCCTGAGGCGCTCTCCGCGACAGACACGACCCACCTGCTCGCGGCCCTGAGCCGCTACCGAGACCCAGACACCCGCACGCGGCTCATCTACGCCACAATGAACCTCGCCCTCCCCGACCGAGATGCTTGCTTCGACGCACTCGCTACCGATCCGGATGTCGGGGTGCGGATCGCACTGGCTCGCACTGCATCCGCTACCGGCTGGTCAGGGGTCGAGTCCCTGCTGAGCGCACCAGAGCTGGGCGTGCGTCGAGAAGCCATCGCTGCGATTGCGACAATGGCGGACTTTGACCACGCGGCGCTCCTGCTGCCGCTGCTGGAGGCTGGCAGCACCTTAGAGGCTGCGGAGGCAAACCGCGTCTCCGGTGATCCTGCCGTCATCGAGGCCGCTGCGGTGCTCGCTGCACTGGCAGGCTCCGAGCTCGAGGGGGTCACGGAGCTCACTGGAGAGCTCTCGCAGTGGCTTGATGGCTCCATGCCGACCCGCATCCGTGTCGCCGCTGCCGCACTCTCCGAGGACACCGACCGGCTCAGCGCGCTCGCGATCCGTGATGACGAGACCGCTGTGCGCACCATGGCCGCCTGGCACCTCGCGGAGCTGGATCCCTCGACCGAGCAGATGATCGCCCTGCTGACCTCCTCCGATCCGATGGTCATCGCTGTCGGAGCGGGCTGGCTGGCGGACAATCCTGTCGCCTCTGCGGAGGCCGCGCTGCTGGCGTCGCTGGAGGATGCCACCGACATCGACCTCCTCCAGTCGGTCGCGGAGGCACTGCTCTCGCTGTACTCCGGTAGCTACCCGAAGGTCCGGCGTCCCGCTGCCGGCGCCAGAGCGGCCATTCAGGGCCTCTCCAGTCACCACGAGGCCACGATCCGTGCCGTCGCTGCCGAGCTCGCTGTCGCCACCCGCACTCCGCTGCCGCCCAGCCACCCGATGATTCGCTCTGCGCCGCTTGCGGAGATCCAGACCATCCGAATGGCCCGGGTCGACACCAGCCGCGGCTCGTTCACCGTCGAGCTGTATCCAGCGGAGGCCCCGCTGACGGTGTGGAACTTCGCTCAGCTTGCGGAGAGTGGCTTCTACGACAACCTCACAGTGCATCGCGTGGTCCCCGACTTTGTGGTTCAGGATGGTGATCCTCGAGGAGACGGCGCTGGCGGGCCGGGCTGGACGCTGCCCGACGAGATCAACCCGATGCGCACCACCGAGGGCGCGCTGGGGATGGCTCACGCAGGCCCGGACACCGGAGGCAGCCAGTGGTTCGTCACCCTCGCGCCGCAGCCCCACCTCGACGGCGTCCACACCGTGTTCGGCCAGGTCGTCCGAGGCATGGGTGTGCTGCGTGACATCCAGCCTGGCGACCGCATCGAGCACATCGCCATCGAGCGCTACGAGACCGCGCCCCGGTAGGCTGCCAGGGTGCCCGCGACCATCCCCTCGATGGAGAAGCGCTCGGCAGCGCGCTGCTGTGCGGCCGCGACCGGAGGGTGATCGCCCGCCAGGGCGCGCCGGATCCCCTCCGCGAGCGCGACCGAATCCCCACGGGGCACCAGAATCCCGGTGTCTCCGATGACCTCCGGCAGGCCGCCGGCATCCGAGGTGACGATCGGAAGGCCGGCGTGCATCGCCTCGATCACCGCCTGCCCCATCCCCTCCTCCACTGAGGGATGAACAAACACCGTCGCGGCCGCCAGGAGCGCCGGGACGTCGCTGCGCTGTCCGAGCCAGCGGATGCCGGGATAGACCAGCGGGCCGTCTCCAGCAACGCCGATGTCGACCCCCGTGAGCAGGCTCGCGGCTTCTGCCAGCACTGCGTGTCCCTTGTGGGGAACCCGAGCCCCCACCGCGAGCACCGGCGGCCCATCCGCAGCCGGAGACATGACCGGCAGGGGTGCCACCCCGTCGTGGACCACCACAGCCGGAGCGGCACCGACGGCTGCAAGGATGGTCGCGACCGCACCGCTGACCGCGATGAAGCGCTCCGGGCGGCGATACTTCCAGCCCCCCGATGGAACAAAGTCCACCCGACGATGGACCACCAGCGGGATCGGCAGCAGCGCACAGCAGGTGTGGGCGTGGCTGGTCTGGGCAGCGATCAGATCGGGCCGGGCAGCACGGGCCACCAGCGCACAGCGCAGCGAGCGCCCCGGCGGAATCGCAAAGCGCTCGTCTGCAATCCCCTCAAGCTCTTGCCACAGCCGACCGCTCGGCGGACACGCCACCAGCACCGGCCAGCCCGCCGCCTTCATGCCCCGTGCGAGGTAGAGGGTCTGGACCTGCCCGCCCCGCCACTCTGCTGAAGTGTCGACCTGGAGAATCCGCAGCGCCATCACTTCCCCAGACGAGCGCGGCCCCAAGGCCACAGCACCAACGCTGCGACCCACGCCAGCGCAGCGGTCCAAAAACAAAAGAGCGCAGCGAATGTCGCTGCGCTCTTGAGTCGGTCCATCAAGAAGTCTACTTCTTGACTTCCTTGTGGATGGTGTGACGACGAAGCGAGGGGTTGTACTTCTTCATCTCAAGGCGCGCAGGAGTGTTCTTGCGGTTCTTGGTGGTGTGGTAGCGGGACGGGGACTTGCCCAGGCCGCGGGCCTCGGTGCACTCGACGATGATGTTGATGCGGTTGCCCTTGGACTTCTTTGCCATGATCTGCTCCGAAATGTCTCTCGAGATGCACTCGATATTCGATGGTGAAGTCCCGGGCTGAGGAAGCCGGACTCCAAACATCGGCGTGATTATCGCCATCTGACCAGAGAGTCAACCCTCAATGCCGAAGCACATCTCATCCGGGATGAGTTTCCAGTCCGCCCCGACATGCGTTAGTCAAATAAATCCCCTCACTGTCGAGGTCTGTGTGCACCTCCTCCTGGCGTCAATGACTGCTTCCGCGATTGAAATCCCCTTCGAGCAATACCAGCTCGACAACGGCCTCAATGTCATCCTCCACCCCGATCCGGCGCTGCCGCAGGTTGTGGTCAACCTCTGGTATGGCGTCGGCAGCAAGGACGAAGTCGAGGGTCGCTCTGGCTTCGCTCACCTGTTCGAGCACCTCATGTTCATGGGGACAACCCGTCTACCAGACAGCGGCTTTGATGACCTCATGGAGTCACACGGCGGCTGGAACAATGCCTGGACCTCTGAGGATGCCACCGACTACTACGACGTGGGACCGAGCAACCTCCTGAGCACGCTGCTGTGGATGGAGGCCGATCGCATGGACGGACTCGCCGGGGCAATGACTCAGGAGAAGCTCGACCTACAGCGCGAGGTGGTCCGCAATGAGCGCCGGCAGACTTCCGAGGATGCCCCCTACGGAGAGGTCTGGCTGGTGATGCCGGAGATGATGTACCCCGCAGGACACCCCTACGGTCACACCGTCATCGGCAGCCACGAGGACCTCCAGGCCGGCACCCTCGACGACGTCGTCGGGTTCTTCAACACCTGGTACACCCCTGGAAATGCCAGCCTCGTCATTGCTGGAGACTTCGATCCTGCGGCGGTTCGGCCGCTCGTGCAGCAGCTCTTCGGCGGCTTGTCTCCCGTCGCGCTCCCCGCTCGGCCCGAGGTGGTCACCCCAGACGCCCCGATCACGTCGCTCGTCGAGCTGACCGACAGCGTGCAGATTCCCCAGAGCGTGATGCTCTGGCACTCCCCCGCCGCGATGGCTCCCGGCGACGCAGACCTCGATCTCGTCTCCTCCATCCTCGCCGGTGGTCGCTCCAGCCGACTCTACAGTCGCCTTGTCCACGAGGAAGGGCTTGCCCTGGAGGTCGATGCTGGCCAGTACAGCCAGCTCCTCAGCTCGCTGTTCGTCATCGAGTTCAAGCCCACGGAGTCTGGCTCGCTGGAAGGCGTGGAGGCAATCATCGCAGAGGAGATCGCCCGACTGGCAGCGGAGGGACCGACAGATGAAGAGCTGTCACGCGCGCGCAATCAGTACGAGGTTGCCTTCCTCCAAGGACTGGAGAGCCTCCAGCAGCGGGCCAGCAAGCTCAACCGCTACAACTACCTCACCGGTGATCCCGGCTACCTCCAGGCGGACCTCGATCGGTACCGCAGCGCAACCGCGCAGAGCGTCCAGGCTGCAGCCGCAGCCCTCACCCCGGAGCGGATGGGCCTCATCCGCGTGCACCCCGAAGAGGAGGGCGAGGAATGATCGCGCTCCTCCTGGCCTGTGGCCCCAAGAACACCGAGCCCACAATGAACGTCGACCCTCTCTCGATCCGCCCTGCTGTCGCTGAGCCTGCGGCCTACACTCCACCACAGCCTCAGGAGTCGACCCTGAGCATGGGCGCAGGGCTGTGGCTTGAGGAGCGCAGCGATCTGCCCCTGGTCAGCATCCGCCTGATCATCGAGGGCGGAGCCGCCACAGATCCTCCCGCGCAGCCAGGCCTGGCCTGGCTGACCGACAGCATGCTCACACACGGTGCCGGAGATCGAGACGCTGTCGCCTTTGCGGCATTCGCCGAGCAGCAGGCCATCGAGCTGTCGGTGGCCACCCTCGGAACCACCTCGGTCGTGCGCCTCACAACCCACACCGATCGCCTCGACGCGGCCCTTGATCTGCTCGCCGACGCCATCCTCCGTCCGACGTTTGCTCTCGCTGATCTCGACCGGGTCCGTGCGCTTCAGATCGGAGACATCACCCAGTCCCTCGATGAGCCCTGGACCATCGCGCCGTGGGTGTCCTCCCGACTGTACTTTGGTGAGTCTCACCCCCTCGCGCACCCCAACATCGGCACCGCAGAGGGCCTCGCCCAGATCAACGAAGCGGCGCTCCGTGCCTCATGGTCCAGCCGCTACGTCGCCTCTCGGGCACACTTCGTGGTGGTCGGTGCCGTCAGCGCAGAGACGATCACGGCAGGCCTGGAGTCCCGCCTCGCGGAGTGGTCAGCCGGTGAGCCTGCCGCCGACCTGCCGCCCCCCGAGGGGGTGACCGATGGACCTCGCTTCGTGTTCGTCGACAACCCCGATGCCGCCCAGACTGCGCTGCGGGTGGTGATGCCCGGCTGGACCGTCGACGCCGATGACCTCGCCGCAGGTGAGCTTGCGACCGTCGCTGTCGGCGGCACCTTCACCAGCCGACTCAACCGGCTGATGCGAGAAGAGAAGGGCTACACCTACGGCGCACGCGCCCGGGTTGTCTCCACTGAGAACTACGGCCTCGTTGTCGCCTCGTCCTCCGTTCAGGTCGACTCCTCCGCCGAGGGACTCACCGACATGCTCTCCGTGATCAAGGGGGCGGCAGAGGGCTTCACACCCGAGGAGCAGGGCAAGGCGTACGGCTCGCTCCGCACGGATCTCATCGAGTCGATGGGCAGCCGCAGCGCCACGGCTGGAACCCTCGCCGGGCTGGTCGCCATGGGATTGCCCGCCTCCGATCTGGCAGACAGCATCACCAATGCTGCCGCGGTCGACACGACCGGGATGCAGGCCGCGTGGGCCGGGCGGGCGGATCTCACCGGAGCACTCGTCCTGGTGGTCGGTGATCTCGCGAAGATCAGAGACGATGTCGAGGCTGCCGCTCCTGGCGACTGGACGGTCGCAGACAAAGCCTTCACCACTCCGGAGCTGTGAATGCTTGTCCTCGCCTCCTCTTCAACGTACCGCCGCTCCCTCCTCAAGCGCCTGGGTCAGCCGTTCACCTGGGATGCCCCCGACCTCGACGAGACGGAGCTTCCTGGTGAGACGCCGCGTGCCCTGGTCGCTCGGCTGGCAGAGGAAAAGGCCCGGGTCGTCGCAGCGCGTCACCCCAGCGCCCTGATCATCGGATCCGATCAGGTCTCCGTGCGTGATGGTCAGATCGTCGGCAAGCCCCACACCCACGAGCGCGCCATCGAGCAGCTCACTGCGGCGTCGGGCAAGCGCATCGAATTCCTCACCGGGCTGTGCCTGCTGAACGCTGCCACCGGCCGATGCCAGGTGATGATCGAGCCCTTCTCTGTAGTCTTCCGAAGCCTCACGCCAGAAGCCATCGAGCGGTACCTCCGCGCGGACACCCCCTACGACTGCGCCGGAAGCTTCAAGCTTGAGGGGCGAGGGATTGCCTTGTTTGAGCGCCTGGAGGGTCGAGATCCCAACGCCCTCATCGGCCTTCCCCTCATCGCCCTTGTCGATCTTCTCGCCGCTGAGGGCGTGGCGGTTCCCTGAGCTTGCACTGGGCGGTGCTGTGGGCACCCAGCGCTGCAGTGTCGTCGAGGCCACGGTGCCGCATCGTCTCGACCGACCGCATCTCGGACCGGACGCGCATCCCGGATGCGGTCATGAGCGTCGGCTCATCCCTGGTCTGATGCCCCCCATGGAGTCCGAGCCGGTGCTGGAGAGTCCGACTCCAGAGGGCTGCTCGGCTGTCACCATCAGGCTAGCGCAGAGTCGCGATGCGCCTCCAGGCTGCGCCCGCTGATGACAGCCGACACCACCGCCGAAGGAGCACTGTCCGCGCGGTGCCGCTTCAGAAGACCGCCCCCCTGCAGTCCTCTCTGATCCTCAGGCGCGTCACCGAGACCAGCAGGGAGCGCCGAGAGGAGTCCCACAAAGGAGATCAAGACTGCGGTCGCAGAAGACGCGGACGCCCTGATAGGTTGTGGTGTCTTCAGAGACCGCACGATACCCCAGGCAGTCAAGCGCCGAAGGATGCCCATGCGATCCCGCTCCGTACCCGACAATCCTGTGCTCGTCGTCACGCCGAACCCTGAGCTCCTGAACCGCATCGATACCCTGCTCCACCAGCTCCCCCTCGACACTCCTGGTCTGCCGTCTCCAGCCACACCGGTCACCGCCCGCACCCCGAAGGCCGCAGCGAACGTGATCAGCTGGGCACAAGAGCGCGGTGAAGGCTTCAGCCTCGCGATCACTGACAGTATCGAGGCCGCACAGGCGATCTGGTCTGTTGCTCCCAAGCTCTCGGTGCTCCACATCGGCCTGCCCGATGCCCACACCCTGGAAGACGCACCGTCCCATCAGCTCCTGGCGCTTCCAGCCTCCCCTCACCCCATCCTGCTCCAGCAGGCGGTGCTCCTGCTCGCTGATCGGGCCGCAACAGAGCGACAGCTTCGCATCGAGCTCAAGGAGCAGGAAGAGGAAGCCGTGAGGGCAGAGGCCCAGCACTATGCGCTCAGGTCGCTGTTCACGATGCTCCACACCGTGGACAACGACCTCGCCGAGCGGGCCAACCGGATTGTGTCGCTCGTGGCCAGAACGGCCGAGCTCCTGAACCTCAATGACACCGCCACGCTGATGATCGCTGCGCGCATGTCGATGCTTGGAATGGTCGAGGTGCCGGAGGCCACTCGGATCGCGATCCGAACCGGGAAGCCCCTGCAGGAGCACGAGGAGCGAGCACGGCGGCTGCAGACCCGCACCGGCAGCAACCTCCTCAAGACCATCCCAGGAACCGAGGCCGCCGCTGATCTGCTCAGCCTCCAGACCCCCGACCGAGACGGTCTCCCCCAGCAGCTTCACCCCAGCCGTCAGCTCGAAGCCACCATCCTCCGGCTCGCCATGGAGGTCGACAGACGGCTCTGCGCGGGGTTCGTTCCGGTGACCGCAGCCGAGGACATCGTCGCCAATCCCCCTCCCGGACTCCGAGCGGCCGTTCGCGATCTGGCGCTGGTGAATGCGCTGACGGATGCCTGCCTCCAGGAGCGGGATGTTCGGGTCGATACCATTCGGGCTTCGCAGCTTCGGTCGGGAATGATCCTCTACAGAGACGTCTACACCACCCGAGGTGTCTTGCTCGTCCGCAAGAACCAGAAGCTGCACCCGCCGCTCGTCCGGCACCTCAAGCAATTCGCAGCTGGCGTCGGGATCGTCGAGCCGGTGGCGGTGCTCGTCCCGGCGGTTCGACGAATGGTCCGGCCGCGCTGGTCAGACTGACGAGAGGCTGTCAACAGCACGGCCGACGGGGATGCCCCCCGACGAGGCCGCGCGGGCCGCTCCGGAGTCGAGACCGCGGTCCATCCACGCGGCTCCGTCGTTCTGCTCGGGCACCGTGCGCCATGGTACTGAGCGTGGACGCAGACAGCGGTCGTCGGCTCGAGCCGGTGGCGCTGCAGCGAATCGCTGCTGGCGTCATCCCTCAACGACCCAGACATCGCGAGGCTGTCGGGTGCTACCCTGGCGGCCTGATGGAGTGTTCCCATGGCCGATCTACACCCCGTGCACCCCGCTGCCGCAGCGGGCACCTGCTCCCCCTTCCCCGACCTCGACGCGTACCGCTCGGTGGTCTTCCAGCTCATCAATGATCCGGACGGGTTCTGGCTGTCGGCTGCCGCCCGGCTGGCATGGGATGAGGCCCCAGAGACCGCGAAGGGCAGCGACGGTGACTGGTTCGCCGACGGACGGCTCAACGCCAACGAGAGCTGCCTGGATCGTGACCTGTTCACCCATGGCGACCGACTGGCGATCTCCTGGAAGGGCGAGAAGGGTCACCGCACCGTCACCCTCCAGGCGCTCTTCGAGCAGGTCGGGACGTTCGCAAGCGGACTGAAGATGCTCGGCATTCACAGCGGCGGGCGGGTCGCGCTGCTGATGGGCAGCATCCCTGAGATGGTCGTCGCCAGCCTCGCCTGCGCCCGCATCGGCGCCACCTGGATGCCGATCGCACCGTTCACCCGCGCTGATGTGCTGCGCGAGCAGCTCGATGCCTTCAAGCCCATCGCTGTCGTCACCCAGGACGAGGCTCGGATTCCAGGCCGAACCGTACCGACCAAGACCATCCTCGACCAGGCCCTCAAGGCCGATGGTCACTCCGTCCAGTTCGTCATCGTCACGCCACACACCGGCGGGGCTGCTGGCTGGAAGATGGGCCGGGACATCTGGTGGGAGCACAGCATCATGGGGGCCTCCAGCTTCTGCCCAGCCGCCGCGATGCCGGCCACGGCACAGCAGCTCGTGCTCACCGAAGACGGCGGCATGAGCGGCCACGCCATCGGCAGCCTGCTGACCTGGGCTTCCTGGAGCCAGGCCGTTGTCATGGACGTCCGGCCCGGCCGCATGGTCGCCTGCCTCCACCCGCTGCATACCCTGGAGGGCCAGGCGCTCGGCATCCTCGCGACCCTCGCCAACGGCGGCACCATCGCGCTGTCCGAGCTGAGCACCGCCGCAGGTCTGCCCGCCGGGATCGACACCCTCCTCGGCGATCCTGCCGGGCTCTCCCCCCCGCCCCGGATCGCGGTCTTCGAGGGCGGCGTCCCGGCGTCCGACTGGCGAGCCCGCTCCGCCGAGCTGCCTGAGGGCGCGCTCGTCGGTGCACTCTCGCACAGCGGCGGCTTCTGCCTCGCGGCGTTCCCGCCGGCGCTCCCCGGAGGCCCCGATCTCCTCGGCCTCGCCCTGCCTGGACACCGCGCCCTGCTGCTGGACTCCGACGGAGCGGTTCTGCGTGGGCCGGCAGAAGGTCGGCTGGTCATCGAGATCGATCGTCCCGGCACCCAGGGCACCCTCGACACCGGACGAACCTGCAGCCGGGACCGCAACGGCTTCTTCACGGTCACCGCCTGACCGGCCCGCAGTGTAGCCAGCTGGATAGGAGAGACCATGCGCTTCCAGCTCCGCCCTTACCAGCAGGACGCCATCCAGGCTGTCATCAGCGCCCGCCGAGCGGGCATCCGTCGCATGGTCATCGCCCTCCCGACCGGAGCGGGCAAGACCGTCATCTTCTCACGTCTCGCCGCCATGGCGCAGCGAAAGGTCCTGGTGCTCGCCCACCGGGCAGAGCTGCTGCAGCAGGCAAAGGAGAAGCTGGAGCGGACCCTGGAGGGCACCGGCGTGGTCGACATTGAGCAGGCCTCCAGCCGCGCCACAGACGAAGCGAAGATCGTCGTCGCCTCGCTGCGCTCGCTGCACACCGAGCGCCTCACCTTGCTCCGGCAGCAGCACGACTTCGGGCTGGTCATCTACGACGAGTGCCACCACGCCCCCGCAGAGGACAACCAGCGCATCCTGCGGGATCTCGGCGTGTTTGATCACGACTGGACCGGCACGCTGCTCGGCTTCACCGCCACCACCATGCGCGGCGACGGCAAGGGCCTCGACGAGGTCTTCGAGGAGATCGTCTACAGCCGCAGCCTCCCAGAGATGATCCGTGACGGCTACCTCGTCACCCTGCGCGGCTACCGCATCGCCACCCATGCCGATCTCCAGCACATCGGCGGCTCCGGCGACTTTCCCATCGAAGAGCTTGAGGAAGCAGTCAACATCGAGGATCGAAACACCCTGGTCGCCCGCTCGATCCAGGAGCTGGCCCGAGATCGGCGGACCATCGTGTTCTGCGTGACCGTCGCCCACGCCAGGAACCTCGCGCGCGCCTTGTCGCTGCTCGGTGTGCCCACCGGCCTCGTCCACGGTGAGATGAAGAAAGAAGCCCGCGCGGATGTCCTGGCCCGTTTCCGGGCCGGTGAGATCCAAGCCATCACCAACGTCGCGGTGCTCACCGAGGGCTTCGACGATCCAGGCGTCTCCTGCATCGCCATGGCCCGGCCCACCCGCTCTCCAGGCCTCTACAGCCAGTGTGCAGGGCGCGGCACCCGCCTGCATCCTGGCAAGGAGGACTGCCTCATCCTCGACTTCGTGGACGTCTCGGCGATGAGTCTCGTCACCCTGCCCACCCTGATGGGGCTGCCGAAGAACCTCAGCCTCCAGGGAGAGGACGTCGTCGAGGCGCTGAATTTCTTTCGAAACCTCGCGTTTGACTTCCCGGGCTTCGAACTGGAGGCCGGTGAGATCTCGCTGACTGACATCCGCGAGCGGGCAGAGACGTTCGATCCCCTCACCAAAAACATCGACCCCAACATCGTCGCGATCACCGACAATGCCTGGTGGTCCCTGGGCAGCGCCGGGCTGGCCCTGTACTTCTTCAAGAAGCGCGGTGAATTCTGCGAGTTTCTCATCGTGCGTGCCGAGACCGGGCGCAAGGCTTGGAGCGTGCGCCTCGATCGCGACGAGGTCGCCACCTTCTCGACCCTCGAAGAGGCCGTCACCGCGACTGACTATGAGATCCGTCGGATGGGCAAGCATTCCGTAGCCACCGCACGAGAGACCGCTGAGTGGCGGTTTCAGCCCGTCACTGAGGGGCTCTCCGGCCAGCTCGCCCGGCTCCGCCCGCCCCGTCGCGCGCAGACCGTCGCCGAGGCCATGCGATACCTCGTCTACGATCGGTGGAGCAAGAAGAAGAAGTGGGGCACCTGAGCCTCAGCGCATCCGGTGCCAGCCGATCGGGAAGTCTGTCCGCTGCTGGATGGCTCCGGTGGCATGCCCGTGGACCAGGAAGCCCTGCCCGCACTCCGCAGTCTCCGGGGCGAGCCCTGCGGCGATGTAGCGGAGCACAAGACCGATGCGTGCGGTCTCAGTGGTGTTTCCTCCAGAGGCATGGGGAGTAGAGAAAGCATGCAGGGTGGCCTCTCCGGGAGCGAGCGTCGGACAGATCGCCTGCTGCAGCGGAAGAGAGGCCCGCGCGCGTCGTGTCAGGGTGAGGCTCTCACCATCGCGCGGCCCGTCCGGGAGTGAGGCGCGGTGGTGACCTGGCAGGTAGCTCACCCCGCCCGAAGCCGGAGCGCTGGGAGAGAGCGCGAGCCACAGGTTGACCATTCCGCTGCAGTCCGGCCAGGGGATCGCAGTGTCCAGGTGCCAGTCGATGCGTCCTTCGCAGCCTGGCAGCTTGATGAACACATCGGCATTGCGCACCATCAGGTCCGCTCCGAGGATGGCACTGACCACCGCAACCAGCGCCGGCTGTGCGGCGAGCGCATGCAGCAGCGGCTCGGCACGCTCCCCGCGCCGCAGGCAGTGTCGCCCGATGCGGAGGGCCTGCTCGGCTGGCAGCAGCGACAGCCCAGGCAGCACGCCGTCGGCTTCGTATCGCTGCGCGTCGATCACCCCGAGAACTGCGCGGTCATGCCATCAAAAGCCATCACCACCCCGTCGGGGAGCCGCTCCTCCCACGCCGCATAGCGGCACTGGTAGCCCATGTGCGTGAGGATGGTCCGCCGTGGAGCAAGCTGCGCGATGAGCGCCTCGGCTTCCGCCCAGCAGAGGTGGGTGGGGTGCTCTTCTTCACGGAGCATGTCGAGGACGAGCAGGTCGAGTCCCTTGAGCGCCGGAAGCCCGACCGGATCGATGGACTTCAGGTCGGTCAGCCAGGCGACGTCGTTGATGCGAAAGCCCGCCGTGATCCCAGCGGTGCCGTGGCTCATGGTGACGGCGGTGATGGTGAGCCCAGCGACCGAGAAGGGCTGACCGGGCATGACTGAGACGGTCGAGAGCGCAGGGCTGGACCGACTGTAGGCACCATTTCCTCCCGAGAAGCAGTAGCCAAACGTGCTGCGGAGGGCATCGAGGTGACTGGACAGCCCGAAGATTGGGATCCCCGCGCCGTCCATCAGCCGATTGAGCTGGCGAAGCTCGTTGATGCCGTGGCAGTGATCGGCGTGGTCGTGGGTGAGCAGAACGCCGTCGGTGCGGGTGATGCAGCGGCTCGGATAGCTGCGACCATCCCAGTCACGGTACGGATCGCGAAGCTGCGCGCCGAGGTCGGGACCGACATCAATGAGCACCACCTCACCGCCCGGCCCCTTCAGCATCCCGCCCGCCCGTCGGCGAAAGTCTCGCGGATCCGTAGACCACCGCTCCGGGTACCCCCAGGGGGGGTTGCCGTGACTCGTCCCGCAGCCGGTGATGATCAGCTCCCACATGCAGGGAGGCATATCCCGGTCGCTCGACAGCGGGACACCGCCCCGAAGGAGACCCCCATGGGAATCAAGCGCGCAGGAGCCGCTTCCCCCGGCGGCGACGTCACCGTCAACTGGCTCGGCTATGGGGCGATGCGCCACTGTGACCGCGGATTCTGAGGACATCCGACGAACCGGGACAGTCCGGCGCAGGCACTCCAGCGCTGCGTCGCTGCTGGCCATCAGCCCGGTCATGCTCCCCAGCTCAGGCACACCTCAGATCGCGCGCCTTGAGGAGAACGGGGCTGCCACAGCAGCTCACGCTGTCGCAAGCTGACGTCTCCCGTCTGACCGCAATGACACGCTTCGTGAGTCCGTTCTTCTTTACCCACTCCTCGGTCAAGTCATACACTGACGGCAGGAGGAACCCATGAGACTCACCCCCCCCATTCTGCTGGCTCTGCTCAGCACGGCGACCCTGCTCGGCTGCGATGAGAAGGATCAAGGCATCGGCAGTGAAGACACCACTGACACCACCGACACCACCGACACCACCGACACCACCGACACCACTGAGAGCAGCGACGGAGCCGGAGACACCATCGCGGATGCCGCCGTGATTTCCTGGGCGAAGGCCTGGGGAGACACCATCGCGGCGGATGCGATCAACACACCCGGAGATCGGGACTTCTACGCCCTGGACTGCGACGCCGGCTACGCCTACCTCGTCAGCACCTACGCCTACGCCGACGACCCAGACGGCGAGCCCGACACCGTCATCCGAATCTACGATCCGTCGGGCACGATGATCACCGAGAACGACGACATGCCCTACCGGTACTGGGGAACGGACTCCGCGCAGTTCTTCCAGGCGCAGGAGTCAGGCACCTACACCGTCGAGGTCCTGGAGTGGTCAGACTGGGATCCGGACTCTGAGGGCGCAGAAGGCGGCAGCAGCTACGAGTATGAGCTGTGGGGCATCGGCTTCCTCATCGAGGACACCGAGAGCAACGACACCCAGGAAGAAGCCGACGCCATCTACGACGACGAGAAGCTCAACGCTGGCTACTACAACAGCTTCTTCGCCGACGTCGTCGCGGACTCCACCGCCGACTATGTCACCGAGTTCTACGGCAACATGTCAGACGACGAGGACGTCGACGTCTGGGCATATGAGTTCTCCAAGGACTCTGCAGGCTCGTTCTACCAGTGGTCGATGTGGCCGATGGACTTCGGGACCCTTGAGCCCGTCATGAAGCTGTACGACGCCGACTGGAACCTGCTGGCTTCCACAGAGGACCCTGCGATCCTTCCCGGCGGAGAGCGGCTGTACGACGTCGGCGTGGCGTACCGGGTGCCGGAAGACGGCGGCCGCATGTACATGGAGGTCAGCAACGCCGCAGCCACGTCGGGCGTGGGCACGTTCTACACCGGCATGATCCTCGGCTACGTCGAGAGCCTGGCAGTGGGAGAGACCGAGGACAACGACTTCCCAGGCTTCGCCAACACCATCACCATGGAGGAGTCCACCTCCACGGCGGGGTACTTCTTCGGCTCCGCCTGGGGTGTGCTGGAGGGAGACAAGGACGTCGACAGCTGGAAGGTTCTGGCAAGCGACGTCGGCGGTAGCCTGTCGGGGCAGTACCTCAGCGTCTACATCCAGGCAGAGCAGATCGGCTCCCTGCTGGATGCCAAGATCGTCGTCTACGACGAGGACGCCAAGACCGTCCTCGCGGAAGAGACCATCAACCCGACCTCCTCCTCCGTGGACCCCGAGATCTGGGACATCCAGCTCGACGACATCGATGCGGTGTACATCTCGGTGGAGTCTGAGTCCACAGATCCCGAGGAGCTGGCGAACGGCTACCTGATGACGGCTCGGGTCAACGGCACGCCGGTCAATTAGTCGGCACCGCGCAGGCGACCGCTCGGGCCTCACGGTACCAGGAGGTCGTCCGCCAGATCAGCTCCGCGGGCTCAGCGCTTCCTGGCGCCGAGCCCGCGGCTTCAATTGAGAGGCGCAGGCTCTGCTCGGCGCGGTCAAAGGTGTGCACACAGCTCACTCCGATCGGACAGGGCCCCTGAGCCGCTGCCGTGCGAGCGGGTCGCGCGATGGAGACCAGCCCGGGGTAGGCGTCGTCGCCGCCGGTCACGACCCGCAGCGCGGACTGCCAGACCACTCCCCATGGCCCCACCGAGCCAATCTCGACCATCGGCGACACCTCGCTGCCGCCGATGGTCAGCGTCGGCAGCGCCAGCAGTTCGCCCTTTTTTACGTCTGTCACGGTGCACTGGATGGTCTCTGTGTGCAGCCCATCGGGTGCCGGGTCCATGGTGAGGGTGACGTCCATGGCGGCCGCGAGCGGGATGAGCAGTGTGGTCAAGATCATCGTGATGACCAGCATACCGTGTACGACACCCACCCCCAATGAGGGAGACGGAGTCGGGCTCACCGTCAGCGCAGCGGGCATGACAGCACGGCAGCACGACCGACTTAGTCCATCACAGGTTACGGGCGCGCATGTCCGAAGGTCGCCTGACAGCCCTGTCCAGACAGCTCGCAGAAGCGGGGATTGACCCAGGCCGTCTCGAAGACCTCCAGCTTGAGCTGGATGTACTCCAGCACCCGCCGGGTGTGCTCACCCGTGCGACCAGCGCGCTGCGTCAGCGGGCCCAGACCCAGTGGAGCCACATCGTCGGTGAGCTCAGAGAGAGCGCGGAGGCGGTGCGGCTGGTCGGCAAGGGCCTCGCGCGTCGGGGGCTGTCTGCCGAGGAGCGTGACACCATCCGCGCCCAGATGATAGACGTCGTGCGCGTGGTTCCTGCCGGGGTCATCGCAATCGCGAACTCTGCGTTTCCGGTACCCGGCACCAGCATGTTCACTCCCTGGCTGCTTGCTCGCCTGGGCCTGATGCCCTCCCGGTGGCGCGAGGCTCACCTGCTGGACCAGCTCAAGCAGGCGTCCGACCGCATGCGAGAGGCCGGACACATCCAGGCTGCAGCAGCCATCGCGGATCTACAGCACCAGCTCGAGGACGAGGCCGAGGAGCGAGACCGCGCCGAGCAGCGGGCCACGCTGCTGACCCACTGGGATGCCAACAACAACGGCATCTGGGACGACGAGGAAGTGCGCGCCTACCAGCATGCGGTCGCGCTTATGCACCGACATCGCGCCCGCTCTGCAGCACGCCGTGCCTGGTACCTCTCCATGGACGGTCACGTCTTCGGACCGATCCGCCTCTCTCAGCTTCCTGAGGGTGCCGCCAACCACGGCCTGCTGGTCTGCTATGACGGCCAGAGCGGCTGGGTGAGCCTCGACGCGCTGCTTGAGGGTGGAAGCACACCCCACGATTCAGCGCCCTCGCCGTCCTGAGTTCCCCTTCAGCAGACCAGCAGGCCCGCCGCTCTCTGCTCCGGAGCAGACTCGCACAGGCCCCCTCCCCGACCGCACCGCTGATGCGGTACTCACACCCGCTGGCGCACACCGCGTGTCCCGAGCCCATCGTGGACTGCGGCGACGAGGTCTGACAGCAGGGTGTTGACCTCATCCGAGGAGCGGATGTTGTCGTCGTTGGAGAAGGTCAGCTCGAAGGTGATCGCCCGCAGCGCGCGGTCGTCCTCGGTGTAGTCAAAGCGATCGGTGATCGCGATGTCGGTCAGCCAGTCCGGTCCGGCTCCCGTCAGGGCACCGATGACCTCGCCCGCTTCGACGCGAACCGGCAGGCTGAACGCGAGGTTGCGAACGAGCGGCTGGAAGACGGAGGGTTCGACGTAGCCAACCCGACGGGACGGCTGCTGGAGGGCATCGGCGTCGATCTCCAGGTAGCAGGGGCGGGCGCGCTTGATGCGATGGGCCTCGACGATGGCTGGGTGAACCTCACCGAAGATCCCGACGCGCACACCATCCAGTAGGATCGTCGCCTGGCGGTTGGGGTGGAGGCAGCCGTGCAGCGGATCCGTCGGATCTGCAGGGCCGAAGCGCAGGGGCAGCTCCAGCTCACGGGCAAGATCCGCGACGATGCCCTTGAGAAACAAGGGATCGGCGGGGCGCGACTTCTCCGCCCAGGAGGTCGCTCGGCTCAGCCCGCAGACCGCCGCCCAGAGCAGCGAGCGCTCGGTGCAGGTCCCGTTCTCTGCGGTGGTGTCCGGGTGGAAGGTGCGGGTCCACTCGTACATCTTGATGTCGGTGTGACGCACCCGGAGGTTGTCTGCGACACCAGAGACTGCCTGAGCGAGCGCATTGTTCTTCAGCAGAGAGTAGCCCCGCTCCAGAGAGCCCAGGTTGTTGATGTGCTTCCAGAGCGGGTGGGTCTCGGACAGGAGGAGGCGCTCGCGCACTTCCTTGCCGTAGAAGCCATCGGTGATGACCTCGTAGAAGCCCTGCCCCAGCAGGACCTCCTCGACCCGCTCCCGGCGCAGCTCTCGCGACGTGGCCTTCGCGCCCATGCTGACCGGCGGCAGGATGATCGGGGTGTTGTTGTAGCCAATGGAGCGGGCCAGCTCCTCATAGAGATCCGCCCGGAATTCGACGTCCCACAGCCGACCGGGAGGAACCCGAACGGAGAAGCCCGCGTCGGTGGCGGTGAGGGCGAATCCGTAGCGAGACAGGCGCTCAGCGACCTCCTCGTCGGTCAGCGGCATCCCGAGGAATGCCGCAGCCTGCGCGGTCTTCAGGGAGATGGTGCGGGCCGGGTCGGTCCAGGCACCGGTGTCCCCAGAGGTTCCGACGACGCGCCAGCCAGCATGCGCGCAGAGGAGATGCGCCACGCGCCCCGCACCGACCAGGGTCAGGCAGGGATCGCTGCCGCGCTCGAACCGGGTGGCGGCGTCGGTGTTGATGTTGAGGGCCCGCTTGGCCTTCCGCACCGTGACCGGATCGAAGCAGGCGCTCTCCAGCAGCAGGCGAGTGGTCTCTGCGGTGGTCTTGGAGTCCTCGCAGCCGATGACCCCCGCGACAGCCAGGATCTTCTCATCATCCGCGATGACCAGGGTTCCTGCAGCCAGGGGCTTCGGCGCGTCGGTAAACAGCAGCCAGGCCTGCTCGTCGGGGCGAGAGAGGCGAACCGTGATGCCGCCGACGATCTTGTCGGCGTCGAAGGCATGGGTGGGCTGGCCGAGCTCGATGTTCGAGAGGTTGGTGGCGTCAACAGGGGCGGTCAGAGAATGGATCCCGGCCGCCGCCAGCGGCGCGAGCACTGCATCGGGAAGGCATCCGCTCTCGGTGCAGGTCAGCAGGGTCGCGGTGTAGCGCAGGCACAGCTCAGACTCGATGCGAAGGGGCACCGGAGACGGTCCAGCGGTCAGGGCGGCACACTCCGGCAGGGTCAGTCCGGCGCCGGTCCGGCCATGGATCTCCCGGGCAATTCCAGCGTAGCAGTGGTGGTCCCCCCGGTTGGCGAGCAGCTCCAGGCTGAAGATCGGGTCGGAGCCCGAGGTGTCGAGACGCTTGACCTCGACCCCGACGTCGTCGAGCAGATCTCGGAGCGCCTTGAGGTCTGACGGGATGGTGGTGTAGCGGGCAAGGACAGCGGTAGAGAGCTTCATGACTGGCCCCGGTACAGCGAGTGGAGCAGCGTGAGGTTGGGCACGTACATGGGGCGCAGCTGGCTCATTCCGTAGGACTGTGCGGCCATGCGGGTGGTCCCGAGGCCGAACGCGATCCCAGAGACCTCGTCTGGGTCGTAGCCAAACTGGATGAGCAGCTTGGGGTGGATCATGCCGGCACCGAGGATCGTCACCCAGCCGCCGCTGCAGGCGCTACAGCCGGTCGCATCGCAGCTCGCGCAGGCGAGGTCTACGCCGACCGAGGGCTCCGTGTAGGGGTAGTACTTTGGCTTGAACCGAAGCTTGCCGGGGCCGTACAGGGCCTCGACGATGAACGCGAGGGTGGCCTTGAGGTGGGCAAAGGTCAGCCCCTTCTCCACCCAGATTCCCTCGAACTGATGGAACATCGCGAGGTGGGTGGCGTCGACGGCCTCGTTTCGGTACACCCGCCCCATGCTCACGACCTTGAACGGCAGCGCGGGGTGCTTGGAGAGCTCTCGGGCCTGGACGGAGGTGGTGTGGGTGCGGAGGACGAGGTTGTTGTCGACCCAGAAGGTGTCCTGGAGATCCCGAGCGGGGTGGTGCTCTGGGATGTTGAGGGCATCAAAGTTGAAGTATGGGTTCTCAACCTCAGGCCCCTCGACCGGCACGAAGCCGAGCTGACGCATCACGGCGAGGCACTGGCGCTCGACCTCGGTCAGCGGGTGACGGCTGCCGCGGGGCGTGGATGCCCCGGGGAGGGTGAGGTCCATCCAGTCCGCCTCAAGGCGCGCCTCTCGGGCGGCCGCGAGGACACGTGCTGCCGCTGCTGAGAGCTCCGATTCGACCTGGCTCTGCGCCGCATTGATTGACTGTGCCACGGCGCGGCGGTCCTCCGGAGGGACCGACCTGAGGTTGCGCAGCGCCAGCTTCAGGGGGCTCTTCTTGCCCGTGTGCGCTCGGCGAACCCGCTCGATTGCTTCCGGTGAGTCTGCCTCGGCCAGCGCTGCCCGGAAGGCGGCCAGTGCTGCGGCGACATCGATGCCGTTCATCGCTCTCTCCAGTGAGACGACAGGTCTATCCCGGCGACGAGAACTCCTGCCAGCTTCCTGTGTCTGCACACCTCAAGGCATCCCGCAGCCGCAGGCCGCACAGCAGTCGCGCTCGAGAGAGGTAGTGGGGGGTGGCGTGGAGAATTGTGTCGATGGCGAACCGCTGATCGGTGACAAAAAGCGGCGGGCTCGGTGGCAGCGAGACCTCGACGTCGTCGACAAACACGCTGCGGTTGCGCTGCATGCAGTACCCAGCGGCACAGTCCAGCGCGATGGTGGTTGTCCGCTTCAGTCCAGGGCCAGAGCGGAATTCAACATCGACCTCCCCGCTCCCCCACCTCAGCCGGGCCGCAAGCCAGGCCGGCGTGCGGATGTCCACGCGCAGGGCATCGGGGGGGCCGAGAATGTCGAGGATGCGGTGGAGCCGAGGAAGGCCGCCGCTGGTGACCGTGATGTCCTGGCGGCCGCTCTCGAACGTCACCGCACCACAGCGCACCGCGCCGATGTCCAGCTCCCGCCACCAGCCCGCAGCAGACCCGAGGAGCTCAATGTGCTCGACATGCAGCACCCGCCCCTGCGCGACAGCGAGGTCGAGCAGCTTCGCGCCTTCTTCGGCCGTCGACGACAGCGGATACTCACAGACCACATGGCAGCCCGCCTCCAGCGCCTCTGCGACCAGGACGGGATGGGTGCGATCAGGTGAGCAGATCGCCACCGCATCGACCACACCGAAGAGTGCCGCCGCTGAGTCGGCGATCTGAAGACCTAAAGCCGCCGGATCGCCGCGGTAGCCGATGATGACTTCGCTGCGCGCGTCTGCTGAGATCGCCCGAGCCCGGGCGCTGCCCGCACGCCCCACGCCGATGATTCCCCACCGCATCACACACCCTGTCCTTGGAAGCAGAGTAGAATTCTACAGTGCTTCCAAGAACAGGTGTGTGATGCGTCTCGTTGGTGTCTTGCTGTTGCTCCTCGCTGCCGGACTCGGCTGGCTGACTCAGGTGGACCGGATGAGCCCGCTGGCGCTGTCAGTGGTCGAGGTCGAGAGCCAGATTGGCTTCCCGCTGGCCCTCATCGCAGCCGTCGCAGGCATCGTCATGCTGGTGCTCGGCTTCCGAAAGCGCCCCGCGCCTCCCGCGCCTCAAGCGGAAGAGCGTCCCAACCACACCGCAGGGGTCAAGCCCTCGATCAGCGCGACGAGCTCAGAGTGGGTCTCCGACGTCATCGGGCGTGCCCAGGCGCTCCCCCTCGCGGCGGGAGCGAGCATCACCCTGGACAAGGGCAGCGAAATCCCGTTCACTCTCCTCCTCAACCGGGTCACGCCAGAGGTTGAGCGCCGCAGCCTCGACGCCTTCTCCAGCTTCCTCAGCTCGATCCCCACGCCGAAGCGCGCGAAGGTGGTGTATGTCGGGGCAAACGCCACCGGAGTACCGCGACAGCATGTCGTCCGAGGAACCCTGCGCAGGGTCTTCCACGCCGCTGCGTTTCAGGTCGTCGCCCAGGAAGACGAGGTGGATGTCCTGTTCTTCACACCCGACCCCTGCTGGGCGAGCCGCCCGTTCCTGTTCCTCGACCAGTAAGCTCGACTCAGCGCCGGTAGCTTCCGGTTCGCTGGCGGATGGTGTGGTTAGAGCGTGAGTACCGCAGGGCGGTTTCCTCAGAGATCAGCCCCTCTGCGAGCAGGTCCGCGAGCGCGCGGTCCATGGTGATCATGCCGTCGTTCTTGGAGGTCTCCATCATCCCGAGTGCCTGGTGCATCTTGTTCTCGCGGATGAGGTTCCGAATGGCATTGGTCCCGATCATCACCTCAAACGCAGCGATGCGCCCCTTGTCACCGGCTCGGGTGAGCAGGCGCTGAGAGATCACAGCCTGGAGACTCGCGGCGAGCTGGGAGCGGATCTGAGACTGCTGGTGGGCGGGGAAGACGTCGATCATCCGATCAATGCTCTGCACGGCGTCGTTGGTGTGGAGCGTAGCGAGCACGAGATGGCCGGTCTCTGCCGCAGTGAGAGCGGACTGAATCGTCTCCAGATCCCGCATCTCACCGACAAGCACAACGTCAGGATCCTGACGGAGGATGTACTTCAGCGCAGCGGAGAAGCTGAGGGTGTCCGCGAAGACCTCTCGCTGATCGATGGTCGCCATGATCGAGCGGTGGGTGTACTCGATGGGATCCTCGATGGTGATGATCCGGCAGGCGCGGCTTCGGTTAATTCGGTCGACGAGGCATGCCATCGTTGTCGACTTGCCAGAGCCGGTGGGCCCAACAACCAGCAAGAGACCATGGGGCTTATCGGCGAGGGCACGAACGACCGGGGGAATTCGCAGGAGGTCCGGATCGGGAATCTCTGCGGGGATCGCACGCATCGCGGTCGCCATCTGCCCCTTCTGAAAGTAGGCATTTACCCTGAACCTCTGACCATCGGGCAGCGCGAGAGAGAAGTCGACCTCGCGCTCAAGCTCATAGATGGTGCGCTGGCGACTGGACATGACCGAGTACAGCAGCATGCGCATGTCCGCCTCTGACAGCGGCTGATTGGAGAGCGGAGAGAGCTGACCGGAGATCCGTAGGATCGGCGGACGGCCAGTCGCGAGGTGGAGGTCGGAGGCACCACGGGACATCGCGGTGGTCAGCAGCTTGCGCATGTCTGGTGACTCGTGGCCTTCGGCGGCATCTTGGCTCTTGAAGGTCGCGGTACCGGTCGCCATGCCCTGGGCCATCAAGGCAAACTCATCCGGGTTGGAGGAGTAGGCTTGGGCAACCTCGTGGCTGACGAGCCCTTCCTTCCAAGCCCCGACAAGCGAAGTGTTGAAGGTGAAGATGCGTGGACTCCGGCTGGCCCGCATCAGATCCTCCAGCTCATCGATTCGGTTCTCCCTCAGCAGCTGACAGACCGCAGGGCTCGACGTGAGCAGCTCAGTGATCAGGACACGACCGCCGCCGCCGAGCCGGGGAAGGAGACGCTGGGAGAGGATGCCCTGCAGCGACAGGGAGAGGTCCATGGCGACCTGCCCCCGGAGGTCCTCGGGGTAGTAGCTCATGATGCGCTGGAGCGTCTGGGTGGCGTTGATGGTGTGCAGCGAGGCGAACACGAGGTGACCGGTCAGGGCAGCAGACATCGCGACCTGCATCGTCTCCCGGTCTCGCATCTCGCCGACGAGGATGATGTCGGGGCTCTGGCGGACGACGTGCTTGAGCGCGGTGTGGAAGTCGGGGGTGTCTGAGCCGATCTCACGCTGGGTGATGCGTGCACGCCGCTCCTGGTGCACGAACTCAATGGGATCCTCAATGGTGACAATGTGGACCCGCCGTGTGGCGTTGATGTGGTGGATGAGCGCGGCGAGGCTGGTGGACTTTCCAGAGCCAGTCGCGCCCGTCACCAGGACGAGCCCGCGAGGCGCGGTGGCAAGCTCTGCGATGGGTTCTGGAAGTCGAAGCTCGGAGAACGACAGCTCACCGGACGGCAGCGCCCGGGCGACCATGCTCAGCC
This sequence comes from Myxococcota bacterium, assembly GCA_029251165.1. GTDB lineage: Bacteria > Myxococcota_A > UBA796 > UBA796 > UBA796 > JAQXDW01. Next base: position 30,026 of record JAQXDW010000043.1, read on the forward strand.
GCCCCCGGTGTCGTGCGATGTTGAGGCGGAACCGCTGACCAGAGGCCAGAGAGAAGCCGACGTCTGCATCGCCAGTCTCCCGAAACCGCTCCAGGGTGCTCGGGAGCATTGCGCGCCTCAGCAGCGCCTCGAGGCTGGCCAGCGTGATGGCAGGCTGGTTGAGGCGCCGGACCTGTCCGTGGATGCGTGCAGCCGGAATCTCACCTTCGGTAAGAAACAGATCGGACGCGCTCAGCTTCTCCATCGCACTCAAGTAGCGCTCGATATCTTCAGACTGGTCGCTCATGACAACTCCTAAGCTGCAGCCATGCTATCAACCGCGTCGTGAAGTCCGACACCCCCAGGCTGCTGGTCATCGACAACTATGACTCGTTCACGTTCAACCTCGTCCAGGCATACCGGTCACTGGGGGTGAGCGTAGCGGTAGCCAGAAACGACACAATCACCGTTGCACAGGCTCTTGAGCGGCGTCCGACCCACCTCCTCATCTCCCCCGGACCGGGGCGGCCTGAGGAGGGAGGGGTCAGCATGCCGCTGCTGAGAGCAGCCCTCGGGCGGCTGCCAATCCTCGGGGTGTGCCTCGGGCACCAGGCGCTCGCTGTGGTGCTCGGGGGACGGGTGGTGCCTGCAGCGACCCTGATGCATGGCAAGTCCTCTCGGATCGAGCACGACGGCGTCGGGCTGTTTGCTGGAGTCTCCAGACCCATGAGGGTCGGCCGCTACCACTCTCTCGCGGTCGAGGAAGCCAGCCTGCCAGCTTGTCTGGAGGTCACCGCCCGATCAAAAGACGGGGAGATCATGGCCATGCGGCACCGCGCCCTGCCCGCTACCGGGGTCCAGTTCCATCCGGAGAGCATACTGACCCCAGAAGGAATCACGCTGATGCGAAACTTCATCACGTCTTCCCCGACTGAACCCAGAAGATAAAGCACGACCCACATCACCTCTCGCACAAACATGCGGAGGGCGCCACCGCGCGGCTCTGAGAGAAGCCCGCAGACGAGATGGGTCCATAGACAAGGCCTCAGTCAAGGGGTACGGGCACCTATACTGAACAGCATGCGGGGCCTGCTGGAGGCCCTCAGGGCATAAGCTTCGCGATGCTTGGCAACAAAATGAACCGAACACCTGACTCATAAAGGAAGCCGATACAATGCCTCAAGGTATGACCTGGATTGCGCTCGGGCAGTCTATTCTCTTCGCAGTTCTTCTCTTCGCCGTCGGCTGGATGGTGAGCAAGTGGGCCAACCTCATCATCCTGAGCGCCGCCCGCGGCCGCCAGTTCGATGAAGCCCTCGCACGCTTCGCAGCGGCCATGGCCCAGTACGCCATCCTCGCTGCGGCCATCATCGCTGCGCTCGGTGCCGTCGGTGTCGAGACCACCAGCCTCGTCGCCATCTTCGCCTCCGCCGGTCTGGCCGTCGGTCTCGCCCTGCAGGGCAGCCTCGCGAACTTCGCCAGCGGCGTGATGATCCTCTTTTTCCGCCCGTTCAACCTCGGCGATGTCATCAATGCCGGCGGACACACGGGCGTGGTCAAGGACATCGGCCTGTTCGCGACCACAATGCAGAATCCCGGCAATGACAAGATCATTGTCCCCAACTCCGCGATCACCGGCGGCAGCATCATCAACCACACCGCCGAGGGCACTCGCCGCGGCTCGGTCGATATCGGCGTCGCCTATGGCTCGGATGTCGGGAAGGTCATCGAGATCCTCCAGGCCTCAGCCAGCGCCGCAGACGGTGTCCTCGACACCCCAGCCCCAGCCGTTGCGCTGGTCGGACTCGGCGCCAGCTCGGTGGACTTCCAGGTTCACTGCTGGGCCAACACCGAAGACTACGTCGCGATGCTGCACAACGTCCGCCGTGCGGTCTATGAGGGCCTCAACGAAGCCGAAGTCGACATCCCCTTCAACCAGATCGTCGTCCACAAGGCCTGATCGACCCCCGGTGTCGTGACCAGACCGGCGCAGCCTTCCGTGCGCTCGGTCTGGTCGACTCTGCGGTCGGTTATGACCGGTGCATGAGTCCGATCCTCATCCTCCAGACCGGCAGCGTCGAGACAGAGATCAGCGCGCGTCACGGTGACTACGACGCCTGGTTCCTCGACGCGCTGCCAGATGGCCACCGCCGCTGCACCGTCCTCCGCCCGTTTGCGGGAGAGGCGCTGCCGCCACCAGCGTCCCTGGATGCATATGGCGGTGTGCTGCTGACCGGCTCCCGCCTCTCAGTCCGCGACGATCAGCCCTGGATGGCTTCGCTGGGACAGTGGGCCGTCAGGGCGGCCGCACACAAGCCGGTGCTCGGCGTCTGCTTTGGCCACCAGCTGATCGGCGAGGCGCTCGGGGGTCGGGTCGAGAAGAACCCGGCGGGCCGCGAGGCGGGCACCATCTCGGTCACCCTCACCGATGCGGGTCGGGCCGATCCGCTGTTCCAGGACTTGCCATGGGACATCGCAGTGCAGTCTGCACACAGCGACGTCCTCGTCCGCCCTCCGCCCGGGGCCGTCCGCCTCGCGGGCAACCGCAACACCACCTGGCAGGCATACGCCTGGGGGCCTCGGCTGCGCGCGGTACAATTCCATCCAGAGCTGCGTCCCGAGGTCTGCCGCGATGTGTTCGCCGGCCGGGGCTGGGATCACCCGGTCTCTGCCTCCGAGCACGGCCGTCAGCTCCTGGAGTCCTGGGACCAAAACTGGGTCCGCTGCTGACCCCACCCTGCTTGCAGGCTGAGCCCCAGCTTGCGCAGTCCGATCGGAGCGGAGGGACTCGCGCAGCAGCTCCCGGGGAGGCCGCATACTGCACGCCCCTCAGTCGACGACCTCGACCTCATCCCGGCTGACCGAGCGGATGAGATCGCGCAGCGCCTCGGCGCGCTCAGGGTGCTCCTCTCGCCAGACGTCTCGAAGCTGACCTGCGAGGTCCTTGCCACGCCGAAAGGCGCCGACCAGAGAGCCGGAGATGTCCGTCGGGCTGACGACCCGCTCCAGGATCTCTCCCAGGGAGCGTCCCTGCGCCCACCACTGACCGATGACGATCAGCTGATGGTCCCAGGTCGTCGGCAGGCCGGTCAGCTCCTCCGCTGCGGTCACCACATCGCTGACCTGGACCTGTGCGATCCGTCGACCGAGCCCCTTGTACTTCCGACTCTCCGGCACACCGACCCCACGGGGAAGCTCAGAGCACATGCCGCAGAGGACACCGAACAGCACGTCGATCTCCATGCTCTCGAAGAAGCCACCGAGCACCAGCTCGGTGGTGAACATCTCCTGGATCTGGACATGAGAGAGCACGATCGCGCCAGCGTTGAAGGTGAGGTCCTCCTGGAGGTACCCGCAGTCAACGAGGAACTGGACCCGCTCCTCGAACTCAGCCCAGGTGGCGTCCTTGCCGGAGAGGGCGCGCCGCTTCAGGCGGTTGAGCTTCTTGACCTTGTGCTTGAGCTCCGCCTTCGAGGTGTGCTCCCCATCCCATCCATTTGCCAGGAGCTGCTGCTCAAGGCGCTTTGCGTCGGAGATGTCCGATTTCGCCTTTCGATCACGAAAGAACGCCAGGAACGAGCGCTCCACGATCTGCCGGATGCGATCGCTGTCGTGGCGGGAGAGCAGGTTGACCACCGAGTTCAGCGACAACGAGAACCGACTGCGGACGGGCTCATAGCTTGCGTTGAGGTAGCCCGTGAGCTGCGGCGTGAGCTGAGGGTAGTCCTCCAGGGTCGTCCGGATGACGACGGTTCCCTCGTCGTCCATGCCGCGCCGACCGGCCCGACCGGCCATCTGCATAAACTCACGGGTCGGCAGCGGGATCATGCCCTTGCCGTCGTATCGGAACAGTCCGTCAAACACCGCGGATCGCGCCGGCATGTTGATTCCGAGCGCGAAGGTGGAGGTGCAGTAGAGGACCTTGAGGAGCTTCGCCTCATACAGCTCCTCGACGAATGCCTTGAGCATCACGTGCAGGCCAGCATGGTGGAAGGCGATCCCCAGCTGATACAGCCGCTCCAGCGGCTGATACAGCGCAACCTCTGCGCCGGGAAGCTTCTTGAACGCCGCGAGCCGATCCTCCATCTCTTCGCGCTCTTCGTAGTCGAGCAGTCCACGGGGACGCCCCTCAGCGACGTGCCGACCGAGCCCGCGGGCGAGCTCCTCTGTGCCGCGACGAGAGAACACAAAGTAGAGGTAGGGCAGGTGCTCGTGGCGGAGCATGTGGAAGATGTCGATGTGGGAGGTCGCCTGGCTCAGCCCGCGCCCCCGGCCTCGACCCCGACCGCGATCCCGTCCCCGGCGATCGTCTGATTTCTTGCGCAGCTTGTTGCCCATCTTGCGCTGCCAGGAGGCCTGTCGGCGCTGCATGTCCTTGACGGTCAGCAGGCCATGCTCTGCGGTCGCGATCCGAAAGCCCAGCGGCACCGCGCGCTTGTGCTCCTCGACCACCCTCACCGTCCGTCCACGGACCTCCTCGAGCCACGCAGAGAATTCTCCGAGGTTGGAGAGCGTCGCAGAGAGACCGACGATCTGGACGGCCTGCGGGAGATAGATCAGCACCTCTTCCCAGGTCGTGCCGCGCTCCTTGTCATCGAGGAAGTGAATCTCGTCGATGATCACCGCCGCAAGATCAGGAAGCGTCTCGCCAGCCAGGAGGATGTTGCGGAGGATCTCGGTGGTCATCACCCGACAGGGTGCATCACGTCGGATGACCAGGTCTCCGGTGACCAGTCCGACGGTCTCCTCTCCCAGGAGCTTGCAGTAGTCGCGAAACTTCTGGTTGGAGAGCGCCTTGATCGGTGCGGTATAGATGACCTGCTTGCCCTGCGCGAGGCTGCGCTCGACGAGCCAGTCCGCCACCAGAGTCTTTCCGGTTCCAGTGGGAGCACAGACAAGGACACTCTCGCCGGCAGTGAGCGCTGAGATGGCTTCGGACTGGAAGCCATCCAGCGTGAGTCCGCGATATTCCATTTTTCCAACCTCTGCCGTCGCATTAAATGAGTTTAAACCGCCGGCTACATGCCATTCCCCGATCCGTGAAGGTTCAGTATGAGAGAAATGTGTGCCTGCTGGATCTTACTGGCTTCACCTATCGCAGTGGCAGCGGAAGATCTGCCTTCCCCCCAAGATGAGCAGACGGAAGCTCCCGCTGTTCCTTCGAAAGTCACCGACAAGACCTTCAACCTCACGATCACATCGGACGGTCAGTATGTCCTCAACGACGACGCCGTCACCCCCGTCGAGCTGGAGGCGCTGATCCAGTCGGAGGCTGGCCAGGAAGGGGCCTGGAAGATCAACCTGCCTCCTTCGGCCGCCAGCAGTGCCCTCTCCAGCATCACCGCCCTCCTGGATCAAGAAGGTGTCAGCGCAGTCCAGATCGCCACCGCGAGCGCGTCCACACCGCCCCTCGACACGCCGCCACTCGACACGCCGCCCCTCGACACGCCGCCCCTCAGCACACTGCCCCCCGCAGGCCCGACGGTCCTGGTCGCCGCAGCTGCGCCGATCGTTCCGATCGCTGAGGTCCGCTTTGGCGGCTCAGCCACTGGGCTCACCAGCAGCGAAGAGCTGCTGCTCAGCGCGGTGATCAACCGAGCGGCTGTCGGCGCAGCCGGAACGCTCGGCGAGCACATCTCGACCGCTGTGCTGATGGAGGCTGTCGAGGTTCGAGACGAGTCCAGCACCGGCTACGTCGTCCGTCCCCGAGATGCCTACATCCGCTTTCCCGTGATCTCCACCGGACAGGTCACGGCAACCATTGGCGTCCAGGAGCCCATCTTTGGTCAGCAGACCTGGTTCGACGACGACGCGGATGGATTCTACACCGTCTCCCAGCGCTTCCAGTCCGTGACGGTGCTCAGCGCGCTCCACGGTGTCCGAGTCATGGGTGCAGCCGCGACCGCGCGTCTCCAGAAGGATCGTGGCGAGGTGTCGGTGATGATGAGCAACACCGGCGATGCTGCTGTGGCCGAGGACAACAACGGCAAGGATGTCTCCGCGAGGCTTCAGTACACCCTCTCCGAGCCGGTCACCATCGCGCTCTCTGGTCGCAGCGGATCCCGCAACATCGATGACTCTGGCAGCCTCACCGCAGGAGATGCCGCTGTTCGGATCAAGTATGGCGCCATCAGCGGTCTCTTCGAGGGCGTCATCGGGGTCAACGATGACGGCTCCGGAGACACCGATCAGCCCACTTTTGGCGGAACCAACATCGCGCTGACGGCCGGCGTGCCGCTGCCCATCGAGCTGCTCGACACCCTCCGGGTGACCGGTCGCCTGGCCTTCTTTGATCCCAACCTCAGCACCCGCGATGCAGATGCCTGGCTCCAGAACAATGTCGGTCTGACCGTCAGCTGGCAGACCACGGGCACAACACAGCTGCTCTCTGGGCTTGGCTACGAGGTCTACGTCCCCATTGATGCCACCATACCGATCAGCCACCGAGCGCTCGTCGAGACGATCTTCCAGTTCTAAGGTTCGTCAGCTTCGAACCAATTGATGCGGTTAATCCGACGGACTTGACCGCATGCGTGTGGTGTTCTGAGGCTTGTCTACAAGCCCCTGACGACATTCCGGTGACCTCCCGCTACATGTATGGAGGGAGATCACGATGCAACTCATCATCGCGCTGTTTGGCTGTCAGCCCGCGCTCGTCGGCGTCGAAGACACCGCAACACCCAGTGACACCGGGAAGAGTGACACTCTTCTGCCAGGAGACACCGGAGACACCGACGACACCGACGACACCGACGACACCAGCAACGTCCTGGAGTGGCCGTTCGGCACGGCAGAGGTCGATCTGCATGCAGACGTGGACACCGTCTTAGAGGTGAACTTCACCCTCCAGGAGGCCGCCGATGCCACCTGGGTTGCCTACACCTTCGAAGACGACACCTGGCAGGAGACTCCCTCCCGTGCACGAGGCGTCGGCGAGCACACCCAGGTCCTCCTCGGCACCCCACAGGACGTCATCGTCACCATCGAGCTGTACGCCGAGATCGACGGAACGGTCTACGTCTCCAGCCGCCAGCTTGAGGCAGAGACCGGCTCGCTGCCCGGCAACCTCGACGATGCCGAGCTGCTGCTCTGGGAGGACGAGGCCGATCCAGACCCCTGGCTGCTGACCAGCGTCGATGTCGGCAGCAGCAACTTCTATGGTCCCTGCTACACCGTCATCATCGACCGGAAGGGCCGAGTGGTCTGGTACCACCTCACGTCCGACAGCCGGCTGACCATGTTCCCGCGAGTCAGCCAGGACGGCACCCACATCCTGTTTGACGCCACGACCTACTACACCTTCGGCAGCGAGCGCCCCAGCCTCACTCGGATGACCCTCGATCAGACCCAGGTAGAGATCCGCGAGATCGATCGCATGGGTCTGACCTACGACGAGCTGCCCGACGGCACCATCCTCTACGACTACAACGCCGACGGAACCCGCTACGAGATCCACGCCCTGTACCCCGACGACACCGACGAGCAGGTGTGGAGCTGCTACGACTGGATGCAGGAATTCCGCAGCGTCAGCTACTGGGACTGCGCGGCGAACACTGTGCTGTGGAACGAGGACAGCAACACCATCCTCTACTCGATGTTCCAGACCTCCACCGTGGTCGAGGTCTCCTGGGAGACCGGCGAGGTCGTCCGGCAGTTCGGTCAGCTGGAGGGCGCATGGGCGGTCGATCCCGAGTCCTCCAACCTCGACCTGCAGCACTACCCCAACTACACCGCCGACGGGACCCTCATTGTCTCCACCCATGTTCCTGGCCAGGCTTACCAGCAGCGGGCACGGGAGTTCGTGGTCAACGACACCACCCAGACCCTCGAGGAGATCTGGACCTATGCCGGGAGCGGCTACTACGCCGAGTACGCCGGAGAGGCCAAGCGGCTCCCCAGCGGGCACACCCTCCAGGGCTTCGGAACCGACGGCGCCATCCACGAGATCAACGCACAGGCTCAGATGGTCTGGGGGGTGGAGTGGCGGAACAAGCTGCTCGGCACCGCCACTCCGTTCACAGACCTCTACGCCCTCAACGAGGGCGGCTGGTAGCCAGCACGCAGCAGCGATCTGAGGCGCGCTGGCCGCAGCTTAGTAGCTGATGTAGCCCACTTCCCAGTCGTATGAGAAGTCATCCTTCTTACCCAGCGAGGCGAACGAGGCGGCGTACCAGGCTGCACCATCGTAGGCCATCAGCACCTGGGCGTGACCGTAGTACTCCGGGACATAGCCATAGGGAACCACGGAGCCCTCGAGGGTCGCGATGTCGCTCCCCTCGGCCTTCCCCAGGTTGCAGCCCACGCCAGTGTCCGTGATGACCTGGACGTTGCTGATCTGAACATCGTACGCCCAATCACAGATCGTGCAGTCGCTGCGCTCTCCGACCGAGTTCAGGTCGTAGCTGACGCGGCAGAGATCTTCACCGTCGCCGTCATCCGAGATGATGTAGAACTCCTCCGTGCCGGTGTAGCCGTCGGAGACCGTCGCAGCTCCGGACCGGCCCATGAGCGCAGAGCCCGTGTCGGCGTCGGCGTCGGTGTCCGCGTCGGTGTCCGCGTCGGTGTCGGCATCCGTGTCGGTGTCGGTGTCGGCGTCAGCCTCTTCAGTGCCAGTGTCGTCCTTGTCGCCGCAGCCGAGGGTCATTGTGCCTGCCAGAAGGCTCAGCAGTGTAAGGGTTCTCATGGTGTCTCCTCCTCAGAGAAAGTTGTACAGGTCTTCAAGGAAGACCGACCGACCCAGCAAGCGATTGCCTGACCAGTCGACCTCCCAGACGATCTCACCCACGGGATTAACCTCCCGAAGGTGCGCGCTGCTGCCGTAATTGTGGAGGGTGTTGCCGTTGTCTAGACGGTGAGCCTCTCCGGCTGTGTCTGCGTGGATCCCCTCTCCCTCCCCGAAGCTCCAGATCTCCTCCAGCGCCTGGGTCTCCTCGTTGACGACGTACTCCCTCACCACCGTCTCCAGATCTCCGGTGGTGGTGTGAGTCGAGAGGAGGATGTGCCCATCGTCCAGGAAGTGAGCGCCATGCTGCCAAGAGAACTGAGACGATGACGGCTCGAAGCTCCACGACGGGTTCTGCCCCCAGTAGTGGAGGGTGTTGCCGCTCTGGTCCAGCTCGATGACGGAGGAGTTGGTGTAGAAGCTGTAGAGGAACGTGTCGGTCTCCTCGTGCCAGTAGAGGGTATTGGACTGGCAGTAGTCGACGCTGAAGCTGTCCGGACAGCTCCAGAAGTCCTCAGCCTCGCCGCCGGGGGGACGGCGGCGGAGGTACTCGGTGGTCAGATCTGCGGCTCCCCACACCAGTGTCCCATCAGACTGCTCGACGAAGGCGTGGTGCAGGCCGGGCGCAGAGACCGTCTCGACGATCGTCCCGTCGAGCTTCATCCGATGGATCTGAGAGCCCTCGCCGGAATCGAACTGTGACCAGTAGGTCGCCTCGTCCCAGAGAATGTCGTCTCCGTCGTAGGACACACGCAGGAAGATGGACCAGTTGTCGTCCGGTGTCTCCATGGCCCAGATGTATCGTCCCTGGCGGTCGAGGATGAACTTCCAGAAGGTGCCGCCGGTCCAGCCGCCGGCGCGAGCATTGACCGAGGAGAGGAGGTAGCGGTCGCCATCAACCCAGGCGGTCGGCTCGGAGGTGAGCAGGTCAGGAACAGGCAGCCCCTCTGGGAGCGGGCCGGTGGTGGCGCTGTGGCTCAAGGAGGTGCTGGCTTCGCCGTCGAGGGTGCCCTCGAACTGCCAGCTGAGCGCAGTCTCAAACGGGATGCCGATGAGGATGACCTCTGCCTGCTCGCCGTCAGATAGCGACAGCTGAGGGGTCTCCAGAGGCTCTCCGCCGGTCTCTTGGAAGATGATGCGGCCCTCAAGCTCGCCGCGCTGGACCCACGAGACCACGATGAGGCTGCCGATCTGCGGATGGGGGGCCGATGTCATACCAAAGGCGCCAATCGAGGTATCGTCGACTGGAGTGGGCCCTGAAGGGGTGTCCCCAGACGAGCGGCCTGAGTCCAGTTCCCCAGAAGACGCACATCCGACCAGGACAGCGGCATGCATGAGAGAGATTAAAGACACTGAAGTACAGGTGCCCTCAAATTCGAGAACATGCAACACACGATTCGCTGTTCAGGCGCTCGGAATAGAGCGGCTCCTCACGGGCCTCTATGTCAAGTGTTCTCCAATTGACACCGGCTGAGACCAAGCGGAACGTATACATCGCCCGGATTCCAGGCTACATCTGTTTGCCCGAGGAGGAGCCTCATGTCCCCGTTTCGATTTGCAGCCATCGCGTTGGCTGTCCCCCTTGCCGGCTGCGACAAGGTGATTGTGCTGGAAGATGGCAACAACTACACCTACTCCGGTGATGTCACGATTCCCGCCTACCTGACGGCACCCGCGACCGATGTCGAGCTGTGCTGGGACCAGGTGCTCAACGACATCCAGTGCCACGAGCTCGAGCCGACCGAGGACATCAACCTCGTCTCCCTCATCCGCTTCCCCCACCTCACCGAGGAGGACGTGGAGTATAAGGTCAGCAATGACTCGCTGCAGCAGGTCGATCAGGACGGCTACGTCGAGCTGGAGACCATGGGCGGCACCTGCGCCAACCTCTCGGAGCTGTCGTTCTTCGGCACCCCGATCGATGTTCCCAACGAGTACAACGCGGACAGCACCTACCTGCTGACGGTCTCCACCGGAACCACCACCGGCCTCGGGACTCGAGTGATGGCGTTCCTCACCCCGACGGAAGGCGAAGAGGGCACCTCGGTCGGCCTGGAGTCCGGCTGCGGCGTGCTCGACTTCGAGGGTGACATCGAGTCCCTCACCAGCATCCCCGTCAAGCTCGATGGTCCATGGGTCTTCGACTGGAGTGCACTGACCACCAACGGCCTCGGCAACACCCTCAACCTCGCCAACGTCGACGGCTTGCTGCTGGGCTACTACGCCGGCGCCAGCACCCAGGACCTCCAGGAGCAGTTCCTCGATCTGGAGCTGATTGCAGACAAGACCTGGTCGACCACCCTGTCTGGCACGACCGGCTTCGATCTCGCCGAGCTGTCGGACTTCACCGGCTTCACCGCTGACGGCACATGGATCCTGGGCCTGACCTGCTCCACCTGCGCCAACCCCGCCCCGCTGTTTCTCACCGTCCTTGAGCCAAGCGAGTAAGCCTGATGTCCATCGCACTCTCCATTCTTCTCCTGGGCTGCACGTCCGGTCCGGTCACCATCAACGATGTCTCTGCAGAGACCAGCACCCAGGTCGTCACCGCAATCAACGTCTCCTGGACCACCGAGGACGACTCCAGCGGATATGTCGAGTTCGGCCTGACCGAAGACTACGGTGAGCAGACCCCGATGACCGCATCGGGCACCAGCCACACCGCGACCATCCTGATGCCGCCGGACAGTGAGGTTCACTACCGGGTCGTGGTTCCAGGAGAGGAAGACTCGACCACCAACGACGACGTCGCCTCCACCGGCACCCTGCCGAGCAACCTGCCGCTGCTGACCATCACCGGCGATGAGATCTCCGATCAGTTCATGGCGCTGCCGATCCTCGGCTCGGTCACCGCGCCGGTCATCATTGATGGCGCCGGCAACATCCGCTGGTACCACATCGACGAGCGGGGTCTGGACGTCTATCGCGCCCTGCCCAGCGTCGACGGCGAGAGCGTCCTCTACAACGCCGCGAGCGTCTCGGGCGACCCCGCCGCGGACTCGATGATCGTGCGCGTCGCGCTCGACGGCTCCTGGGAGGAGACCATCGAGATCCCGCTGCTGGCGCATGACTTCGTCGAGCATCCTGACGGCACGCTCGGCGTGATGGTCACGGAGTTCCGCACGGGCAGCGACGAGAAAGAGATCCGCGGCGACGCCATCGTCGAGGTGGCTCCCGATGGCACCCTGACCACAGTCTGGAGCGCCTGGGACTGCTTCGATCCCGAGATCGACCAGGTCGACGAGACCGAAGAGGGCTGGACCTTCGGCAATGCCCTGGACTACGACCCCGACGAGGACGTCTACTACCAGGGAATGCGGAACTTCTCCAGCATCGCAAAGATCGACCGGGCCACCGGCACCTGCGAGTGGGTGTTCGGCTCCATCGGCGCAGACATCGAGCCCGCCAGCGGGCGCTCGACCTTCCTCCATCAGCACCAGTTCCAGGTCCTCGACGACAGCATCCTCATCTTCGACAACGACGGCGGGCTCTCCACCTCACGGGCGATGGAGTTCTCGATGGAGGACGGCGCCGTCGAGTGGGAAGACATCTGGAGCTACGAGCCCGATCCGTCGATCTACACCTTCGTGCTCGGCGACGTGAACCGGTTCGACAACGGCGACACCCTCATCACCTGGTCCGTCTCCGGCCAGATCGACCGGGTCGACAGCAGCGGCGTGCCCAACTGGACCCTCAACTCCGCCCTCGGCTATGCGTTCGGCTTCAACACCGCGATGAGCACTCCCTATGCTGAGTAGAGTCGTGACGCTGGCAGCACTCGCCGGCCTCGCAACTCCCGCCCATGCCGCTGGATACTTCTTCAACGGCGTCGGCGTGCGGAGCATCAGCCGCGCAGGTGCCGTGGTCGCGAGCGGAGATGATCTCTCCGGCCAGTACGCCAACCCTGCCACCCTGATCCGGGTCGACAGTCAGGTGCAGCTCCAGCTCGCCGCGACCCACCAGTACATCTTCTTTGACCGCACCGACGAGGCCGATCTCAGCTTTGAGCCGGTCACCAGCAGCGGCGGTCCGCTGCCGATTCCCCACCTCGGGGCAGCCTGGCGGGTCAGCGACGACCTCACCCTCGCCGCCGGCTTCTTCACCCCGTACGGGGCCGCCCTCGCCTTCCCCGAGGACGGCGCCCAGCGGTTCTCCCTGGTTGACTCCAGCATCCTCCACGCCAACGCCGGTCCGTCTGTCGCCTGGCGCCCCATCCCCGGGCTGTCCATCGGAGGAGGGGTCTACTGGACGATGGTTCAGCTCGACCAGACCATCATCGCCCACGTCTCGCCAGCAGCCGGCTTCCAGCCCACCGACAATCCCACCTACGACGTCGACACCGCGATCTCCGCCGGCCAGCTGAACAAGGTCACCTGGAACGCCGGGCTGACCTACGACACCGAGCGGTTCGGGTTCGGGGTGAGCTACACCCCGAAGGTGGCGTTCGAGGCCACCGGATCGATGGTCGCGGACTTCACGAAGAACGGGTACTACACCGGCACCACCGCCGACGGTGAGCCGATCGCGTTCAACGGCAGCTCCGCGGACTTCATCCAAGAAGCCACCGCCACCGACGACAGCGTGACCCTCCCCCTCGCCATGCCGCCGATTGCGCGGGTGGGCTTCCTGTTCCGTCCCTCAGACCGCGCCGAGATCGAGCTGTCCGGCGTCTGGCAGGGCTGGAGCACCCTGGAGGATGTGGTGCTGACGGACCTCGACATGACCATCGAGACCAGCTTCAAGGAGCCCTCGGTCGTCAACGAGGACGTCGATCTTCCGATCTCCATGAAGGATGCCTTCGCGGTCCGGCTCGGCGGACAGCGGGCCCTGAGCAAGACGCTCATCGGTCGGGCCGGGCTGTACTACGAGAGCACCGCAGCCGCAGTCGCCCACCGCTCCGTGCTCGCGCCGGATGCCGGGAAGGTGGGCTACGGCATCGGCGCTGGTGTCGTGCGGGGGCGGGTTACCCTCGATGCAGGACTCACCCAGGGCTTCTCCGGCCGCTCCGACCTGTCCGGCTCTCAGGTCTACCAGCTCCAGATCGATCCCTTAGAGGGCGATGTCCTGCGGGGAAAGACTGTCAGCAACGGAGAATTTGGTCTGATTAATACGGCCGCTGGCTTATCGGCGTCCGTCGCATTGTGAGTCGGGCTACACTCATCGCATGCGCGCTCTCCTGCTGCTCCTGACCGGCTGCAACATCGGCCTCCAGACGGTCCCCAACCTGCTCGACAGTGGCTACCCGCCGCTGTCGACAGACGACACCGCCGCTCCAGACAACAGCGACACGGACTCCGGCGGAGAGGCGTGCCTCGACGACGACAGCGACGGCGTCACCACCTGCGACGGTGACTGCGACGACGATGACTCGAGCACCTTCCCCGGGGCTGCACCAGATGACTCTCCGAGCGCCTGCATGACGGATGCTGATGGTGATGGCTACGGTGCAGACAGCCCTGCCAGCGGGGTGAGCCCAGGCACCGACTGCAACGACGCCAACTCCACCCTCAACCCCGCCGCAGCGGAGACCGAGTTTGACGGCGTGGACAGCAACTGCGACGGAGAAGACGGCGGCAGCATCGTCACCGCTTCCGGTCAGGGCGGCATGGCGATCAATGACTACAGCACCACCACCTCCAGCGCCAGCGTCAGCGGCTGCTCAAGCATCACCGACTTCACGGTAAACGTGAGCATCCTCCACACCTACATCGGCGATCTCCGGGTCACTCTGAGCCCCCCTTCCGGACCGTCGGTCCTGCTGCACAACGCCACCGGCAGCACCACCGATGATCTCATCGGGACCTACACGCCGAGCGGCGGCACGCTCGCTTCCGCGCAGTCCCTCATGCCGGTGCTCGGCACCAACGGCAACGGGCAGTGGCAGCTGTCGATCGCAGACGGCGCCGGCGGCGACACCGGAACCCTCAGCTCTTGGAGCCTGGACCTGGTGTGCCCGTGAGCGACCGGACCTCCGAGACCCGATCCCCGCTGACCATCACCTGAAGTGCGTCTCCAGCACCGATCGGCTGGCTGAGATCTGGCTGGCTGATCCACTGCCCCCCCGAGCGATGGGCGACGACCGTTAGCCGGTGGACGCTGATCGCGCCGCCGATGGTCTCGCCGTCGAGCGCGCTGCCCTGGTGGATCGTCAGCTCCAAGACAACCAGCACCTGATCGGCCACCCGATGGGCACCGACCACGCTTCCATCGAGGGCTGCGGCGGCAAACAATGGGGCGGCGAGCTTGGAGGTGGAGAAGCTGACCTCAATCCCGAGCGCATGGCGGACCTTGTGGGCGAGGCGCTGGTCAAACAAGCGCATCACCACCGGAATGTCCTCACGGATCTCCCGGATATCCATGGCGATCTCCAGGTTTGAGAGGTCATCGTCGGTCGCGACGATGACCGCTCGGGCGCGCTCGAGGTTGAAGGTCCTGAGCATGTTCTCGGTGCGGGCGTCTCCGATGAGGACCTCCGCGCCGAGCTGTCGGGCCTGCTCCAGCAGCGGACAGTCAGGGTTCAGCTCGATGGCGAAGACCTGCTCGCCGAGGCTCACAAGCTCTTCGAGCACCCGGAAGCCGACTGAGCCCAGCCCGCAGAGGATGATGTGGTTTTGGCTGGTTTTTGCGAGGATCGACACCCAGACCTCCTGGTTCTCCTCCTTGCGGAAGACGGTGATTCCCACCTTGATGAGTCCCTCCGCCAGCAGGACGATGCCCAGCAGCGGGAGGATGTACTGCACGGCCTGACCGACGGGGTGAGACGGCAGCGGAGCGAGGTGCTCGAGGAAGAACAGGTTGTAGACAACATAGATCGACTCCCCCCAGCTCGGCTGCACACCGCCAGGCGGTGCCCCAAACATCCGAAACAGCACCGCGCCGATGCTGCCTGAGATCGCGAGCCCGGTCACCGGGAAGACCAGCCCCCGCAGCGAGACGACGCGAAACAGCACCTCTGCCAGGAGGCGTCGCATGTACCGGTCGCGAGAGAACACCTACAGCTTCACCCGCAGGGCATCGACCATCGCAGCCTCTCCCTTTGTGCCGAAGATCCGCCGGATGACCTGTGCGGGGTTCTCCTTCGCCTTCAGGCGCCGCCACAGGGGCTCAAGGTAGACCTCTTCGCCGCGCCCCCGTGCCTGGAGCGCCTCGTCGCACAGCTGGAGCACACCCTCGATCATTCCGGTGATCGGCTCCTCAGCAGCGAGCCCATAGCCGACGGCCTTGGGATGGTATGCCTTGATCTGCTCCCACTGGTCCCACGGCACCCGATCGGGATCTGGAGGCTGTCGGACGCCATAGGGCGCGCGGGGAGCGGTCGGGGCGATCGCAAACGAGAACAAGAAGTCGTGGATCTTCATCCCCGCCTCGACCATCCCGAGGCCAAGCGCAGTGGCGGCCATGTGATCGGGCCAGGGCTGCTGGCAGGCGCTGCGCAGCTCGATGGTGGCCTGCCGCGCGCGCGGGCGGGCGGAGTTCCAGATGTAGTGCTCGTGGTACAGGAACGCCCCGAGCAGATCTGCAGTCGACATTCCGGCGGCGACAGCCTCGTCGATGAACGCCAGGAATGGCTTGTTGTTGGGGGTGGCGATGCCGTCCTTCATCTCGATGAGGAACGGCTGGGCTGCAAGCTGGGTGATCATGTCGGTGACCGACGTGTACGGCGCGTTCGGCATGCCGTGGCGGCCGTCTGCGGCGTGGATGCCGCCCATGATGTGCTCACGACCAGAGCAGAATCCAGAGTCGAGGCTGGTGTAGATCGGAGAGTTCGCGCACAGGGCAACCATGATGGGCGAGAGCATGTTGCCGAGGTTGGTCATGTCGATGATCTCGCTGCGGGCGATGTCGACGTGGACCTGATCGCTGGCGGTCAGGGCGAACGTGAGCCAGTCCTGGCCGATCGCCTCCAGCAACGCACCGTAGCGCTGCTTCTTCATCATCAGGCCGGGGTGAAGCATCGTCAGCGGCTGGATGCCGTAGCCCAGCACGCAGGACTCCAGGGGCTCCAGCGCCCGGACCAGCCGCTCCATCGCCTCCTCGTGGACGGCTCGAAGCTCGTGGAGGTCGTCGCAGGGGCCGGTGATGATCTCGATGGTTCCCCAGCCGACCTCTGAGGAGTAGGTGTACTTCTCCCCCTCCAGCATGGTGATGAGGTCGCCTTCCTTCTTGACCGTGAGGTCATCGCCCATCAGGTTGGGCCAGACCTGCATGATCGGGATCGGCCAGCCGTTGTCGCGGGTGATCGGGTACTCCGCCTCGCGGCCGATGGTGCGCCACTTGGGGATCTCCTCGGGAAAGCGCCCCTCGAACCAGCGAGAGAAGCGGCCGATGGCGGCGGTCTGCGGAAAGCTGAGATCGGTGCTCACAGGGCCCCCAGGATGTCGACGAGATCGGTGAGGCGGCTGCAGATGGCGTCGGCCTTTGAGGTCTCGCTGCCGCGATCGACTGCGCCGATGAACAGCACGCTCTTCATCCCGAAGCTGTGGGGCCCAGTGACGTCGTTGCTCTCGCGATCGCCGATGTGGACGACTTCCCCTGGCGCGCACTGGAAGCCATCACAGGCGGCCTGGAAGATGCTGGCGTGGGGCTTGCTGCGGCCGACCTCGTCAGAGAAGGTCAGCCCAGCGGGCGTGAAGTGCTGCAGCACCCCGTAGCCCGACAGGATTGCCTGCAGTCCGCGCCCCGGCGTGACGATGGTGTCCGAGATGATGCCGAGCGTGTAGCGACCGGCCAGCGCAGCAAGGGCCTCGGCGGCACCGGGCAGGAGGTCTGGAGGGTGGGTGACCTCCATGGTCTCCAGGAGTCCGACCAGCGACGCGAAGCCCGGCGTGGGGGCGAGGGCTAGCAGCCGGTAGCCCTCTGCGACACGCTGAGCGACCGAAGGGTTGACGAAGTCCGACCTCCAGCGCACCTTCGCCCAGGCATTCGCCCCCTCAAAGGCCGCCTCAGCAGCCGATGGGGTGATGTCAGGGTGGTGGGCACAGATCTCAGCGGCGAACGCAGCCCGTCGAGCGGCGGGCTTGGGGAGGAGCCCCGCTGCGGCACGCTTGGGCTCATCGGAGTCGTCCACAGCCAGGGTGTCCCAGAAGTCAAAGGTTACCGCTCGAATCATCGTCCGCTCCGTCAAGGGTCGTGCCTGCCCTCTCTACCACAGCCGCCCTGCCTGGACCGCTCAGGGAACGAGCTTGCCGGTACCGATGCCGCCGAAGAAGGTCGCGCCCTGGATGGTGCTGCCATCGAGGGGGCTGATGGTCTCGGTGAGGATGATCCGGTAGAACGAGATGACCATCGGCGAGTCGACGAAGTAGGCACCGCTGAGCAGCAGCGAAGACGGCACCGTGATCGAGCCGGTGTCGGTGTCGCGGCAGAGGATGACCCCCAGCGCAGCGCCATTTTCAGGGTGAAACATCTCCAGGACCAGGAGCATGTCTGCCGCAGTGCCCGAGGGTGCCCAGCCGAGGGTGGCGTTGTTGGCCGAGATGGGCGCAGAGAAGGACTGCTGGAGCGTGGTCTGCGCGATCTCGATGGGGCTGAAGTCATCGAATCCGGTGGTGGTCTGGACGACCCCGGGCAGCGCAAGTCCCGCCTCCGTGAGGTCGAGATCATACGCGGCGTTCTTGACGTAGTCGTCCTGCGCGAGGCCCTCCGCGAGGTAGCTGGTCAGGCCCTTCTGGGTCGTCCGGTGCATCGCGATGGAGCTGGCCCCGGAGGTGAAGTAGGCCCACTCTCCCATGTCGGTTGCGGTGCTGGTCGGGCTGGGCAGGACGTAGCTGTCGGTGCAGCTGCCCCGAGCCGGAATCCAGTCCATCCACGAGCCGGTGACGCCGGGATGAAAGGTCGCGGTGGCAGAGATCTGAAGCTGTGAGGTCAGCCCGAAGCACTCTGCGCAGAAGTACGCCTGATACCAGAACTCCACCATACCGCCGACGAGGCCGGTGGGGGTGACGCCGGTCTCGGTCCCGTCGCCGGTGTCGGGGTCGGGATCGCCGGAGTTGGAGTAGGCGAAGCCATCCTCCAGCACGACCTCGCCCAGCTCTGAGCGGACCGTGACGTCGACCGTGGTCTCGACTGCTGCGGAGGGTGTGGTCACCGCGAGGGTGTACTCGTTGATGTAGCTGACCGTGAGGTCTGAGCCGCCAAACGACACCGAGGCTGACGAGTCGAAGCCCGCGCCAGTGATGGTCACCGCGGTGCCGCCGCTGGTCAGTCCCCAGTCTGGATCCAGCCGCTCGATGCGCAGCGCCGGGAGCGGCTCCGCCGAGTCGATCACCTCACCGGAGTCGGACAGCCAGGCGCGCTTGTCCAGACCGAATTCATCACAGCCGATGAGGAGAGGCAGCAGGAGGGTGGTCAGAAACATGGAGACTCGGGGCTGTCAGGAGTGTAGCCGTCTCGCGGCCCAGACGGCAGCATAGGTGAGGATCCCGTCTGCTCCCGCCCGCTTGAAGGCGACGAGGCTCTCCATCATCACCCGATCCAGGTCCAGCCAGCCACGCTCACCAGCGGCATGAAGCATCGCATACTCCCCGCTGACCTGGTAGACGAACGTGGGCATTCCGGTCTCCGCCTTCACCCGCTGCACAATGTCGAGGTAAGGCATTCCGGGCTTGACCATTACCATGTCAGCGCCTTCCTCGATGTCCAGGGCGACCTCGCGCAGGGCCTCGTCGCCGTTGGCAGGGTCCATCTGGTAGGTGCGCTTGTCGCCGCCGCCGAGGGAGGTCTTCGAGCCCACAGCATCCCGGAACGGTCCATAGAACGCCGAGGCATACTTCGCGGAGTATGCAAGCAGCTGAACCGAGTCGTGACCGGCAGCGTCGAGGGCGTCTCGGATGCGGCCGATGCGGCCATCCATCATGTCCGATGGTGCGATCACATCGCAGCCCGCGTCGGCCTGGTTGACCGCCTGGCGGCAGAGGATGTCGAGGGTCGGATCGTTGACGACCTGGCCGTCGGCGAGGAGGCCGTCTTGCCCGTGGGTCGTGTAAGGGTCGAGGGCGACGTCACCGATGATGCCGATGTCGGAGACCTTCGCCTTGATCGCCCGGACAGCCCGACAGACGAGGTTGTCGGGGCTGCAGCTCTCCTCACCACCAAAGGTCTTCACCTCATCAGGGGTCTGCGGGAAGATCGCGATCGCGGGGATTCCAAGCTCAGCCGCCTCCGCGACCGCCTCGACGAGGCGATCAATGGAGTATCGAAAGACACCAGGCATGGAGCTGATCGGGGTCGCGAGGCCCGCTCCCTCCTGGACGAAGACCGGCCAGATCAGGTCATCGACGCGCAGGTGGCTCTCGCGGACGAGGCGACGGCGCCAGTCATCTCTGCGGTTTCGACGCATCCGGGTCTTGGGAAAGGACGGCATGGGCTCCTCCAGTCAGGTCACCTTCGTGAACAGTGCGGATCTGATATCCCCGCGCCGAGGGAAAAGACATCGCTCAGCACCTTGAGGTGGGGGACCTCAGGCGGCGACCGATCCAGGACTCGCAGCTCATCACCGGGCGCATCCCTGAGGACACCGGACGCTATGGACGCACCCGCTTGAGCCCCTCTTCTGCCGGAGTGAACCCGGGCTTGAGGCGCAGGGTCTCCTCAAACGCGGCCACGGCCTCATCCGGACGGCGGAGATCAATCAAAACATTGCCAAGGTTATACCAAGCAAACGGGTACCGGTCTGACACCTTGATCGCCCGGCGGTAGGTGGACTCCGCCGCAGCGAGGTTGCCGGTCTTGCGGTAGGCGATGCCGAGAGTAATGTACGGCGGCAGGAAGATCGGCTCGTCGGCGGTCACCGCCTCCAGAACCACGATGGCCTCATCAAGCCGCCCGGACCGGTAGAAGGCCACGCCCTGCTGGTGGGCGTAGCGCGGGTTGCCCGGCGCAGAGACGAGGGCCTCGGTGAAGTGACCGATGGCTGCATCCGAGTCGTCGTCTTGGAGTGCGATGCTGCCGAGGTAGTAGTGCGTGTGGGCCATGGCCGCCGGCAGCTCAGCGTGACGAACGGAGGGCCACAGGACCACCACCGAGAGCAGGATTCCTGCGGCAACGACCGGCAGACCAGGCCGCTTCCGCAGCATGCGATCCACCGCGAGTCCGGCGAACGGCAGCAGTCCTGCGACCACCGGCAGCCGATAGCGCATCGAGACGAAGAACAGCACGACCCCAGCGGCATACGTGAGCACCAAGAGGTAGAGCGGAGCGAGGCGCCGTCGGTCCGACCACCCCAGCACCATCCCCAGTCCACCGAGGATCATCACCGGCGCCAGTCCAACCGTCAGCCAAGACAGCACCACCGAGGACTGCTTGGCGAAGTAATAGTTGGCGACCATCGGCTTCTCGTAGCCGTTGAGGAAGTAGAAGCTCTTGCGCAGCATCAGCTTGAGCGAGGTGACCGGATAGCGGGTGAAGAATTCAACGGCCCGCTCACGCCAGTAGTCAGAGACCTCAGAAGGACGCAGCTCCCTCCCCCGCTCCGCCTCCGCATGTCGCTCGGCGGAGGCGATCAGCTCCTGCTGAGAGGCCGCCAGTCCGGTACCGCGTGGAATCTTGAACCACCCGCTGGCGTCGGGGTTGTTGCCGATGAACAGGTTGATGCCGCCGTGCGCTGTGATCATCACCGGATCACCTGCAGCGAGGTTCTTCGCCGTGATCGGCGCAATAACAAAGAACATCCCGATAAACATCGGAGCGATGCGGCGCAGGCCCGAGACCCGCTCTGTGAGGCACCACCACGCCGCCAGCACCGGGTAGAGCAGGACGAGGTTGGGGCGTCCGAGCGTGGCGAGCCCCATCAGCACGCCGGAGAGCAGCCGCCATGGCCACCGCCGACCGGTCAATGATGCCAGAGACAGCGCCAGGAAAGACAGCGACCAGCACTCCGCCAGCAGCTCTCCGGCATAAAAGATCGACGGTCCGTACACCGCCGCCAGGACACCAGCGATGAGCCCCGCCCGTGGGCAGATCATCCGACCGGCCGTCACGCTGACCCCAGCAACCATCGCCACATCTGCAGCGAGCTGAATCAGGCGGGGCCAGGCCAGATCGTGTCCGCCGATGCTGTAGATCACCGCCAGAATCAGTGTCTCCAGCGGATTGAAGGTCAGGACCCCGTCCCAGAGCCCACCACCCGAGGCGATCTTCCAGCCCAGGGCATCGTAGTTGGCTGCATCCAGCAGCAGCCCATGGAAGAACGGGCTCGCGCTGTGCTCCACGAAGTACAGCGCGCGGAGGCTCACCGCGAGCAGCGCGACAGCCGCCCAGGCATACCAGGGCACCTCCGAGAGCGGCTGGCGTGAGGGTGCCTTCAAGGGCGCGGGCTTTGGCAGGGCAGGCTCTGGAGGAGCAGCGCCCTCCGGAGGCATCGCAGCGTCCTGTTCCCGACGCGCTCTCCGGGCCCTTCGGCTGTTCTTCTTCTTTTTCTTCGCCATGCTCCCTCAGGGAATGACCCGAGGTTCGATTCTAAACCTCCAGGACCACGCGACGGTTCATCGGGGCACATTCGGTCTCACCCGGCACACAATACCGAGACTGACCGGCGGCGATTCGTCACACCGGCCAGCCGTGCTTTCGCGCTACAGCGCGGTCGAGCCGGCGCACACAACCCGGGCATCTACAGCCTGAGGGGTGAGCGGACGGAGCGCGGGCACAGCGTCTTAGTGACTACCCGTCGCCGCTGGTTCGGGCCCAGTGGACCCCGTCGAGCACCGGCAGGTCCGGGGGCAGTCCCTGACCACCAAACACAACCTCACACCCCAGCGTCGCCAGCGACCGAGCGACCTTGACCGTGATGGCGGCGTCGACAGGCATGGTCACAGAGACACACACCTTCGCCGGCTGATGCTGGCGGCAGAAGTTCAAGAGATCATCGTGTGGGGTTCGCGCACCAAGGAAGACGATCCGATTGCCCTTGAGCGCCAGCTTGATGGAGACCACAAGCAGCGCGAGGTCATGCTGATCTTCTGCCCAGCTCGCACACACCACCATGGCCCCTTGCGACGGACCGTGCTCCAGGCTCAGCAGCATCGCGGTCAGGTGATCCCGACAGAAGCTACTGATGAAGTGCTCCTGGGCCACCGTGAGCTCGCCAGCCTCCCAGCGCTCACCGGTCTCGTGAAGAATCGGGGTAAAGATCCCGTCGAGTCGTCGGAGGTAGGAGAACCCAGCGGTCTGCCGCAGGCGATTCTCGGCTCGGGCACGATCGAGGCTGCGCAGCGCTGACATCAGCTCGGCACACAGCTCGGAGGTGTCATCGTTGTCCAGCCGCTCGCCTCGGTCGTCTTTGGCCTCATCGCTCAGGGAGATGGCCTCGCTGATGCGATGGCCCCGATCGAGGAAGCGCTTGACGGCGCGCAGACGCGCCAGATCCGCCTCAGAGTACTCGCGATATCCGTTGGCCTGCCGGGTCGGCTCGACGAGCTTGTAGCGCCGCTCCCACGCCAGCAGCGTGTTGCGTGGAATCCCGAGGATCTCAGAAATGGTCTTGATTCGATAGCCCATGCTCTCACCTATTCTGGCTCACCAATCTCAGCAGTTTTCTCTTCGAAAGGCGCACCGCCGCTCCCAGGTGCACCAGCGTCCTCTGGTACACCGCCACTCCCGGGCACACCAACACCTCCAGGTACACCGCCACTCCCGGGCGCACCAGCATCTCCGGGCGCACCGGAGCCTTCTGGCGCACCGGAGCCTTCTGGCGCACCAGCATCCCCGGGTGCACCAGCCCCCCCAGGCGCACCGGCACCCTCACCAGCGGGCAGCGCACCATCCCCGGAGGGAAGATCGTCACGGGGAGCATTGGGCATGCTGAAGGGCGGAGAGATGTCACCGAGATCAGGAGACTCTGAGACCGCAATCGTCAGCCCGGAGATGTCCTGGGTGTCGATCTCAATGTGCTCGCTGTGTCGGCCTGCGATGTCGGTGGAGTCAGGTCCGTTGCCGTTGCCGTCGACGAACACACCGACCCCGACCACACCAAGCCCTGCGGGAACGGGGAGCGCAAACTCAGTGGACATCGGGCAGGCGAACCCGTAGGCGCTGACCTTTGAGTCCGGTCGAACAAGCTCGATGATCATCGAGCCCTGCCCGGTCAGTCCCGTCACGGTACCGGAGATGGTGACGGTCTCGTTGCCTGGGGGGTGCGCCTCCAGGGCATACGCTGCCGGCTGGCAAGCGTCCGTGGAGGGAGATGGAATCGCCCCTCCGGCAGTGCCCGGCCCTCCGCCGATGTCGAGGACCGGTGGAGACGGCTCGGCTCCAGGCGGAGAAGCCCATGGGTTGTCTGTTCCCGAAGCCGGTTCCTCAGGCGGACACCCGAGCAGACACAGCATGCTGATCAGACCCATCACTCGATACATCATCAGGACTCCTCCTTCGCGGGGGCCATCCAAACACGAAACACGCTCCCACGTCCGACTCGACTGCGTATCTCGACGCTGGCCTCCATCGCATCTGCGAGCCGCTTTACCAGGGCAAGGCCGAGCCCGGTCCCTCCAGCAGACCGAGAGCGCCCCTTGTCGACTCGGTAGAAGCGCTCAAAGATTCGGTTGTGGTGGATGGGATCGATGCCGATCCCCACGTCGATCACCTCAATGACCACTCGTCCATCCCGAGTCCAGGAGCGAATGGTGACCACGCCGCTGACGTGGCTGTACTTCACAGCGTTCTCGACGAGGTTGCCGACGAGGTGGATGAGTGCGTTGGCGTTGCCTTGGACCCGAATTCCGCGCGGAATCGCAGTCTGAAAGGAGATGTTCTTTTCCTCAGCCGCCGGACGCCACTTGTCGAGAACCTCGGTGACGATCGAAGACACCCGAACCGGGACGAGGGGCAGCGGAGCGCCGCGATTGTCGAGCCGAGCAAGGGAGAGGAGGTCCTCAAACAGCGCGGTCAGCCGAAGCGCGTTGCGGTGGATGACCTCGACCATGGTGCGAAGCTCCGGGTCCAGGCGCTCTCCTTCCTCCATGAGCGTCTCGGCATAGCCGACGATGGAGGTGGTCGGGGTCCGCAGCTCATGGGAGACGCTGGCTACAAATTCGATCCGGTTGCGCTCGTCCTGGCCGAACTTTGTGACGTCCTGAAGCAGCACCAGCCGGCCGCCAGGAGGTCCCAGCGCAACGGAGCGCACCAGGAGATCTCGACCGTCATGCCGGACCGCGATCTCCTTCGACGCCGACTCCGTGTCGAGAAAACGCTCGGCGATGTCTGCGATCGGTATGGCGGCCGCAGGGAGACGTCCGATGGCATCCGCAGCGATCGGGATGATGCCGCGGACGGCTGGGTTGATGATCCGCAGGAGGCCGTCAGCATCTGTGACCATCAGGCCGTTGGGGCTGCCCTCAACCAGCAGCGCCGCGAGCCGCTCCTCGAGGCCACTCGTCACGGGGAGAAGCTTCGGAATCGATAGCCCGCCCCTCGAACCGTCTCGATGTATGACGAGGCTGCGCGCAGCTTCTGACGCAGTCGCTTGACGTGGGTGTCGACGGTGCGGGTGTTGAGGCTGGGCGGGAGCTCCCAGACCTCCTTGAGCAGCTCACCGCGACTGCAGAGCCTCCCGGCGCTCTCAGCGAGGTGCAGGAGGAGCTTGTACTCGGTGCTGGTCAGCTCCAGCTCTTCACCCGACACCCAGACCCGATGGGCTGAGACGTTCAGGGTCAGCTCGCCGAGCTCCAGGTTGCCGGTCACCTCGGACTCCGGCTCGTTGCGCGCCATCCGTCTGGAGGCCGCCTGGACCCGGAGCACCAGCTCCCGAACAGAGAACGGCTTGGGCACATAGTCATCGGCACCGACCTCGAAGCCCGTGATGCGGTCGGATTCCTCCGTGCGAGCGGTGACCATGATGACGTAGACGCCCTGGGTCTTGCGGTCTGCACGCAGCGCCTGGCAGATCTCAGTGCCCGACATGTCGGGGAGCATGAGGTCGAGCAGCACAACCGGGGGGACGTGCTCACGTGCAAGAGCGAGGGCCGTCTCTCCGTCACCGGCAGTGAGCACGTTGAAGCCTGAGCGGCGCAGGTTGAGGGCAACCAGGTTTCGGATGTCGTCTTCATCCTCAACCACCAGCACTGAGACTGCATCTGCCATGCGCGCTATCCTCCAAGACACTTACGGACAGCCTACCTTCTGGCGGCGGCCGGGTCTCGGATCACGAACAAGACCCCTCCGACTGCAGCCCGTCCAAGCTCACCACTCCAGCGGGTGAGGCTCGCCGCGACCGCCAGCGACTCGCTGATGCCCCACGGCGCGAGGGCATGCGCAAAGACGCCCTCCCGGACCCCCACTCCGCTGATGGTCACAGGCAGGGAGATGAGGGTGTCTGCTGCGGGGAAGAGCGCGAGGACCTCGACATACGACAGCCCAATGCCGTGCCCACGCAGGGCAACGAAGATGGAGAGGCCGTTAATGAGCGCGAACGGAATCGCGAGGAGGAGCGCAGCGAGGATGTGCCTGGGACGATCCTTGATGCGAGACAGCGCGTCAGCACAGCGCACCGCAAAGGCACCGGGACGGCCGGGGATGCGACGGGCAATGTCTGGCGAGACGCGCACGCCGAGGACGATCACGGTGATCACCCCGAGGAACGCAACGGTGAAGAACAGCGCAGAGGCTCCGATGAGTGGATCGGTGCGGAGGAGTCCACGACTGAGGCCAAAGATCAGCAGCCCTGTCCACGGCAGCAGCTCCAGCACCCGCACACCCACCAGGGCTGTGACCGACGCCTCGCTGTTCCCGGTCACCCGGGTAAGCCACGCCACCTTCGCGACCTCGCTGCCGCCCGTCGGCAGGACAAGCCCGACGAAGCCGGCACGCAGGATTGCACCGAGGATCGCGGACTGTCGTGCGGTCACACCAGAAGCGGCAAGCAGAATCTGAACCCGCACAGCGTGGAGCCAGGCGTTGAGGAGCATCAGCCCGATGGGAACCAGCCAGGCCCATGCCGGTGCGGCGCGGAGGTGCCGGAGCGCCTCGCCCGGCTCGACTCGGCTGCCGACCCATGCCACCGCCGCGATGGTCACTGCCGCCCGAGCGAGCGGCCAGCCAACTGTTGAGCGGCGGGTCTGTGGGGTGCCTGTGGCCACACCTCAGTCTATCGGCCTGCCGGGCAGGGTACACTCTTGATGATGCTCGCCAGCATGCTGCCCATGCTCCTCGGCTGTGGGTCGAAGCCGCCCGGAGACGAAGCCCGTCGCTACACCGACAGCCTCACTGCTCTCGCCGCGAATCCCGCGCGCACCGGAGCGGTCTGCGGAGCATTGAGCGTCCCGGCGCTGCGAGAAGACTGCGTCCTCGCGGGGGTCGCGCGGCTCGCTGCTGCCGATCCAGCAGCAGCAACGGCGCTGTGTGCCGAGCTGCCGGCTGGGGTAAGCCAAGACGAGTGCGGCTTCGTGCTCGCCGAGGAGACCGGCGATTCTGCACGCTGCAGGGATGCGGGCCGGTTCGCACTGGACTGCCAGATGCACCTCCTCCAGCGGGCGGTCTCTTCAGTGAGGCTTCCATCGGACCCAGTCGATGCCGACGCTGAGGCCACCGCGCTGCTCCACACGGCGGGCTTCGCACCAGACGATGCGCATGCCTGGACCCTCCTGTACCGCGACATCCTCGCTCGCCAGTCACCCCTGAATCTCGCGCGCTGCGACGAGACGCCCCGCGCTGAGCTGTGTCGGCGCGCCGGCGGCGGGCTGTTTCACGACCGGCTCAACTTCGTCCGGGACACCGACGCCCTCACTGCAGACTGGTGCACGCGCCGCTCGGGGGTCACGGTCCTCGAGCACACGCCTGACCCCGACATCGACACCATCCTCTCCCAGCGTCCGGACATCTGCCCATGATCGCTCTGCTGCTGTCTTGTGCCGGCGCTCCTCAGGACGCGCTGACCTGGCGGGAGGGCGTGGAGCTTCTCGCCGTTCTCGACGGGCAGGGAATCCTCGATGCTCGAATCACCACCGGCAACACCGGCCTCCTCCGAGGTCAGACCCGGATGCGCATCGATCGCTGGAGCGCCGAGGGCGATCCGATCCTGTTCTCGCAGCACGCCGCACCGGAGCAGGTCTCCCGATCCGCTGACGGCATCACAGCACAAGAGGATGGGATCTCTCGAATCGACGGGCAGTGGAGCCTGCGGGTGGTCGATGAGGCCTTCAACGGACTCGTCGAGCTTCAGCCCCTCACCACAGCGCGTCCGGAGTCTGTGTGGCTGGAGGGTGAGAAGCAGTGGACGGTCGCTGCAGAGGTTGCGATGGGTCGGGCAAGCGGCTGGCTGTCCGCCGGAGGACGCGGCGGGGCGGTCCGTGGCTTTGGAGTCCTGCTCCACCGAGGCGGCGACGGAGTGCCTGCCCTCCCACGTGCCGCGGCCTATGTGCTCGACGATCGGGTCAGCCTCGGGCTCGACACCCACGGCAGCGGCGCACTGCGCTGGGCCAGCATTGACGGCATCCCCGTTCCGGTCGATGATCTGACCGCAGATCTCACCGCCCCCCAGCCGACCCTCAGCCTTCCCTCTGCCGGGCTGCAGATCACCCTCTACCCCTGGCGCTGGGACGGGTGGTCGAACCCGATGGAGCACCTCATGGGAGTCGAGGCAGTGCTCGGCGGGCTGGTGCTGGGGCGGCCGATGCGGCGAGTCCGGGCGGCGCGTGCCGACATCACCCTGCGCGGAGAGTCGCTCACAGGACAGGGCATCCTCCTCGACGTGATGCCCGCCAGCCAGGTCCCCTGAGTGCTGCTCCTTCTCAGCCGGCTGTCGGCCGCGATCACCCTCTCGGGTCCGGGCGACACCCTACATGCCACCCTCTACACGGAGGATTCCGTTTCAGTCAGCGAGCTCTATGCCGCAGACAATGCCGACCACCGGGTCATGGGCTGGAGACCCGATCAGGCCTCTCGCAGAGAGTGGATCCAGATCACGCTGCCAGAGCTGCTGCTCGCGCCGGGACGCTATCGACTGGTCGCCCGATGGTCAGGGACCGTCGAGGAGCAGTGGCTCGAGGTGGAGGCGCCTCCGGGTTCACCGGTCGAGGTCGTGCTTCCCCCGGGGGCAGCCGGTGCGATTGCATGGTCAATGGAGGGACAGGATGCCTGGCAGCAGCTCGCCTATGCCCCCGCCGGTCAGCCGCTGCACCTCACTCCAGGCCGCTGGCAGGCTGCTGCGCTGGGGATCGAGCGACCGCACGTTGAGCAGCTCCACGCCCCGGCCTCTCGAGTCCGGCTCGACTCTCCCCTCCAGCCCCTCCCCCGACAGTCCACCGAGAGCCGGTTCTTCGGGCTGCTCCTGCTGCCCGCCACGATCCTGCTCGGCGGCCTGGGCCTGGGAGCGCGCCGGCTCGCACGCCACCCCGGGGCGCTCGGCCTCGTCCTCGCCGCCCTCGCGACCGGACTGCTCGCCATCAGCCCGGTGCTGCGACAGGCCGGCGGGGCGCTGCTGTCTGCCGGTGGTCCGATTCAGGATCCAGAAGACTCCGTAGCCCTGCTGGCGAGCATCATCGATGGCGTGAGCCGACTCTCTGATGTCGGGCGTGCCTATGCATGGCCGGAGGGCGCCTCCTGGCTGACCGTGGGACCATCCTGGCTGGGGTACCTGCCGGCAGGGCTCATCGGCGCCGTGACTGATCCGCTGCTCGGACACAACCTCGGCGTCGGTGCCGGGATGGCTGGCCTGTCTCTGGCGACCGCGCTGCTCGCGCGCAGCCTCGGCCTCAGCCTGCCCCTGTCCATCGCTGCTGGTGCCGCTGCTGCGCTGTGCCCTGCGGTCATTGACGAGGTGGATGCGATCAGCCTCGACCGGGCCACCCTCTACACCACTCCCCTCGCCCTGCTCTGCCTGCACCGCGCCGTCACCCGTCCTGGGCTGCGGTGGCCCGTGGCCGCCGGGCTGGCCGTCGCCGCCGGGATCTATGG
Source organism: Myxococcota bacterium (assembly GCA_029251165.1). Classification (GTDB taxonomy): domain Bacteria; phylum Myxococcota_A; class UBA796; order UBA796; family UBA796; genus JAQXDW01. Next base: position 59,610 of record JAQXDW010000043.1, read on the forward strand.
GCAGGTCTACTACGGCATCTTCTTTGCGGTGGCCGCGCCAGTGCTCGGAGGCATCCGCCTGCTGGGTGGTGTGGCTGGAGGGCGGCGGGCTGGGCTGGGTCGCCTGCTCCTGGCGGGCCTCATCGCAGGGGTCCTGGCGGGTCCGGGGCTGTACACCCTGCGCGCAGGCACCGCAGGGCTCTACGACGACACCGCCCCCCTCACCGACTGGCGGAGTCCGGTGACCGCCGAGGCGGCCAACCGCTTCCTCTCCCGCTCCGATCGCCGCGAGCTGCCGATGGAGACCGCCGAGCAGCGCCTGCTGACGACGACCGACCTCGCGCAGTCTGCCGAGGAGGTCGCGATGCCAGCCGGCTTCGTGGGCGGGGTCGCGTGGTGGGGGCTGGCGCTGGTGTCTGTCTTGCTCGCTCGACGCCGAGGACTGGCGCTGTTGCTGGTGGCAGATGTCGGCGTCCTGCTGCTGCTGTCGCTGGGCCCCATGCTCAAGACTGCCGCCGGGTGGACCGGAGTTCCGCTGCCGCACTACCTCCTGATGCTCACGGTGCCTGGCTTTGATCAGCTCAAGAACGTTCATCGGTTTGCCCTGATGGCCGCGACCATCGCACCCATCCCTCTTGCGCTGGGCATCTCCGGGCTCGCCGAGCGCCTGCCTCGGGGCCGTACAGCAGCAGAGTACCTGCTCGCTGGGGGGCTGATGGTGTCGCTGCTGCGGCTCGATCCCGCCGGTCAGGTTCGGCTCAGCCACCCTCCCCGAGCCGCATGGTATCCCCAGAGCAGCACCCTCCAGGCCCTCTCCGGGACGCCAGCGATCGCGCTACCGATGCGTCATCCCACCCCGCGGACGCTTGCGGTCTCCGCAGCCCGACACGGCGTTCCGCTGGTAAACCCGCCGCCGTTTGAGGTTGCCCGCAGTCACCTGTCTCCCTGGGCCGAGGACAACGCCCTGCTCAACCGCCTCGCGGCACTGTCCGCCAGCACCCGGGTCACCCGGATGGTTCTCGCCAGTGACTACACCGCAGATCTTGCCGCGCTCTGGGATGCCGGTGTTCGGGCCGTGCTTCTGTTCCCCGCCGAGCTGGAGCAGCACGATGCCGCCACCACACTCCTCGATGACATCCTGGTCCGTGCAGGTGCAGACTCGACCGTGATCGCCTGGCACCTCAGGCCAGCCCACGCCCCCGAGCAGTGAGCCGAAGCCCACGCCCCAGGCCCGCATCCACGGCCAGACCGAGCCGAATCAGCTCGCGAGCCGTTCGGGGATACCAGCGCTTGGCGTCCGGCCAGCGGGCGCGCAGGTGACCGACATTCGCCGGACGAGGGTCGCGCTCAGCGAGCACCTCCAGAGCCCGACTGGCGTTGGAAGAGCGGTGCATCGGATCGCGGAGGTGCTGAAAGACCGCGACGAGGCCACGTGCATCATCGATTCCCCGATGCTCGGTTCCGGAAATGGGAATATCCAGGTGACGAAGCGCCTGCCTCTGTCCGCACCGGAGACGACGTCCGGTGTGTCCACGCACCCATGCCGTGAACTCCTCCTTGGCATCGATCGGCGTCCAGGATGGCATCGGCAGACTGGCTGCAGCAGCCTCCGCGACGAGCTGGTTGTGATCGAACCGACTCCAGGAGACCAGCCCGACACCTTCCGTCCCACCCATCCAGTCGACAAGCGCCAGATACGCTTCAGAAAGCGGAGCAGATGCATCCACGTCAGCCTGGGTGATGCTGGTGAGCCGGGTGCAGAAGGCAGAGAGCTTGGGATGGAGGACCGGACGGACGAAGCGCTGGAACTCGCCCGCCGGCTGCAGGGACTCGTTCAGCATCACTGCACCGATCTCGATGATCTCTGATTCCTCCGCCTGTCGGGCCGACAGCACAGGGTCTTCGGACTCCGACCAGCAGGTCGCCTCCAGGTCCACCACGATGAACCGCATCCCCACTCCTATGGTCTCGGGCTGACGGTATATGCGCCAAGAGGGGTGGAAACAACGCCCCTGTACAGGGCGAGAGGCACACCGAGCAGGACCTCGGACAGAACCGCACCGAGATCAGCTCACCGGGCGCAGCATCCGGCCTCTCTGAGCATCGCGGCTCCGCTGAGCGATGCCACAGAGACATGCATCCGCCTCATGAGAACAGCACCGCCAGAGCAGACCAGCCGGCAACACCGCAGAAGAGAAGACTTTGTTTCCCTCCTGACCGAAGATTCAAGATTCGCTGTCATAGCGGGAATACTGGCAAAATCTCATGAGTAAAAAAAACATGCACCCTTTGACAGTCGCTTTCTATGGAGCTTTTATGAATTTGCGCCGAGTTAGTTCGACAGGTAAACAAACCTTAAGAATTCACGATGGAACGCCACCATCTCTCTACGGATGTCGTCATGCGAACACTTTCCTTGTTGCTCCTGTCTGCACTCAGCCTGCTCGGCTGCGGTGACAAGCCAATCGACACCGGAGTCGACACTGGCGGTGAGGCCGATGCGGACACCGACGCAGACACCGACGCAGACACCGACGCGGATACGGATGCCGACACGGATGCAGACGCAGACGCAGACGCAGACGCAGACACCGACGCAGACACCGACGCAGACACCGACGCTGATCTCACGAATCTCCTGAGCAATCCCGGCTTCGAGGACGGTAAGGATGGAAGCTGGCTGGTCTATCCAGAAGATCTCACAAACTTCGCGGTCGTGGCCACCGGTGACTCCCTGTACAACAGCAAAGACACCTTCACTGCTCCAGAGGGAAGCCAGTCGCTCAAGGTGTACTCGACGTACTTCGGCGGAGAGTTCGAGACGCCGATCTACCAGCAGTTCGACGCTGGCAAGGCTGGCACTCAGTACACCTTCACCGGACTCGCCTGGCATCAGGTGGACGATCCGCTGACCGCAACGCACACCTACAGCTACCTGTCGATCAAGTACTTCGACGACAGCTACAACTTCTATGGCTCTGATGACTCCGCCTGGATGTCTCCAGACAGCAGCACGTCAGGCTGGACAGAGCTGTCAGTGGTCGGGACCGTGCCGGAGGGTGCAACGATCATCCAGGCAGCGATCGAGTGGTGGGAGTGCGTCGGAGACACCAGCGGTGCCTGCTACGACGGTACCGGAGCGGTCTACTACGACGACCTCATGTTCTACCCGGTCGCTGAGTAGCCTCGCCAACATCCCCCGATAGTCAAATTCGCTTTCTCTCATGAGCCTTGAGGTGTCGATGAACCGGATCATTTTGGCAATGCTTGGGTGCAGTCTCGCCTCGCGCGCCTGGGCTGCACCAAATCACGTCGCGGTTGTCGAAGATGATCAGGGATTCCGCCTCCAGGTCGATGGCGTGGACACCTACGTCTACGGCATGAACTGGGGCTATCTGCCCATCGGCGAGAACTACAGCTACGACTTCTGGGGGCAGGATGAGGCCTTCGTCACGGAGACGCTGAAGCGCGAGATGGCCTTGCTGAAGCGAATGGGCGTCAACTCCATTCGCCAGTTCCCAGGAATTCCGCCGCAGTGGGTCACCTGGATCTACGACAACTACGGCATCACGACGATGATGAACCCCCACTTCGGGCGGTACGGCCTCACCATCGATGGCCGCTGGGTTCCAACCACCGACTACTCCGACACCCGGACCCGTGAGGTCATCCTGGAGGAGACCCTCGCGGTCGTCGAGCAGTACAAAGATGTCCGCGGCATCCTGCTGTTCTTGCTGGGCAACGAGAACAACTACGGCCTCTCCTGGAGCAGCTTCGAGATCGAGGCCCTGCCGAAGGGTGAGCAGAACACTGCGCGCGCCAGGCACCTCTACAGCCTGTGGGGAGAGGCTGTCGACGCCATCCACGCTGTCGATGGTGACCACCCCGTTGCCATCTGCAACGGCGATCTCCAGTACGCAGAGCTGATCGCAGAGCTGGTTCCGAACCTCGACATCCTCGGCTCCAACGTCTATCGGGGAGCCTCATCGACCGACATCTTTCAGCGCACCCGCGACGAGCTCGGGGTGCCGTTTCTGTACACAGAGTTTGGCTCAGACGCCTACAACGCCCGCGATGCCAAGGAAGATCACCTCGCCCAGGCCAGCTACCTTCGCGATCAGTGGCGAGAGCTGTATGAGCAGAGCTGGGGCAAGGGCAGCTCCGGCACAGCGATCGGTGGCTACGTCTTCCAGTGGTCGGACGGGTGGTGGAAGTACCTCCAGGTAGAAAACCTCGACGTACACGACAACACTGCTTCCTGGCCCAACAACGCCTACGCCTTTGACTTCGTCGAGGGCCAGAACAACATGAACGAGGAGTGGTTCGGGATCACCGCCAAGGGGCCTCCAGATCCGCAGGGACGCTACGACGTCTATCCCCGCTCGGCCTACTACCTGCTGCAGGATGCCTTCGAGCTGGATGTCTACGCGCCGTCGACGACCCGAGACCGCATCGCCGACCACTTCGGGCGGCTGGAGCCCTCAAGCTACGCCGCCCCCTACGCCGCCGATCAGGCTGCCATGGCGGTCAAGCGCCTCTCGAAGGTCCGACTCGACGACGTCCGGCTCGACTTCTCCACGACTGCCAGCAGCAGCAACGTCGCGGCTGGCGGGCTGACCATCCCCACCCTGGACCACACCGAGAGCGTCTTCATCGACACCAGCGTCCATCCCTCGGCTGACTTCCGAGCCTCAGCCTCGGTCAACCTCCTGGGGAACGTGGCGAGCAACCGCATCGACAACATCTTCTACGAGAACCGAGGCAGCGGCCTCTCCATCGAAGATGCCGCTGGGGCCACCGTCGACCTCTCCGGTCTGGAGCGCGTCCGCCTCTACGGCGCAGACTTCCAGTGGCAGAATGATCGCTTCGACCTGGAGGGCTTCTACCGGCGCGGGCACTACCACTGGGCCTATGAAGGCGACGTCTTTGGGATCTACCGAGAGGCGTTCTACGGCAACGCGCTCGACATCTACAACGGCAACGCGCCGATCGGCGTCGAGCTGACCGGCAAGGGCAAGCTCGGCTGGCTGGAGGCAGCGTTTGGCCCCGAGCTGTTCTGGGGCGCCAACCCCGCCGCGACCGTCAAGGCACGGCGCGCGGTGGGCGGGGTGACCATCACCGCGATGCACTGGGAGGAGTTCGCTCGGGCAAGCACCGACCAGATCAGCCGCGCCATCCCCGAGCCGCAGTCTCGAAAGACCACCCTTGCGCTGGAGACCGAGCGGGGCCCGTTCGGCCTGACCCTCGGCGGAATCACCGCAGGCTCCAACCGCATCGGCTGGGAGTTTCAGGAGCTCGTGCCCGCGCGCGGCGACACCTCCTACCTCGACAGCGGCAGCGATGTCCTCATCGACGAGATCACCGCACTCGACACCCTCGGCGGTCGGGCAAAGCTCACGATGCAGGTTGGTCCGGTCTCGGCCTATGTGCAGGGAGCAGTGAAGGGGCTGGTCGCTGACGGCGGCGGTGATCCCACGATCACCTTCACCGGCTGGACCCTCAAGGAGAGCGGTCGCGGAAATCAGATCTCCGGCCTCGGCGGTGCCTCGGTTCGGCTCGGAAAGTTCGAGATCGCCCCGAACGTCCTGTGGCAGAAGCCCCTCGTCGGCCCGGTCACCTCCGTCGACGGCTCCTACAATGCGGAGACCGGCTGGTTCTATGGCTCCTTGCGGCCCCGGAACATCTTCGACGATCCGTTCGTGGTCCGAGACAACCGAGAGACCACCGCCTTCGAGCTGCTGCTCAGCTTCGATCCGACTCCAGAGACCTGGATGTGGGCGTGGGACAACGTCACTCGCGAGGATGCCGCCTACGCCACGAGCCTCAACTTCGTCTACCGCATGCAGCCCACGTCGACCGACGCCGGGATCGGGTTCACCGAGGACGGCGTGGTGTTTGTCTTCGGCAAGGCCCCGCCGGCTCAGGACGTGTGGGATCTCAAGTGGCGGGGCATCTCCGCGATTCGCGGTGACACGCGAATCACCCACACCCTCTACGGCGGAACCGCACAGTCCACAGGTGAGGATGACCGGCTCATTACCCGCTATGGTGGAGATCTATCGCTGTGGTGGCGGACCGCGGCGTTCACCGGAGCCGTCAAGATCAATGACTGGGGCCCCTATGACTACCACCGGAATTTCAACCTGACCTTTCCACTCCAGCTCATCGGTGATGCCTCTGTCGGCCTGGAGCATCCCCGCTATGACGGCAGCGGAACCCGACTGGGTGTCAGCGGAAAGCTCCGGTACCTCGATGAAAATTCAGAGCGATATGTACCTGGCGCCGGCGGCTACGGCGTCTGGGGACAGGAGCTTGAGATCGGCGCCTACGTCAAGGTGGGGATGTGAGATGAAGTACGGACTGCCTGCACTCTTTCTGCTCGGCTGCCAGACGCCGCCGGCTGCGACCTACCACTACGGCGTTCCGCTGGATGAGGTCTCCTTCAACCTCTACAGCCTCTCGATGGGGGTCTATCCAGACACCTCAGTGCTCGATGATCCCGCCAATCCCTTCGCCGGCGGCGGACTCGACGGCGACCTGCGCTGGGACATCAACTCCGGCGGGCTCTCAGTGGCTGCGTTCTATGCCTGGGCGACCTGGCTGACCTACCAGCCGAGCGGAGAGGCACAGTTCTACAGCGCCGCCTCCCTGCACGATGTCTACGGCCTCGGACTGTGTGAGGACACCGACCTCTACTACGTCCGTGGCCTCGCGCTCGACGGCTACCAGTCGATGCTCGACAATTTCCCTGACGCCGTCACCTACGACGCCACCGGCACCATCGCCTACAGCCTCGCCCCGCAGGCGATCGCTGGAATCGAGGCGCTCGGCGGCACCGTCGAGGGGGGCTGGACTGTCATCACCCAGGACGACGGCTCGACCGTCGTCGTCCAGTCTCAGTGAGGTGCCTCATGATCCGCATCTGCCCAGCCCTGATGCTGCTGATTGCCTGTCGCCCAGATCCCGGAGATCCCAGCTATCCCGACCCTGATGCCATCTCCTATGGCGAGGAAGACGGACTGCTGGAGGGACCGGACCCCTACGAGGATGGCGATGCTCGGCTGAGCTTCGGGCTGTTCTACGAGAGCGGCTACTCCGATCTCATCCAGATCGACGACGTCAGCAATCACTACTACGTCTATGACGGGACCTACAGCGAAGAGGTCGATCTCCAGGATCGCATCGAGGGTCGCTCCAGCACCGTCCTGGTCATGGGCACTGCTGGCTGGTTCGGCGGCGGCATTCACTGGGACGGCGGCGGTGACCTCAGCGACTGGAGCACCCTGTTCGTCAGCTTCCGCTCCAGCGCAGCGGGACTGGACGACTTCGACATTCGAATGAACGGCGGAGCCGAAGGCGGCGTCCTTGCATCAGACTACGGCTTCAGCGCCAACGGAGAATGGCACAACCTCGCGATACCGCTGACGGACTTCGAGGGCGCCGGGGTCGACCTCGCCACCCTCACCGTCCCGTTCATCCTCATCGGTGAGGGTGTGAGCGAGGGCGATGAGCTGAAGATCGACAACCTCTACATCACCAAGGACTGAGCCATGCGAGCCTACCTACTCAGCGCAGTCCTGATCGGCTGCGCAGCGCCTGACAGTAGCGAGCTGGCGGAGGACTTCGGGACCTGGGAGCTGGTCTGGGAGGATGACTTCGAGGGCAGCCAGGGCGAAGCGATCGACACCACCACCTGGACCCATGAGGTCGGTGGAGACGGCTGGGGCAACGAGCAGCTGGAGCACAACACCGACCGGACCGACAATGTCCGCCTCGATGGTGCCGGCAACCTCGAGATCGTCGCCCTGAAGGAAGACTTCGAGGGCAACAGCTACACCAGCGGTCGGATTCGCTCTCTCGGCGGCTACCAGCAGTCCTATGGACGCTATGAGGCACGGATCAAGCTGCCGGAAGGCAAGGGGCTCTGGCCGGCGTTCTGGATGCTCGGTGCTGACTTCGAGCAGGTCGGCTGGCCGACCTGCGGTGAGATCGACATCATGGAGTTCCGCGGCGACGAGACCTACGTCTCGCTCGGGACCATCCACGGCCCCGGATACTCTGGCGGTGAGGGCATCGGTGCGGAATACACCCTTCCAGAAGGAACGTTCACCGATGACTACCACACCTTCGCTGTCGAGGTCGATCCCGAGCACATCGCCTGGTATGTCGACGACACGCTGTTCCAGCGCATCACTCCGGCGGACCTGCCTGCGGGGACACCCTGGGTCTTTGACGACTCGCTATTCTTCATCCTCAACCTCGCCGTCGGCGGTGCCTTCCTGAGCAACCCAGACGAGAACACCGCGTTCCCTGCGACGATGTCTGTGGACTACGTTCGAGCCTACGAGCGGGTCGACTGAGGTGAGCCTGCTTATCGCTCTCGCGCTCTCTTGTGCGCGCTCCGCTCCGCCGATGGTTCCCACAGCTGAGGCCCGGCGAGCGTTCACACCGGCCCACGACAGCCAGCGCGTCATCGCGGGGATCTCTTATGGGCCATATCGAGAGGGACAGCGACCAGGCGGCCCGGAGCCCTCCGTCGCTCAGCTCCGCGAGGATCTCCACATCATCGCGAAGCGCTGGAACATGATCCGCCTCTACAGCAGCCGCGGCCCCGCGGAAGCCATCCTCCGCACAATCCAGGAAGACGCGCTGCCGATCGTGGTCGTCGTCGGGGCCTGGATCTCTGCAGATGATCCCGAGGCCGACGCCGCAGAAATCGCGCAGGCCATCCGACTCGCCGACGCCTACCCAGCGCAGGTCGCCGCAGTGAGTGTGGGCAACGAGACGCAGGTGTCCTGGTCAGGCCACCGCAGCGATCAGGCCGCGCTGATCGGCCACATCCACACGGTGCGAGACGCCATCCATCAGCCCGTGACCACGGCCGATGACTACAATTTTTGGAACAAGCCCGAGAGCCAGCCGGTCGCTGACGAGGTCGACTTCCTGCTGCTGCATGCCTACGCCATGTGGAATCAGCAGCCGCTGGATGAGGCGGTCGACTGGACCGCGCAGACCATCGCCTCGATCCGGGATCACCATCCCCGGCTGCCGATCGTCCTCGGCGAGACCGGCTGGGCCACCGCACTGAACCCCGACGGCGACGAAGTTCAGTACATCAAGGCGGAGGCGGGAGAAGCCGAGCAGGCCGTGTTCTACGAAGCCTTCGCCGCGTGGGCGGAGCAGGCGGAGCAGCCGTACTTCTACTTTGAGGCTTTCGACGAGCCCTGGAAGGGAGGCGAGGATCCACGCGAAGTGGAGAAGCACTGGGGGCTGTATCGCGTCGATCGATCTCCCAAGACCGCAGCAGAGGAAGAGGAATAGGACGTGACCACCCACCCTACTCGGCCAGAGGATCGGATTCCGCTCGCGCAGAAGCTCGTCTACGGCATCGGAGCGTTCGTCAACAACCTCCTGGCAGCGGCCATTGGTGGGATGGCCATCGTGCTGAACCTCGGCCTCGGCATGGATCCGGCTCTGGTCGGACTCCTCGGTGCACTGCCACGGCTCACCGACGCCATCACCGATCCACTGATGGGGTACATCTCCGACAACACCCGCTCGCGCTGGGGCCGACGACGACCCTACATCTTCGGTGGGGCCATCGCTGCCGGGCTGCTCTTCATCGTCCTCTGGATGCTGCCGTCCGGCCAGAGCGAGGGCTTCTACTTCTGGTATTTCCTGGCCGGCTCGATCCTGTTCTACCTGGCCTACACTGTCTTTGCGACCCCCTGGGTGGCCCTCGGCTACGAGCTGTCGCCGGACTACCACGAGCGCACTCGCCTGATGGGCGTGCAAAATTTCATCGGCCAGCTCGCCTATGTCATCTCGCCGTGGTTTCTCTGGATCATGACCAACGAGGCATGGTTCAACGATCAGCTCGAGGGCGCTGCGGGCCTGGCGGTCGTCGTCGGCATCACCGCAGGCATCCTCGGTGTCCTGCCGGCGATATTCCTTCGTGAGCGGTACACTCCGCCGCCACAGACCGAAGCCCCCACCCCCCACATCAAGATCAAAGAGAACGCGGTCCGCTTCCTCGACGGGATGAAGACCACCTTCACGTCGTCCTCGTTCATCAAGCTGTGTGTGGCCACCTTCCTGGTGTTCAACGGCTTCATCCTGATCTCGTCGTTCCAGTCGTACGTCATCATCTACTACGTCTTCGGCGGTGATCAGGCGCTGGGCGCAGAGTACGCCGGATACTCGGGCACCGTCGGCGCGGTGTCGACCTTCATCGTCATCTTCTTCATCACCTGGCTGGGCACGAAGATCGGCAAGCGAAAGGCGTTCTTCGTCAGCACCGGCATCTCGATCATCGGCTACCTCATGAAGTGGTTCTGCTACGATCCAGAGATGCCGATGCTGGTGCTCCTGCCCGCTCCGCTGATGGCGTTCGGGCTCGGAGGGCTCTTCACCCTGATGGGCTCGATGATCGCGGATGTGGTCGATGAAGACGAGCTGAAGACCAACCAGCGGAGAGAGGGCATGTTCGGCTCGATCTACTGGTGGGTGGTCAAGCTGGGTATGGCGGCGGCGCTGGCCGGCGGAGGCTTCCTGCTGAATGCCACCGGGTTTGACGTCGCCCTTGAGGGCAACCAAGCGGCCTCAACGATCACGATGATGAGAGCATTTGACGCATTTATTCCTGCGATTGCATCCGCGATTGCGATCTGGGCGGTGGCCTCCTACCCGCTGACGGAGGACAGCGCCGCAGAGATTCGGGCGGAGCTGGAGCGACGAAGGGGCACGACCACCGGCACGGCATGACTCTCCGCATCGGACAGGACCGGCGCTCGCTGCTCGGCGGGCTCGAGCTCGACTTCTCGCCGTCATCTCAGGTGCTCCAGGTCAGTGCGGTAGAGGCCGAGGCGCCTGATCGACAGCCGCTCGTCGCAGCCCCCTCAGCCTGAGTCCTCGACCGCACCCTGAAGCGGCACCCGGTAGCCAGCCTCGTAGCCATCCTGGGTGTAGGCGTAGGCAAACGGCACGTCGGGCTTGAGGGTGACCCCCTGCCCCTCCAGCCAGCCGCGCAGCGCCTTGCGATCAGAGCGGACGAGAGCACGAGACTCCGCAGCCTCCTGGTCCTGCCGACGAAGGGTGACGAGCCGATGCTCGAGCGCGAGCACCGCAGAGTGAGAGAAGTCTCGTCCGGCTCGGGGATCTTCGAGGAGGTGGTTGCTGCCAAGCCAGGCGGCACGCTCCACGGCAATGGAGCGGCTCATGACTCGGTAGAGGTGCTCAGCGACCAGCACACTGGAGCGGCGACCAGAGAGGCGCGCCTGCTGCCCAGAGAAGCTGCAGAGGCAGTCGCAGTGGTGAGCTGTGAGGCTGGCAACCCGGCGACGCCAGAACGCTTTTCCGCCGAGCTCAAGCGCCTGACGCATGAACGGATCGACCCGGTTTCGGGTCTCAAGATCGAACCCTGCAAGCTGCCGGTGTCGGTCCATGGTGAGCTCTCGAGCCAGGCGAGTGGCCAGGTCCCCCTCTGGAGTCCCGGCCTGATCTTCAGCCAGGGCCTTGAGGCGCTCCAGTCGGACTCTCCAGTCACGCATGCCAACCTCCATTGCCTCTACGACAATAAAGTATCGCCGTCTGTTCCCGGCAGCGGAGAGGGTCAGACAGTCTTTTGACAGCCTCCCCTCAGAGGGTCTCGATCTCGGCGATCTCTGACTGGATGTCGCCGAGCTTCTTCTGGAGGGCAGCATGCTCCTCGGTCAGCTCACCGAGCTCATCGCTGAGATCCTCCTTGCGCTCCTCGAACCACTCCAAGACCTCATCGATCGCATCGTCGATGTCGTCTTCACGCTGGATATCGCGCATGAGCTGCCGAACCTCTTTGTCGGGCTTGCCCGTGTCCGCGGTGATCTCCTGCTGAAGCTCGAGCAGGGCATCGACGAGGGCATCGATGTCCTCGAAGCGGTTGAGGCGCTTCTTGGAGAACAGCTTGACCTCGCGCTCCTGGGACGCCTTGACCTTCGTCACCTCTTCCAGCGCATCCTCCACCTCATCTGTGATGCGGCTGAGGCGCTTCTTGAGGGCGGGCAGGGCGCCCTTGCGGCGAATGCTCTCGGCGTCGCTGCGCTCACGATCTCGACGCGCGCGATCCTGCTCTTCCTGCTCCTGACGCTCGGCCTCAGCAGCCTCGCGGGCCTTGCGCTCCTCCTCGGCGCGGGCGGCATCTGCCTTCGCCTGCTGACGCACCTGCTCGGCGCGCTTCTCGTCCACATCGCTCTTGGCCTGGGGGGCCTTCTTCGGCGCGCTCTTGGGCTCGGGAGATGGCTTTGCCTTGCGCGCGGAGATGGCCTGCTTGCGGGTACGCTTCTGTGGCGTGACATCCTCAACGACATCCTCGGCGGCCTGAGCGCCCTCGCCGATGACCACCACCGGCCCACGGATGACGGAGCGGTACTCCCGACCCATCTTCTTGAGCAGGGAGACCATCTGGCCTGGACTGATCGAGCCCGTTGTGACGGTGAAGGTCGTCTTGCCGCCCTCCACAAGTACGGTCCCCTCGACCGTCCCGGCAGAGCCGAGGGCCGGCGCATGACGCTCGGCGCCGCCGCGCTTGAGCAGCAGCGCAGGACTGTCTCCGAACGCCGCGACCTTCGGCTTGAAGATGAAGCCAACCGGCTTCTTCGCCTGACGGACCCGGCGCACGCTCCGCTCCACCGCGAGCATCGCCCGCCCCTGCGCTTCTGTGATGATGAGGAGGTTCTTCTTCTTCAGCGGCACGCCGTGGGCAACGCCCAGCTGTGCCAGCTTCAGCCGCATGAGATCAGCGTTGGCAGAGCCTCGGGTGATGAACAGCAAGTCAGCGCCCCGGCGACGAACCATGCCCCAGACAGGGCGGCTGCCCTCCTTGAGCTGCTCGACGAGAGCGCGGTTGACCTTCGAGCCGGGGCGGGCGAGCAAGAGCAGCGGCTTCTTGTCGAGCGCCTCACAGGTCGCTTTGAACAGGAAGTTTGCCGGACGGGGGATTCGTCTAAGCAGCTTGAGAGACTTCGTCATCTCTCCCTGGCTCCGGACTTCTTCGACGGTCTGAAAGTTCATATACGAATCCTACCTCACAGAGTCTGCTTCGATGTCTGCTCCTCGTGGTTGATAATCCGCTGAGCCAAGGTGAGCGTGATGGATCCACTCAATGCCCTCTACGATCAGGTCGCGGCGGGTATCGCAAGTCCCCCCCGAGACTACAACGACTTCAAGCGCATGCTCTCGCGGGCCCGCTACGCCGCGCGCAAGGGCACTGTCGAGGAGCAACAGGCCGCGATCACGGTCATCCAGGCGATCGGCGGGCACTGGGCCATGAGCGCGCTGCGGGAGTTTCTCAGCCTGCCCGATGTCGCGGTCCGTCAGCAAGCGCTGGAGGCAGCGGTCGCCGAGGGTGAAGGCGGCCTCCTCATCCTGCGTGATCTCGCCGAAGATCGGGACGTCCCCCTCGCCCTCTCGGCGCTCTCATACCTCCGGAAGGTGGTGGACAGGGGCACAACCAGCCGGGCACGTCGGCTGATGAAGGCTGACGATCCCCGCATCCGTCAGGCTGCGGTCGAGCTGCTCGGACACATCGGCGGTCCCGGCATGGCCATCCCAGCCGGACGCCTCATCCAGGATCTCGATCAGGGTGTCAGCGATGCTGCGAAGGAGGCCTATGCGCGCCTCAATGGCGAGCTGCCCAGGGATGAGCCCGTGCCGTGGTGGAGCGAGACCGTGCCAGAGCCCTGGCAGCCCCGAGAGGACGTGGCGCTGCCAGAAGTGCTTCCGGAGGAGCATCGCGATCTCCTGTCGCTCATCGGCAGTGTCGCCCGCGCAGATCGGCCAGTGGTCCTGGAGAAGATCGCCGCACTGTCCGACTCTGACCTCCGCGCCATGATCCGCATGGCGCGGGCGGACGGTCCTGTAGAGCTGGGCATCGGGGCATGCGTGGTCGCGGAGCTTCTGGAGCGAGATGACCAGGTGGTGCCGATCCGGCGACTGCTCCCAGACCGAAGTCCAGACGTACGCATTGCCTGCGCGGAGGCGCTCGCGGTAATCGGGAAGCCATCGGTGATCATGGGACTGCGAGACCTGCTCACAGACCCATACCCGTCGGTTCGCTGTGCCGGTCTGCGCGCCCTCCACACCTTGCTGCCGGCTGACGAGCTGGCCCGCTACGCACGAGCGATCAAGGACGACTCGGATCCCTCCGTAAAGGCACTGCTGGCCGAGATCAGAGGAGAGGCAGCAGCCCCGCCCAGCATCGCTGCACCCGGAGCCAGCCAGCCTCAAGGGGAAGCTGAGGAGCGGCCATCCGAGCCGGCTCAGCCCGAGACGTGAGGCCGCCGGGGCCGCGCATGCTCAGCCATCGCGATCCCCTCACTCCGTGACAGCACCACCCTCTGGAGTCGGCGCAGCTTCAGTCGGCTCCACCTCCTCAGCAGCGATCTCCTCGACCGACTCTTCCCCCACAGCAGGGCTCTCCGCGCCCGGTGCGATCCGGGGGTTGAAGTCCTCATCGACAGCCGGCTCTTCAGCCGGGGTGATTCGAGGGTTGAAGTCTTCATCCGGGATCTCAGCATGGATCTCTTCAGCGGCAGGCTCCGCAGCAGTGGGCGCGGCAGGCTCGACAGCGGCAGGCTCCGCAGCGGCAGGCTCTGCAGGCTCGACAGCAGCAGGCTCCGCAGCGACAGGCTCCACAGCGACAGGCTCCACAGCAGCCGCAGGCGGCGTGGGGGCTTCCGCGACTACAGGCTCTGCCACAGGCTCTGAGACCACGGCAGGTACCGTGCGCGTGGCGCTACGCTCCGGTGCAGTGACCGGCTCTGAGACGACTTCTGGTGCCGCGGCGGCGGGCTCTTCAGCCACCGGTTCGTCAGCCACAGGCTCCAGCAGTGACGGAACCACACCGTCAACGCTGACCTCTTCGAGCGGTGCCTCCGAGCGGGTCATCGACCAGATCACCCCTCCAATCACCGCTCCGATCACCATGCAGATCAGGAACAGGCGCGCGGTCGCAGCCCCCGGCTCGGGCGTGACCCAGGGGGGCTCTTCATCCGGCAGCTCCGTGTCCTCGTTCGCGCCGCGGATGGAGATGGGAGAGATCACCCCGGGCCGATCGATGGCGATCGCAACCGGACGATGGGGCTGCGCTTCAGCCGGAGAGAGCTGCCCCGGCCTGAGGATCCGGGGGCGGGGAGCGGCGTGCGTCGCGGTGCTCGACAGCGGCTCGACGGGCATGGGAACAATCGTCCCGCCGCCAAGCCCAGCGGTCTCAGCCGCACGCAGGGCGTCGATCATAGACTGGGGATGGGGGTAGCGGTCCTCGCGGCGATAGCTGGTCGCCTTCTTGATGACGGCGCGGAGCGCAGGCGGAATGTGGATCAGCAGCGCCGGATCGATCTCGGCAGCGAACAGATCCCGCGGCGTCTCCGCAGTCAGCAGCGCATACAGGGTCGCGCCAGTGGAGTAGATGTCGGCGCGCCCATCGGCGCTCTTGGCGTCCGCCCGCTGCTCGGGGGCCATGAACGCCCAGGTGCCCATGGTGGCGCCGGTCTTGGTGATGGAGTCGTCGGAGCGGTGGATGAGCCGGGCGACCCCGAAGTCCGTGACCTTCGTCTCCCCTGCAGCAGTCAGCAGGATGTTGTGGGGCTTGATGTCTCGGTGGACCACTCCGCGCTCATGGGCCGCCTCCAGGGCACGGAGCGTCCCGATAGTGGTGCGCACCGCCTCCTCGGGGGGCATCGGTCCGTCTCGCAGCAGCCGGTCGACCAGGCTGCCGCCCTCGACAAGCTCCATCACGATGCAGCCTTCTTCGAGCAGGACATCGAAGATGCGGACGATGTTGGGGTGCTCCATCAGCGCCAGGAGCTGTGCCTCGGAGGCGAACCGCGCGCGCGCCTTCTCGTGACGAATCATCGCAGGAGAGAGCCGCTTGATGGCTCGGTAGACCTTCAGGTGCTGATCGTAGGCCCGATAGACTGTCGCCATCGCCCCTTCCCCGATGGGCTCCACAAGCTGGAAGCGGCCACCGACCAGATCGGTCGGCAGAGCATCGGAACGGGAATGAGTACGGGGTGCCATCTGTCTCGCCTGTGGGTCTTCAGGTCTGGTCGTGTCAACACTTTAGCGTGCTGCGTCATTCCTGTGCCGGTTCAGACACCCGGGCAGCCTCCTTTCGGACCCCGTTCCTGCACTCCCCAGGCCACAGCAGACGGAATGCTCCGTGCAAAGAACCACCCCCCTTCGGCAGGCTGCGACCATGACACCCCTGGCGTGGTTTCTCATCGAACAGCGCAGCCCAACACCAATACTTGTTTAATTTCAATACTTTGCCCATTGGCACAGCACTTGCTTTGTATGGGAACATCCACAAGGAGTCCACGATGTCCCGCACCGCCGTTCTCGCCTTCCTCGCCCTTCTGCCGCTCTCAGCGTGCGACCTCCTCGGCTGCCACGAGATTCCCTTCACGAACCAGCCCGGGGAGGAGGTCCGCCTCAAGGAAGGCACCTGGAGCTTCGACATCGACACGGTTGAGAGCTCGGGGGGCTGCGATCTCGAGGCGCTGGAGGCAGACGAGCTGCGCCTGCATGGCTCGATCTTCTACGCTCGAGACCAGCAGCTGGAGATCGAGATTGAGGGACTCCTCCTGACCGGAGAGCAGAACGGACACAGCGTCTTCGCAGACGGCAGCGAGTGGTCTGACGTTCCCTACGCAGGGGGCGCCGATCCCGAAGAGGGCGAGGACTCACCGGCCCCCAGCAGCGACGACGAGCCGGACGTCGAGAAGTGCGAGAAAGACGACTACGGCTGTGCCGAGTACCCCGAAGAGCCAGGCTTGTACGTCTCGATCGATGGCACCATCGAGGGCCGAGCTGACCTCATCGGGACGCTGATCATCGAGCAGAACATCCCCGGCGAGCACTGCGTCATCCAGGCACAGTACACCGGTCGGTATCGCGGCATGGGCGGACAGGGCGAGCCGTCAGCGCCCTCGGTCGCTGGGACCTCGTCCAGCTCGGCAGGAAGCGCACCCGAAGCAGACTGAGCGGCCTACCGGTGCCAGATCGGACCACCGCGCCCCCCCGGCGGGACGGGAATCCGTGGGAGGATCTGGCGGAGGTAGTGCCCGATGCCCTTGTCTGCCTGCCAGTGTCGGGGGTAGCCCAGGGCCACTTCCTCAAACCGCACCCCGTCGCGCCAGTCGGTTGCCCGCATGTGGAGGTGGCCGCTGACGACGACGTCGATGGGGTAGCGGCGGTGCCACTCCTCGGTCAGACGGGTGCCACACCAGGGCGTGAACCGGGGGATCCGAAACAGGCGAACGAGATCTGCGCGCAGGGGGTAGTGGTTGACCAGCACCAGCCGCTCCCCAGAAGCGACCGCGGCGAGCCGCGCCTCGGTGAGCTCTACCCGCGCCTGACACCACGCGCTCCGAGATGGGTAGGGGTCCGAATGCAGCAGCCGCTCATCTGTCGGTCGGATGCCGCCGGCAGCGGCCCACGCCACGACCTCCGGCTCCGTGAGCCCAAAGGGACCGAAGCTGTAGTCATAGCCAACAAACACCGGGGCAATTCTCGTCGGAGGTCCCGCACCGGGCCACAGCGGCCAGTCGTCCTCCGGGGTCAGCACGCCGCGGTCCTGACACAGCGCCACCTGCCACCGATATCGTGCTTGTCCCCGAAGCTGACAGGGATCTCGGCGGGTGGTGTACAGCTCATGGTTGCCCGGCACCCAGATGAGCTTCTCGAAGCGCGGCTGGAAGGTGTCGAGGCAGAGGCGCAGGTGCTCCTCGTTCTCGCCGATGTCTCCAGCGAGGATCAGCCAGTCGTCCGGACAAGATGGCATCTCGGCCAGTGCCTCCCGGTTGGGGCGGTGTCCGACGTGCAGGTCGCTGATGGCGAGCAGCCTCATGGGCTCGGTCCTATCTGACCGGGACGGATGGCGCCGAGGGAATCCCCGCCACGCCGTCTCGGGTAGACTCCTCTTCGTGCACCCTGCTCTTCTCGCCCTGTCCTCGCTCGCCCAGGCGGACTCGCTCGAGTGGTCTTTTCCGCTTCAGGCCGGTCACGTCGCGCGGATCGAGATCGTCGCACCGGCCGGAGAGACGGTCGCTCGGTTCCTGACGGAAGATGCGGGGCGACGATCGCAGTTCGGCTGGCGCCCAGACACCAACCCAGCGGAGGGTCAGGTAAGCGGGCGGCTGGAGGCGGTCTGGCTAGAGCCCGGTGAGTACCGCATCCTGGAGCACACTCCGGCGGGCACCATTTCGCGAACCTTCTCTCCCACCGACAGCCCGCCCCGTGTGCTGATGAGCCAGCTTCCCGAAGGCGCGGCCGGCGTGCTGGGGCTGCGCTGGAGCCAGGGGGGCGGGCACGACGGACTCTCCTACGCCTCAAACCAGCCGGGCGGGGTGGTGTTCCTGCCGCTGGGCAGTGGAGAGTGGGATGCCTCAGTGCTCGGTGTCGGCGGCTATGCGAGCGACAGCATCGACAGCGCTGCCAGCAGCCTCTCCTTCAACAAGAACGGCCCCACACCGAGACGCATCGCTGACGACTCGCAGACCTGGATGGTGCGGTGGCTGCTGGCTCCAGTGACCCTGCTCATCCTCGTGGCCGGCATGATCGGCGCCTGGCGGATTCGAGCGCTGAAGGGACTGCCCGCCATCGTGGCAGTGTCCAGCATTCTCGCCGGCATCGCGACCCGCAGCGCGCTGCGCGCTCCCAGTCAGCGCATCCTGATGGGCGAGCGTGGCTTCGACGATCCGGTCACCAGTGCCTCGCTGCTGACCGCCACCGCCGATGCCCTTCCCTACCTCTCCGATCTCTCCAGCACCTTCAACTACCCAGAGGGGCACTCCTGGCTCATCCTCGGCCCGTCCTGGCTGGCCTATGTGCTCGCCGCTCCGATCGCGCTGCTGATGGATGGGATCGCAGGCCACAACATCGGCGTGGCGCTCGCTCTGGCTGCGACCGGCACCTGTGCGGGCATCGCAGCGCGTCGGCTGGGTGCCGGCATCGGGGCCGCGCTGCTCGCAGCGGGTGGCTCGACCCTCGCACCAGCGCTGCTCAATGAGATCGACAAGCTCAGCCTGGACCGGGCCTGCCTGTTCACTGTGCCCCTCGCGCTGCTGTGCCTGTACGAGGCCGCTCAGACCCGCCAGCGCGCCTGGATCATCGGCGCGGGCATCTCCATTGCGGCGACCTTCTACGCCCAGGTCTACTACGGCCTCTACCTCGCCGCAGCCGCTCCCATCCTCGTCCTGCCCCGCCTCATCGGCGACAGGCCCCTCCACCGGCTCGGCGCGATGGCCGCCTCAGGGGTGCTGGCCGGAGTCCTGTTGCTGCCCGGGCTGTACACCCTCCAGGCCGCCACGGCCGGCTCCGTCTATGAGAGCAGCGCGCGCCTCAAGGACACCGCAGCCGATCTCTGGAACCCGGTCAGTCCGCAAGACGCCGAGGCCTACCTGACCCGCTACGACCCTCGGACCGGCTCGGGGGATGCCCAGCGCCCGATGGAGCGCCCCGAGGACCGCTTGCTCGCTGCCGTCAGCAACGCCATCCGCACCAGCGACTTCACCGCCCCTGGGACCATCGTCGCGGGCCGGAGCGGGCTGTGGGTGCTCATGGGGCTCGCGCTGCTTATCGCACGGCGTCGACAGGCTGTGGCGGTTGGTGCCTTCGATGTCGCCGTCCTGCTCGCCATGGCGCTGGGGCCCTTAGAGCGAACGGGAGACACCACCGTCGGCCGCCCCCTGCCGTACTACCTCCTCCATCTGCTCATCCCATCCTTTGACCAGCTCAAGCACCCCGACCGCTACGCGATCATGGCCTCGGTGATCTCAACCATCCCGCTGGCGGTCGGGTTCTCCGGCTTTGTGGAGCGCATTCGACTGCGGCAGCAGTGGGCGGTGGCGCTCCTCGCTGCGGCAGTGCTGTTCACCATGCTCGCGGTCCGCCCCCGGCGCCTCGACGAGAGCCGAGGTCAGTGGCATCTGAAGACCGAGAATCTCCCATTGCTCCAGGGTGAGCGGCTGACCGTGATCTACTCCTGGCCCCGCTCGACCGCCTTCCCGGTCATTCCCACGCTCGCCGCGCTCCCGCCGGGGCCGTCGCTGATGCTCCCGATGACGGAGCCCTCACCGCCCGAGCTCTACCTTCCAGCCTTACAGCACCACCTTGACGTGGTCAACGATGCCCCTCACGGGCTGTCGAGCAGCCGGCGAACCGCCTACTGGGTCGAGACGAACAGCTTCCTCAACGCTCTGGCCTGGGCCTCTGGCTCTGATCGTCCGCGGCGGTTCATGGGCGGCACCCCCGATGCCGGAGCCATTCCCGCGCTCGCGTCCGCCGGGCTACGCTACATCGTGCTGTTCACCCAGCAGATGGCTGGTCCAGAGCTGGCGGAAGAGGCTGCAACCTTCCTCGATGCACACCTCCGTCGAGTCGGAGCGGATGAGCAGGTGATCGTCTGGGAGCTGACACCGTGATCTTGATACTACTGGCCTGCCCCCAGCCTGAGCCTGTGCCTGAGGGAATGGTAGAGATCACGGATCCAACCCATCGCGAGGGTCGCTTCTACATCGACACCTATGAGTTCCCCAACCAGGCAGGGGTCAAGCCGACCTCGTACACCAACCTCCTGGAGGCTGCCGAGGCCTGTGAGGGAACCGGGCGGCGGCTGTGTACGGCTGCAGAGTGGCGTCGGGCCTGCCTGGGGCCAGAGGGCATCAACCGGTTCGCCTATGGCCCGAACCACACACGGGGGCTCTGCCACAACGGGGCCAGTCTGCCCTCGGGACACTCCAGCATGATGGACCCCGAGGCGCTCATCATCGCCTCCGGTGACGCCCCGGGCTGCGCAACTCCAGAGGGCGTCTACGACCTGGTCGGCAACCTGGAGGAGTGGGTGCTGGATGACTGGCGTGGAATCGACGGGATGCTGGAGGGCGGCGCCTGGTACACCTTCGCCGCCTATGCCGACTGCACCGGTCGCTACTCTCGAGAGCCCGACTACCGGCTGACCCCTGATCGACGGGTCTACTCCGCAGGCTTTCGCTGCTGCTGGAGCGAGGAGACACCCAGCGCCGAGGACATCGCGGCAGACTCCGTGGAGCGACTTGCGCGCGTCGCGGAGGTCAGCGCAGACATCCCCTATGACACCACCAACGAGCTTCCGCTTGGCAACGGGGTGTTCATGGACGCCTACGAGTACCCCAACCAGCCTGGCAAGATGCCGCGGGTTGGCGTGAGTTGGGAGGAAGCGAGCGGGCTGTGCCAGGCAGAGGGTCGGCGTCTGTGTGAAACCCAGGAGTGGGAGCAGGCCTGTGGGGGCGAGGAGCACTGGCACTACCCCTACGGCAAGCGGTACATCGACGCAGCCTGTCCGGTCGCCTGGACCGAGGCCACTCCGGCGGGGTCACACATTGGCTGCACCTCTCCGCTGGGGGTCAGCGATCTGGTCGGAGGGGTCTGGGAGTGGACCGCCACCCAGCTCGACGCGCCAGTGCTCACCTCGGGACACGGTGAGGTCCTCCGAGAGCTTCGCGGTGGCTCCTGGTTCACCGACCCGACCAAGGGCACCTGCGCGCCAGACGACGGCTATCCTGCCGCGCCCCAAGACGCGGCCTTCCCGATGGTCGGCTTCCGCTGCTGTCGAGGAACGCCAACAACAGACGCGATCACCGCGATCCCTGGCCGCCTCGTCTGCCCCTCAACCATGGTCGCGGTCGGTGAATTCTGCATCGACACATTCGAATTCCCCAACCGTGCTGGAAACATCCCGACCGCGAACATGACCTTCCAGGATGCAACCAACGCCTGCACGGGGCGCGGGCTGCACGTCTGCACGGAGACGGAGTGGGAGGAGGCCTGCTCAGGTGAGCAGGATCGGCGCTGGCCCTACGGCAACACCTACGACAAGGCCGCCTGCCACGACCTCTCAGAGTCCGCGACCGAGGAAGGAGGGTACCCGGTGGGTTCAGGCAATTACCGCAGCTGCACGAGCCCAGAGGGGGTCTTTGACCTGTCGGGCAACCTCTGGGAGTGGGTTGCGCTCACCGCCAACAGAGACCGGGGCGTGCTGCGCGGCGGCGGCTGGAACCTCTCCGCAGGACTCAACCAGTGCCGGGCGCGGGCTGAGGCGAAGCAGCAGCACAGCTCATTCCAGTTCGGGACCCGCTGCTGTGGCTCGGCCGAGGAGATCGCTGAGCTGTGAAGCGTCTCAAGAAGCTGATCTTTGGGCTCATCGCGGCAGGACTGACGCTCGTCGTGCTGGAGGGCGGGCTCAGGACTGTCGCTGGAATCTCAGGAAAAGACTGGCGGACCGATCCACTGCCGACACACGCCGAGTACCAAGTGCTCTGCACGTTCTCTGACCTGCTGCGAATGTGTCCAGACCAGGGGCCAGACTACGAGCGTGTTCATCCAGAGGTCTTCTTTCCCACCGCAGACCGCCCGAGGGTGGTTGTCATCGGAGAGTCGTCGGTCTACGGGCTCGGGATTGAGAGAACGGAGGCCTGGCCCGCACGCCTGGAGGCCCACCTCGGCGGTGCCGCAGAGGTCATCAACATGGGCCGCTGCGGCACCTACGCCAGCCGCCTGGTTCCGATCGTCGAGGCCGCCTTGACCATCGAACCCTCCGCCATCGTGCTCGCCATCGGCAACAACGAGCACACCATGACCAGCTTCTACACCGGCCTCGCCGCCCGGGATCCGCTGCGGGTCTATGAGATGTCCCAGAAGCTTGGGCGCGTGCAGCTCTACGGTCTGCTCTCGCAGGTGCTGATCGGAGACGGTCGGGTGGTGGAGAGCTTTGAGGCGCCGCTCGATGTGCTGGATGATCCGGTCGCGCGGCTCGCCTATGCCGCCCGACGGCGGCCGCCGGATCTCAGCGCCTTTCCGGACGCCCTTGCCGACGCAGCGGTCACCACCCTCATCGAGCGAGAGCAGCGCCTCAAGGAGCGGATCTATCGCGAGCACATGCGCGCGATGCTGGAGACCATCGCCCCGAGCGGGGTCCCGGTTGTGCTGGCGACGATGGGACGAGATCTCACCGTCCCCCCTGTTCTCTCCGGCACCTATGTCCCGGAGCACGCCGCCCAGATCCGCGCCCTCCTGCAGCGCCTGGAGAGCAGCCACCAGGAGCAGGTCGCCATCGTCGCTGAGGGGCTCGCCCTCGACGCTCGGGTGGCTGCTCTCCAGTACGAGAACGCCATGATCCTGCGGAGGCAGGGGCGGCTGGTCGAGGCTGCACAGAGCGCACGCGCGGCGGTGGAGTGGGATCTGGTTCCCGATGCCACCCCAACCATCAACGACATCATCCGCCAGCTCGCAGCAGAAAACGGACACGCTCTCCTGGACATCGACGCGTTCGCCGATGACTCCCTCCGAGATCCAGACACGATGTTCCTCGACAAGGTCCACTTCAACGCCGAGGGTTCTGATCGAATCGGACGAGAAGCCGCCGTCGTGCTGCACGAAGTGCTCGGTCTGCCTGGGACGCCCCCGATACAATAGGGTTGGACTGAGACAGGAGCAGGAATGAGCGCGGGAGAAGAATCAGAAGAGGCGTCTCGGTGGATGGACCTCTTCAAGAAGCTGTACCGCTACAACGGATTCCTCAACGACATCATGCTCATCCCGATGTTCACCGGAATCGTCCTGGAGACCCGCGAGAACGGATCGGTAAGCTTCATCTCAACAGACGTCCTCAGCAACGCCAACATCAGCTTCTGCGTCTTGTTCTTCACCGAGTGGATGCTCGGGCTGATCATCAGCAGCGATCGCAAGAGCTACCTCAAGAGTCCTGGGCGAATCATCGACCTCATCTCCACGCTGCCCTTCGGAGACGCCTTCCAGACCCTCCGCATCTTCCGCCTCGCGCGGCTCATCCGGCTGCTCCGAGTGGTCATCCGGGCGCGCCGCTACAAGGGCAAGGGCGAGAAGCTGCTGCGGGCACTCAGCATCGTCGGTGCGACGGTCTTTGCTGGGGCCATCGCGCTGCACACCGTCGATCCGGAGAACCCGGCGCTGGACTCGTTCGGAGATGCCCTGTGGTGGTCGATCGTCACGGTCAGCACCGTCGGCTACGGCGACATCACCCCGATGTCCGGCCAGGGAAAGCTGGTCGCGGTCGCCCTCATCCTCTTTGGAATGGGGGTCGCGGGTTACCTCGCCGGCTTCATGGCCTCGATCCTCGCAGAGCCCGATGAGGAAGACGTCGCAGACACCCTGGTCCGCATGGATCAGAAGCTCAACCGCATCGCCGCGCACCTCAACATCGACGTCTCTGACCTCCAGGCACCTCAGCTTGAAGACTACGATCTCGGGAACAACGCTACGGATTAACCACCGGCTCCCGAAACTTCAGACCGACCCGATCGTAGCCGGTGCGGAGCTGCTCGAGGGCAGGCTGTGCGGCGTCTGAGGCGATGTCTCCGCTGGCGACGGCGGCACGGACGACCTCGGCATCCGGCAGCACGCCGGAGACGTCGATTCCCTGCTTGCTCGCCATCAGCTCCAGCCGCTGAATGTTGGCCTCAAAGTACGCCTCGAGGACCTTCTGCTCACCATTGCTCGCTGAGCTGTCTGATGAAGAGGGAGCCGAAGACGACGGTCCGGGGCCACTCACGGAGCCCGGCTCCGGGAACGGCAGGTCAAGCCGGGCATAGCCGTTCTTGAGCTTGTCGATGATCCAGCGGGTCTCTTCAGAGTCCATCCGACCGCTGGCAACAGCAGCAGCCAGCTCAGCCTCGGTCGGAATCAGGCCAGCCTCGCTCTCCCCCTTCTCCGCGAGCGCGCCGCGCAGCTTGTCGATGGTCGGAGTGGCCCAGGACTCGATCTGCGCGCTGTCGTCTCTGCGGCTCGTGCTCGGCACCCCCTCGTCGGGCTCTGCAGACGGGGGACCGGGAATCTTGATCTCGGGAAACGGCATGTTGAACTTCGCGTAGCCCGCCTTGAGGGTCTCTAGGACCGCGAGGGTCTCTGGAGACTCCAGGCTGTCGGTCTTCACTGCTGCTGCGATCTCTTCTTCAGTGGGCAGGATGTCGCCGGCGCCGTGATCCTGTGCGGCATCGGCCAGGGGCGAGACGGTCGCCTCGATGAAGCCCTGGATGCCCTCAAGGGTTGGACCATCCGGTGCGGAATTCATCGGCCGAGGAGACCCGCTGCTCATGCTCGGTGGTGCGACCGTCTGCGGTGCACTGAGAACGGAATCAGGCGACGCGGCTGTCGCTGGCGCTTCACCACCGCGCAGCAGCAGCCCAGCGAGGATGAGGGTGTTGACCGCGAGCAGGCCGGTGTTGAGCACCGTCAGTCGGGACAGGGTGGCGGCACTCAGCTCAGCCATCGCGCTTCTCCTGGGCATCCAGCCAGCTCTCCAGCCGGGAGAGCAGGGGCTTTATCTCGGTCGTCCATCGCTGCTCAAGGGCGCGACGGGTGTAGGCAAAGGCAACACAGAACAGCGCGATGCCGATCCACAGGACATGGGCCATCCGATCGGTTCCGCCCAGGCCACCACCACCGCCGCCGCCGTCCATCGGACCATCCGCCCCGCCGAGGGCCTGGGGCTCGGTCTGGAGCTTGAGGCCATCTCCAGTGGTCCGCACCCGAATGGAGGCCTCTGATGTGCTCGGCAGGAAGACGGTCATCTCCCCGACCGCGACCCCAGCATCCTCCAGCGAGAACCGCAGGTGCTCCGCCCGCCCGACGGTCAGCTTGCCGACGAAGATGCCGTCGTCGATGGTGTCGTCTTCGAGAGAGCCATCGTCGAGCAGGTCTGTCGGAGAGAGGCCGGCCTGATCGATCACTGCGCGGGGTGACGTCAGCCGACCGACACCGCGGTCATCGACATACAGGGTGAGCGCGATGCTGTCCGCATCTCCGAGGTCCTCTCCGCCGGGAGCCGCCTGAACGACCAGGGGCTCCTCTGAGGCATCGGTCTGCTCTCCAGTCAGCCCCCACTCTCCGACCGACAGCCGGACCAGGGCGCGAGGCGTGGCCGGCAAGACCACGCTGACCGTGCCCAGATCGAGGTCCTCGCGCTGCGCATGGAGGGTGACCAGCTCGGTGCGGGGGATGTCGATCATTCCCCAGTACACCCCATCGTCGCCCTCGGTGCTCAGGCGAGTGGACTCACCAGACCCGGTCTCGATCTGGGCATTGTCCAGCTCACCCGGGCTGCTGGCGACCACCCGCAGCTTGAGGCGGGTCAGCCCCTCTCCCGGCAGCTCACCTTGCTCGCTCGGGAGCGCCTGGAGCACGGCATCGCTGGTCGGAGAGAGGCTGTCGGGCAGGCCCGGCATCGCTGGAGCGTTGAGATCCAGCACGACCCCGGGCTCCCCCTCCGCAGTCTTGAGCTGGAATGTCGCGCCCCCCTCTGCGGGAAGCGCGACCTCAAAGACACCGAGCTGAACACCGTCATCGATGATGGAGAACCGAACCGTCTGCGTGCGGAGGGCAGACGCTGTGGCGACGAGGATGCCGTCGGCGGGGACGTCTCCAGAGATGCTGCCGTCGTCAGAGAAGGACGCCGGGTTCACGCCAGCCTGCTCGATGCTCAGGACTGGCGCCGTCAGTCGGCCCAGCGCACGGTCATCGAGGGCCACCCGGACAGGAAGTCGGGCGTCCTGGGCAAGGGCAACAGAGAGCAGCACCAGCGGCATCATCATGGTGAGCCTACCTCACCGAGAACCCACAGCACCCACAGCGCGTCTCGCGTGTCCGGCTCACCGAGCCGCTCCAGCCCCCACGCGAGCCCCTCCTCGGCATCGGCCGGCATCAAGATGTAGCGGTAGTCGAGGCTGTAGAGATGAGTGAGCCCGCGCGCGGTGTCCTCCTCGCCAGGCCACTCGGGTCCTCCCTGAGCGGA
The DNA here is from genome assembly GCA_029251165.1 of Myxococcota bacterium. Classification (GTDB taxonomy): domain Bacteria; phylum Myxococcota_A; class UBA796; order UBA796; family UBA796; genus JAQXDW01. The sequence goes on from JAQXDW010000043.1 coordinate 86,428, forward strand.
CAGCCCGTCAACCAGCGCGTTCTCCGCGAACAAGCGCGTGGCCTCTTCTCCGGCACGACGGTGAATGCCGCCGTCGTGGACGGGCTTTCCGTGGATGGTCTGTGCGATGAGCAGTCGCCCGAGGTCGCCGAGGTTCTCTCGCTCCATCGGCGCGGTGAGGACCGCGCCCGGGGGCATGTCTCGGAGCGTCGTGAGCACCACAGATTCTGGAATCGGGGTGGTCGGTGCAGGCCAGGGCACCGGGGCGAGGAGCAGCGTCTCCAGCACGATGAGGCCCGCCCACCAGGGTCGCTGGGCCCCGCGACCGGCCAGGACCGCGAGGGCGAGCACAGCGACGGCGGTGTACCGATAGCTGTGCATCGCGGTGACGATGAACGGGGGGAACAGCGTCGCGAGGGTCAGGCCCGGCAGCGGGAGCTTGACGCCGAGCAGCGCGACGCTCTCTCCGGCCACGCGGAGGTACGGTCCGCAGGCGATGAGGACGCTGACGAGCAGGATCGCAGGGAACGGGCGCGCGCTGTCGGTGCGGCGCAGGCTGAGGGCGGCCAGCAGGAGCGCGGTGAGACCGAGGTAGACGGTGCAGGTCGTCCAGTACTCAAACGACAGACCGTCTCGCATCGGCATCAGGGCCGGGATGTCGGCGGCGCGGGGATCCACCCAGTCCAGCAGATCGGCGAAGGAGTCGGGCAGGGGTGGGTCCTGAGTCAGCCAGCTCTCCCGACGAGAGAAGGTCTGGCCCGCACCATGGGTGAGGTGCAGCCAGCCAACCGGCCCCGCGAACAGCATGCCCACCCCCGCAGCCGCACCGACCGCGCGACGCATCGGTGCCGTGAAGACCGGGGCAGGGTCTGAGACGACCCGGTGGATGAGAAACATCATCAGCAGGAGCATCAAGAAGAACGGGTTGTACGCAGACAGCGAGATCGCAGCCCCGGACAGGAGGCCGACCAGCAGGCCCCGGCGGACAGTGGGCGCAGCAACGGTGGCCATCAGCGCACCGGTGAACCACGGGAGGATCGCTGCAGCGATCAGCTCGGAGGTGCCGTTGAGCAGCTCGTGCTGGAAGAACGGTGCGGTCGCAAACACCGCAGCCCCGACCGCTGATCCGCTCGCAGCGCACCCGGCCCGACGGCACAGCCACGCGGCCCCGAGGCCACCCGCGATGAGCAGCCCGAGCACCCACAGGTTGTACAGCAGCCCCGGTGACAGCGGCAGCCCGGAGACCAGCAGCGGGCTGAGCAGATCGGAGCCGTACAGCTCGATGACGTCGGCACCATAGGGATGAAAGATCATCGGAGTGGTGAAGTCGCCGAGGTAGCTCTGAGCCCACCACAGCACCCAGATGTGGCAGCCGACGCTCGCCTCTGGGTGGCCGATCACCGCGCCGACCGGATCCAGCACCATCGGCCAGGTCACCAGGATCCCGAGCAGGGTCGACCACAGCAGCATCACCGCCCACCAGCGCCGCTCACTCATCGACCAGCTCCCACAGCAGGGCATCCCCGACCTCCTCAGGCTCCCCGAGGACCTCCGTGGTCAGGACGCGGAGGTTCCGCGCGTCGTCTTCCTGGAGCATGCTGAGGTGGAGGATGACCTGCGAGAAGCCCAGCGCGGTGAGCCGCTGGCGGCTGCTGGAGAGGAGCGCGAGATCCGGTTCTGCGCGCCAGGCCGCCACAGCCTCCGCGAAGGCCTCCTGACGAAATTGCTTCGCCTCGACAGCCTGCTCCCAGATGCGATCCTGAGTGTCCTGCGCAGCGACAGCGATGACCAGCGGCTCCGCTGCAAGCTGCGGGCTCCAGCCCTGCATCAGGAGGGCATAAGGCGTGGGCTGGCGATGGGTTCGCTGCCAGAGGAGGTAGCGCCCGCGCGCATCCTGGCCGAGCGTCCGGGTCGGCAGCTCCAGTACCGGGCCGGTGATCCGGGCGACGACCTCAGGAGGAGTGGTGTCCGTCGTGAAGACGGGCGGGGCGACAAACCAGAGGGTCTCCAGAAAGACGAAGCCCGCAAACAGACGGGGCATCAGCAAGGCACCGCGTGCGGCAAGAACGGCAGCCCCGAGGGTCGCGACCAGCATCCAGCGGTGCGGCAGCCTCATCAGACCCAGCGGGGGGATCTCCATGAGCAGTCGATAGGGCGTGAGCGCTGTGATCGGGGCACCACGGAGGTGAAGCACCGGTCCGACAGACAGCGCCAGCGCCAGCACCGTCAGCCCGATCCACCACCACACCGGGCTCTCAGTCTCCTGGTCTCTCCAGGACCAGATGCCGACCGCTGCGAGCCCCAGGACGAGCCACGGGAAGGTGTCGACGTGGCCAGAGGCGCCGGGAGCCTGAGTGCCGAGCCAGGCCATCGGATCCGACGACATTGCCGCCAGCGCCCGAGGCTGCTCGGCGAGGTAGGTCGCCATGGTCGGCCCGCGAAACAGCTGATCGGGGGCGGCGAGGACGCGGGCATACACGATGGCCGGCGCCGCGATCAGCCCAGCGAAGACCGCCGGCGCGACGAGCACTCCAGGCTCCCGCTCCGTGGACCACCACCGACCTCGGACGATGACCCAGAGCCCGACAATCACCGCCATGAAGGCGCCGTAGTACCAGGAACCAAGCGCACCGATCGCGCCGACAGCGCCAGCACCGGCCCACGCCCGGCGGCGCGCAGAGAGCAGCAGGAGCACCATCACCGGCAGCGGCCAGGCAGACAGCGTCTCCGCCTCTCCCGACATCAGCTGCCCGATGAGAAACGGCGAGAGCCCATAGGCCACCCCACAGACCAGCCCGGAGCCAAACCGACGCCCCAGCGCCCAGGCCCCCATGCAGGCCAGCCACAGCTGGAGCAGGGTCGCGATGTTGTAGGCCAGGCTGCGCGAGAGCCCCAGCCAGGGTGCTGCCAGGAGCATGCCGAAGAGATCCGGCGGAACGAGGCTCCCGCCCTCAGGATAATTCCAGTCTGATACCGACAGCGTCCAGGCATCCAGCAGGGCGAGGTGGTCGAACAGGTCACGGGTCGGTGCCCCGATCGCGGCACCTGCGGTCAGCAGGCTCTCCGGCGTGATCACCAGAAGGCACATCGCCAGAAGGAGCAGCGGCTCCACAAGTCGGCTCACGGTGCGCGCACGCTCACCGCCAGCGCCCCCAGATCTTCCGTCGCGATGACGAGTCCGGGCAGCGTGCCCTGCGCGTCGTCATCGGAGGGTCCATCTCCGGTCGCGTCCAGCCACACGGAGAGCCTCACGGCCCCCAGCTCAGCAGGAACGGACACCGAGAACACACCGGGCCGATCACAGGTGAAGCCCCAGACGACCTGCTCAGAGTCTTCGGCGACCAGATCGAGGAGGATCAGCTTCGAGACGGCACCAGCCCCCTCCCCTTCGATGATCCCAGACAGGACGACGGTCGCACCGGAGTGTCCAGACTCCGACCAGAACCGTGCGGTCTCGCAGTGTGGCCCAGCGGGCTCTGCGGTCGGGGCATCCGCCGCGCCCTGAGGCTCTTGAGGAGCCTCCAGGATACGCCCGTCGGCCGGCGCGCCGGGCGGGGCTGGTGGCGGGGCCTCGACACAGGCCCCCATGATCAACAGCAGGGTCAGAGTATG
>JAQXDW010000047.1 GCA_029251165.1 Myxococcota bacterium
TACGCCGACGCAGACGCCGATGGCTTCGGAGATGCCACCGACACCGCCGTCGCCTGCGAGACACCGTCGGGCTACCTCAGCGATGCCGACGACTGCGACGACGGTGATGCCGCTGTAAACCCAGACGCCACCGAGGTCTGCGACAGCATCGACAACGACTGCGACGGCGACACCGACGAAGACGACGCCTGGTGGAATGACCGCTTCCCCTACCGCATCCCGCTCACCCTCGCGGCCGCCTCGACCGCCGTCGACGGTCCGCCCGTCGCGGTGGACGTCGACTTCCGCGCAGCCCTCGACGCGATGGGCGACTCCGGTGCCTTCGACGCCGACACCCTGCGGGTGGTCCTGCAGGACTGCGGCCTCGGCCAGCCTGAGCTTCCCTCGGAATTCCTCGACAACCAGCTCGGGGTGTTCGACAAGTCCGATCCGACCGATGTCGAGGGCGACGAGGCTGGCGCGGTGGTCTTTCTGTACGACGAGGACGGCGACTACACCGCTTTAGAGCCCCTCGCCGCTGCCAGCACCGTCCAGGCCGCGCTGTACTTCGGCGGCACAGCCGCCGCGCCGGGCTACACCTCCGACCTCACCGCGACCGCCTCCTCCCTGACCACCGCCCTCACCGAGGCCGCCTTCGACAGCAGCGCCGGGGGCATGCTTGCGTCGCTGGAGTTCGACAGCACCGACCTGATGAGCCAGACCGACTCCTGCTGCGGAAACAGCATCTACTCCGACTCCTGGGGCATCGACCCTCAGGACGGCTCGGGGACCCTGAGCCTCGTCGCAGATGGTCCGGTGCTCGCCGCGCTCCAGGCCACCGGCTCCCGCTCCGACAGCGCCTCGTCCTACGACTACACGCACACCTACTGGATGTTCGCCGGTCGCCCAGAGGTCTACAGCCGGGTCTACCAGGAGACGACCGCGTACTCGACCCTCTCCCACACCGGAGACTACACCGCCGGCATCCGCCCCTGGGAGTCCCAGAGCGCCGATCTCTCTGGCGCGACCTACACCGTCGACACCGCCTTCACCCATGCGGACGCCTCCGACGGCAGCCGCGGGGTGGCCTTCGCCTACATCCAGCCTCCCGACTACCTCATCAGCCTCGGCTTCAGCGATCCCTACCTCATCGCCTACGGCAACGACGCCGCGGCCTACGGCTCCGGCACTCCGGGCACCATGGCCTCCGGGACCGCCTACTTCGACAACGTGGTGATGATGGTGCTGCCCCACGAAGGGGCCTGGGCAGACGCCTCCGACGCCCTGAGCGCGCTGGTCGAGGGCGTCCGCGTCAGCTCAGGGAGCCCGGAGGCGCTGTAGTCGCTGATGCGACCGTCAGCGTGATTCCGTCGGGCACGACAAGGCCGGCGCGATCGCAGTCGATGGCGTACAGGGCACCCGAGACGCCGGTGAGGTCGGCGTCGGAGAGGTCACAGGCCTCCCAGGTCAGCTCGCGACAGGTCATCCCCGTGAAGACGGCACCGGTGAGATCACAGTCCTCAAACGACAGCTCTCCGTCACAGGTCAGCCCGGTGAGGTCGAGTCCAGGGGCCTTGCAGCCGACAACGACGAGGAACATCGGGGTCGCAGCGGCGAGCCGGGCATCCGTGAGGTCGCAGTCCTCGAAGTCAAACACCCCGCTGACCCCGGAGAGGTCTGTGCCGACGAGGTCGCAGTAGAAGAAGGTCACTCCGTCGAGGTCGGCACCAGAGAGATCCGCCCCGTCGAGCCGCAGCCTGTGGAGCCGGCAGGTGTCGTCGGTGCCACCCTCTGCGTCCGGCCCGTCGACGGTGACCCCGGAGAGATTCGCCCCCCGCAGATCGCTCTCGGAGAGGTCGACCTGCCACAGCGAGAGCCGACGCCCGGCGAGGTTGGCGCCCCGCAGGTCGCAGCGGATCAGCACCGTGCGCTGACGCCGGTCATCCTCGCCGAAGATCACCTCGCGGAGGTCGGAACCAGCGAGGTTCGCCCCGTCGAGCCGAACCCCGGAGAGATCGACTCCGGAGAGGTCGAGGCCAGAGAGGTCGAGGCCGGGGAGGTCCGCAGCGGCAATGGCTGCGGCAGCTTCATCAGGCTTGCCGGAGAGCAAGAGCGCGCGGATCTGGGCGGGTGTGGTCATCGGAGAGGCTTATCCCGACAGTCTCCGGAAAACGGCTCAACCGCCACCATTAGAGCGGCAACGGTCTCCCCTGTGGGCAAGACAGAGATGAGCCGGTCTGCTCCATCCAGCCCAGCACACCGCTTGATCATCCGGTCGCGGCTGCTGCGATAGCTTGCGGGGACAGCATTGACGCCGGAACTCCAGAGCCCACCGTCGGCCGCTGCAGCAAGCCCTGACCGGAGCGTCGTGCTCTGTCGCCTCAGCAGCTCCAGACGGAGAGAGGCGCCAGGGGTTCGGTACATGGCCGGTGCCTGCAACAAAGCAGACCTCATGACATCGCCGCCATCGCGACTGGTTGCCGGACAGGGTGAGAGCACCAAAGCCACAGCGGAGAAGCCGACACACTTGGCTGACATGGTCAGTGCTATTCTGGGCGGCATGCGCTTGTGGCTTCTCTCCATTCTCACCGCCTGCGGCACTGCCCAGACTCCCGGTACCGCTGACACCGCCGACATGCCAGACTGCGAGAGCACCGACAGCTCGACATGGTTCATCGACGACGACGGAGACGGCTTCGGAGACGAGCCGATCACCGCCCTCTGTCAGCCAGACGGAGCTGTTGCCATCGACGGCGACTGCGACGACAGCAATGAGTTCACCTGGCCGGGGGCAGAGGACATCTGCGATGGTCAGGACAATGACTGCAACGGCGAGATCGACGACGGCGAGGCCGGCACACTACAGACCTGGTACGGCGACCTCGATGACGACGGCTACGGCTTCCCGGGCGCGACCACCGAGGGCTGCAGCCAGCCCAACGGCTACGTGGACAACGACCTCGACTGCGACGACAGCAACAGCGGGGTCTACCCAGGGGCGCCGGAGATCTGCGACGGCGCAGCGAACGACTGCGACGGTGATCGGGACGGGTGGGTCTCCGACGACGGCATGGCGACCTTCATCAGCGCCGACAAGGAGACCGTGATCGACGTCTCCGATCAGCTCTCCCTGTCCACGGACAGCCCGACAACCTACACCCTCTCCGAGCCCGGCGTCCTCACCCTCTGCGACGGCACCTGGCACACCCGCCTCATCCTCGATGCCGATGATCTGACCGTCGTCGGCATCAACGGTCCAGAGTCTGTCGCTCTGGACGCCAGCGGACTCGGCCCGGTGGTCACCATCTCCGCAGGGCACTCAGCAGCAGTGGAGGGGCTCGCGCTCCGCAACGGCGCGGCGGACCAGGGCGGCGGGGTCTACGTCGCACCGCTGGCGTGTCCGGAGGAGAAGGAGAAGGAGAAAGACGCCGGGGCCAAGGCGGTCAGCCAGCCCTACATCGTCCTCGACGCGCTGCACATCACCGACAGCACCGCCACGCAGGGCGGCGGGGTCTACGCCAGCGGGTGTGTGTACCTGGAGATCGACGACACCCTCATTGAGGCCAACAGCGCCGAGCAGGGCGGCGGGGTCTACATCGGCATGTCAGATGAGCCCAACGTCACCTTCTACCTCGACGACACCACCATCACCGACAACACCGCCCAGGACGGCGGCGGACTGTGGATCGGAGCCTCCTGGGCGACCATCAACGACACACACGTCACCGACAACACCGCAGAGCAGAGCGGCGGCGGGCTGGTCCTCTCTGGGAGCCTGTACATCACCTCCTCCGACAAGGGCGACACCGCAGTCACCGGCAACATTGCCGAGCAGGGCGGCGGGGTGTACTTCGAGACGGACAGCTGGCTGTACACCAGCGGCACAGACTGGGGCGGAGCCAAAGACGAAGCGACCGGCAAGACCGCCGCTGACAATGTCACCGATGACATCGATGGCCCCACGCTCACCGGCGCGCCCTACAGCCTGGGTGTGATGGAGACCGTCACATGTGCGGACAAGACCGGCTGCGAAAGGGAAGAAGAGAAGTCCCAGGAGTCCCAGTAGCTCACGCGCGCAAGAGACTTCTACTCCCAGGAAAATCATACAATATACTTGGGCCACTCTTAGATATCAGACAGACACACGCGCCGTGGACTCACCCTGCTTGAGCTGTGCTTCGTGGTGATGATTCTCGGAGTCCTGATCGCCATCACGGTGCCGACCTGCGACGTCATCCTCCGGCGGAGCCACCAGGCTGAGGCCCGATCGATGCTCTCGGCGAGCGCCCACGCCCAGCACGACCGAGACACCGGCACCGACCTCGCCTGCCCGGCCTCCGGTGAGCGCCCACATCCGACCGTACGGTTTCCATCGGCGGGCTGCTGAGAGGATCACGGTCAGCAGCGCGGTCCGCTGTCGCGATGGCGTCGCGCGGGTGGATACCGGGTTCACGGTGCTCGCTGAGGGGGCTCTCGACCACGACGGCCTGTCCTCACACCTGAAGCGACACGGGGACACCCTCCAGATCGACGCCACAGACAGCCTCAAGCTCAGGCGCTCGCCGCGCGGATCCAGCGACCGAGCGCGCCCCAGATCCGTCGGCACAGCGGGGTGACCAGGAGCGGATGCAGGGGGGTACGGGAGCAATCACACGCGGGAAGAGTGTTCGCGGGAGGAGAGACTGGCTATCCTGACGGCATGCTGTTCCTCCTGCTTGCCTGCAAGGGATCGCCCGAAGACACCGGCGCGGTCGAAGATGATGCCCTCAACGAATGCCTCGCGCTGTGGTCTGATCAGATCACCGAGCCTGACCTCGACGGCCCGGACACCCAGATCCACGGCACCTCGACCTTCGACGGCAGCGGGGTGTGGGTCGCCTGGAGCCTGCCCAACGACGCCAACACCTTCGACATCTGGCTGACCCGTCTGGGCTGCGACGGCACCACCGACATCGCACCGCTTGCGGTGACCGACAGCCCCGACAACGAGCTGGATCCCGCCATCATCGTCTCCCGAGATCGGCTGCTGGTGGCGTGGGCGACCTCCACCTCCGACGGCCTCGGCATCCGGCACCGACTCTATGATCTCACCGGTGCTCCCCTCACCGAGCCCACCGACCTCGTGGCCTCGCGAGACGGCGTGGTCGTCACCGGCAACGCCTCCTCCCCCCGGCTCGCCGCCCGCTCCGATGGCTTCATGCTCGCCGGATTCTGGGGGCACGACGACGCCACGGCGTTCCAGGCGTTCTCCGTGGCGCTGGATCTGGACGGCGCGATCCAGGGCGAGGCTGTCGATGCGGAGCTGGACACCGAGTTTGGGCAGACCGCAGTGGACCTCGCGGTGAGCAACGACGACGCGATCCTGGTCTGGCAGGAGGACTCCACCACCTCGACCGCTCCCGCTGCGTGGCAGGCTGCCGCCGGAGAAGCAGCGGTCGCGCTCGGTGAGCCTGGCGCCCGTCCAGCGGTGGCGGTCACCGACGCTGGCGTCTGGAGTGCCTGGGACACCGACAGCGAAGGCACGATCTGGATCCGCCCGCCGTCCGGCGGGGACCTCTCCCTGGATCTCAGCGGGATCTCTCACAGCCCCCGGCTGGTGCCCCGCAGGGACGGGGTGGTCGCCCTGAGCATGACCATCGACGACGGCATCTACAACGCCCTGAGTCTCTCCACCATCGACGCCGACGGCACGGTCCAGACCATCCCACTGGACACTGTGGGGGCGCCGTCGGTCTACGGAGTCGACGTGACGATGATCGGCGCGGATCATGCGGTCGTGGTCTGGCAGGAAGGAGAGAATCCGGCCTTTCGCCTGCGTGCCCAGTGGGTGACGCTGCCACAGTGACGCCGGGCTCGACAGGAGGAGCGCCTCTCCCGTCCGACCTCAGCGGGCGCCAGGTCCCCGCTTCGACTTCTTCTTTCTCCGCTTCTGTCGCTTTTTATCGGCCTTTGCCTGCGCAATCACCGCGGCCTCGTCGAGGTGGTCGGTGCTCTTTCGGTCAATGAACTCGGTATAGCTCCCCCGGAAGTCATCCAGTCCGCCCCGTGAGATCTCCAGAACCCGCGTGGCGACCTGCTCGACAAACCAGCGGTTGTGCGAGACGAACACCACCGTGCCGTCGTATCGCTTGAGGTCACGGGCCAGGGCCTCGATGCCCTCCAGATCGAGGTGGTTGGTCGGCTCATCGAGGACCAGCACGGTCGGCTGCCTGACCCCCAGCCGGCAGAACATCAGCCGCGCGATCTCACCGCCGGAGAGGTTGCGCACCTTCTTGTCGGTGTCCTCTCGCTCAAACAACACCTCAGCGAGCTTGCCGTAGACGAAGCCGACGGAGGCATCGGGCTTGGAGTCCCAGAGGTAGCTCATCACGTTCTGGTCGGGGTCAGGAAAGCAGCCCCGGTGATCCTGCGGGAAGTACCCCGGATCGGCCTCATAGCCCCAGGTGTACTCCCCAGCATCCGAGGCCACCTCATCCATCAGGATCTTCAGCAAGGTTGACTTTCCGATTCCATTTTCGCCGATGATCGCCAGCCGATCGCCGCGCTCTACAGCGAACGTGACCTCCTCCAGCACGGAGTTGTCATCGTATGCCTTCCACAGCCCCTTGACCGTGAGGACCTCTCGGCCGCTGGGCCGCCGGGCGGCGAGCTTGAAGTCGGGGTGGCGGCGAGAGCTGACCGGCAGCTCCGCGATGGTCATCTTCTCGACACGCTTCGCGCGGCTGTTGGCCTGTCGCGCCTTGGTGGCCTTGGCCTTGAACCGGGTGATGAACGCCTTGTGGTTGGCGATCTCTTTCTGGCGCTTGCTGATCTCGGCCTCCATTCGCGCGCGGGTCTCCTCCTTGAGCTTGACGAACGCCTCATAGTTGCCGGTGTACTGGGTGACCTGAGCGTAGTCGACGTCGAGGATGTGGGTGGAGACCCGGTCGAGGAACCGGTGGTCGTGGCTGATGACCACCGCGCAGCCCCGGAAGCCGGTGAGGAAGTCCTCAAGCCACTGAATCGAGAGGATGTCGAGGTGGTTGGTCGGCTCGTCGAGCAGCAGCAGATCCGGCTCAGAGGCCAGCGTCTGCCCCAGGAGCACCCGAAGCTTGAAGCCACCAGAGAGCACCCGAAGCGGCTCATCGTGCAGGGCGGTGGCGATGCCGAGCCCCTCCAGGATCTCTCCTGCACGCGCATGCAGGCTGTAGCCGTCAAACCGAAGCACGATGTCCTCGAGCAGGCTGTACCGGGCGTCGTCAAACTCCTCAGCCGCGAGGATGACTTCCTTCTCCTCCATCGCCGCCCACAGCTCGGCGTTGCCCATCATCACGACGTCGCGGATCGGGGTGTCCTCATAGGCAAAGTGGTCCTGACCGAGGACACCGATGCGCGCCCGCTTCTGCACCATGACGCTGCCGGCAGAGGGTCCCTCCTCGCCGGTCAAGATCCGCAGGAGGGTTGACTTGCCCGCCCCGTTGGCACCGACGATGCCATAGCGCTTGCCGGCATCGAGCTGGAGAGAGGCATCAGAGAACAGGACCTGAGTGCCGAAGGTCTTGGAGAGGTTGGTCGCGGTGAGCATCGCGGCGGTGTAACGCGCACCGAGTCTCTATGATGGCCGGGTGCTCATCCCCCTCGTCCAGTGGAGCCCGCTGCTCCTCCTCGCGGTCCTCATCCGCCTCCTCCCCGACCGGCCCAAGGCACCGCGCCCGCCGGATCGGTGGGATCTGGTCGCGATGCTGGGGCTCGGCGTCGGCCTGTCGCTGCTCTGTGATGGGTGGCTCGCAGCATTCCACACCTCTTCTGGTGCCCTGGTCGGCTCGGACATCATGGAGTACTGCGGCTCGGTGGCCAGCCAGCGTCCCGGCGGCGATCCGGACCGGTTCAGCGGACAGCGCTCCCGGCTGGCGGCGCTGCCCTCGGTGCTCCTGAGCGAGCCCGGCATCATCGAGGGCATGGCGCGGTCCGCACGCTGGAGCATGGCGGCCATCGGCGCGGGAATCTACCTGTGGGGCCGGGCGCTGCACAGCCGGCTGGCCGGGACGGCGGGGGTCCTCCTCGCGGCCGCCAGCGCGCCGCTGGTGATGCTGGTCCGCACGGTGTCGTTCTATCCAGAGATCACCGCGGTGTTTACCCTCGGGAGCGCCCTGTGCGCGGCTGCGATGCGCTGGCGGCGTCCGGTCGATCTGCTGCTGTGCGGCGTCGGGGTCGGGCTGTGCTTCCTGATCGACCTGCGCGGACTGATCTGGGGCCTCGCCGCGCTGGGCCCAGCGCTGGTCGTCGCCCTGCTCGCCCCGTGGAGGCGGTGGCCGCTGCGGCTGGTGGTCCTCCTGCTGCCGATCTGGCTGGCGTGGATCGGCGGACGATACGCCTACATCCCCAACGCCAACCCCCTGGAGGGCCAGGTCGACCTCATCCAGCGCATCAAGGACAAGGGCGGTGAGCCCGACTTTGAGCGCAGCGACCTGCCGATGAGCGAGTATGTCTGGGGACGAACCGATGCGCTCCGCATCCCCAACACGCTCCACGCCCTCGCTCTCCAGTCGAGCCTGATTCCAGACTGGATGGAGGCCAATGAGCGGTCCCAGCACGAGGTCGCCCGAAGCGTCACCCCGCTCGTCGCCCCGCTGGCTGTCGCGCTGCTGCTGGCCCTGCTGACCCTCCGCCGACGCCCCCTGCTGGCCGCCACGATGCTCGGCCTGCTGGTGCCCTACGTCTCCTCGCTCCGCAGCGCGATCACCCTCGGACAGCTGTACCCCCGCTACATCGGCTCCGTCGCCCCAGCAGCAGCGGTGATTGCCGGTGTGGCGCTGGCGGGCATCGCAGGCCGGGGGCGCATGCGGCTCGCCGTCGGCGCGGTCGGCCTGCTGGTGCTCATCCTCGGCGGCATCGACAGCGCGCTGTCACCGCTCGCCAGCTGGCGAGAGGTCTCCATCGGTCAGCCCCGCGAGCTCGATCAGTTCGTCTCCCTCAACGAGGCCGGAGAGATCGTCTTCTCCAGCCCCGAGAGCTGCTACCCACAGTGACGCTCAGCCCCCTGCAAGCCATCGCCTGAGCGCCGACACCAGACGCCACCAGCGCCCCACCACGACCGGCTCAGCCACCCGCTCGGGCAGCGGTCGTGACGGGCTTGACGGGACGACATACAGCGGCGGCTTCTGCACCGTCCGGTCCTGCATGCGCCCATACATGGGCCGCCCATCCACGATGGTCTCAGCGGTCTCGTAGTCCTCGCCGCTGGGTGGGCCTCCGTAGCGGAGCTGGATGACGCGGAGCGCCTCGGGTGTGAGCTGTCGAGCCATGGTGATCTCTCCTGTGTCGCCCTGTGAGACACCCGATGGACAGCATTGCGCGACCCGTCATTCGATTTATCGGTGACAAGGCGGGAATTTATAGAGAATGGGGCGTCCCACGTGGGTCGTAAATGGTCAGAATAAGACCGATAAAAAGCAGCCCTCAGGCAGTACCACTCTCCTCAAACGGAGCGGTCATGTCCCCACGATTCCACACCAACAGCCTCAACCATCACCTCCCCAGCCGCATCGGCAGTGTCCTCCTGCTGGTGTCGTTGCTGGTGTATGTCATCGCAATGGTTGTCCCGGTGCTCATCGGCACCGAGGGGCTCACTGCCCGCCACTGGCCGGAGACCATCACCAGCATGCTCCTGCTGAGCGTCTTTGGTGCGCCAGCAGCCCGGTATGCGTGGCGAGGCACTGACGACTCAGCCAGCACCCCATAAACAAACGACAAAGAATAAATAGCAAAGGATAAAAGCTGGAAATTGCAAAACCACCCAAGAGGCGATCGTGACGGCTACTTTGAGGCTCCCCTCCGGTATTTTGACCCTTTACCGGATCTTTTGATGAGGTATCCGCGATGTTTCCCCTTCTCCTCACAGGCTGTCGTCTGTTCTCTGCAGACACCCCCCTTGCCTACCCCGAGGCCAGCCTGTCCACCGCATGGAACCTCTCCGCAGAGCTGGGCGAGGTGGTGGTCGGCGAGTCCGCCAGCGAGACGATCGCCCTGACCAACCTCGGCGACCTCGACCTCGGTGTCGCCGAGATCGCACTGGAGCACGGGGAGCACTTCGCGCTGAGCTACGACCTGGCGGAGGCTTACTGCGAGCTGAGCGATGCTGGTGCGACCGAGATGGATGAGGGCTTTCTGCTTCACGCCGGCTGCTCGCTGCCCCTGAGGGTGACCCTCCAGCCGTCGGCGTCAGGTCCGCTGTTCGACCTGATCTCCGTCTCGACGATCACCGAAGACGGCCCCACCCCCAGCTTCTTCGCAGACCTCCGGGATCCGACCGAGCAGCTCATGGTCTCCGGCGTGGGGCTCTCCGGTGCGCTCGACATCGATCCGCTGAGCGTGGACTTCGGGCAGGTCGCTCCGGGAGACATCATCACCGAGCGGATCTCGCTGAAGAACATCGGCAGCGGCCCGGCTGAGTTCACCGCTCCTGTGCTCTCGTGCACGGAGGACTTCTTCGCAGACACCAGCCTGCTGTCCACGGAGCTGGAGTCCGGAGAGTCCACACTGCTGGAGGTGAGCTTCTCTCCAGACAACAGCAGCGGGAGCCAGTGCCTGCTGCTGGTGTCGACCCCGCAGGGTGACCGGCAGGTCTTCCTCCAGGGCAACCGGGCCGGCGGCGTCAACACACCGCCCACCGTCTCCATCCTCAGCCCCAGTGTCGGCCACGTCCACGACGGACTCAGCGACGTGGAGCTTGAGCTGAGAATCCACGACGACGAGCAGACTGCAGACACCCTGTACTGCTCTGTCCAGAGCGCCTGGCAGACCGGTACCCGGCTGGCAGACTGCACACCAACCGATGGCACCGGCAACGTCATCGTCACCATTCCAACCACGGAGCTGAGCATCGGGGTCGACACCCTGGAGGTTCGCGTCATTGATGACGCCGATGCCATCGCAGTCGCAACCACCACCGTCACCTGGATGGCTCTCGCGGAATCCGACGACGACGGCGACGGCTTCAATGACTCGGATGACTGCGACGATGGTGATCTGACCACCTACCCGGGGGCGGTCGAGGTCTGGGACGGCGCAGACAATGACTGCGACGGCTTCATCGACGAAGACACGGAGGGCGTCGATGACGACGGCGACTCTGTGACCGAGGCAGACGGCGACTGCGACGACAACGACGACACCATCTACCCCAACGCTCCAGAAGAGGCCGACCAGAAGGACAACGACTGCGACGGCCTCGTCGACGAGGGCACCCACGCCGTCGACGATGACGGCGACGGCTACTCTCCCAACCTCGGCGACTGCGACGACGACAACGACGAGGTCTTTCCCGGTGCCATCGAGCTGTGTGACGGCATCGACAACGACTGCGATGCCATGATCGACGTCGCCGACGATGACGGCTGCGTCATGCTCGATGCCCCTCCCGAGATCGTCGGCTGCCTCCACGAGGATGCGATCACCAGCGTCGGTGAGCGGGTCGTCCTCGACCTCGCGGTGGTCGATGAGGATGTCTCTCCAGAGATCTTCTGGGAGGCCAGCGATGGGAGCTTGACCAACCCCGGCGGCAGCACGACAGCCTGGATCGCACCAGCCACCATCTCAGGAGAGTCCGAGGTCTTCACTGTCACAGGCACCGCAACCGACAGCGCCGGTCAGTCCACCTGGTGCTTTCAGGAGATCACCGTCCTCACGATTCCCCTGGAGGATGCTGCTGTGGAGCAGCTGATCCGCCGAGCCGATGGATGCGGAGGAGGTGAGGGAGCGGCCGCACTGCTCCTGCTGCCGATGCTCGGACTGCGGCGACGCATGCAGGCGTAGCGCCCACTCATATCAGCCGAGAAACATGGATACATGTTGTGAATAACAACACCACCCCCTGAAACACTGCACGCAGTTGCCCACCACAGCGCCACGCGGGGTTCATCATCGATGCTGGTGTGCTTGCCGGTGGCTGAGGGGGCGCCAGAGGGTGGTCTCAGCGCGCTGTAGGCACAAAATAATGCAGGATATCTGGATCAAAACATTGATCTATCCACGATACCGAGCGAATACCCAACAGCATGGGGGGACACAACATGGCACAGAAGACCGTGCGTGAGAAGCAAGAGCGCTACGATCGATACCGCCGCAACGGCTATGAGTCGGTCTGGATCGCGGTCGGCATGGTGACCGGCACGCTCATGGGACTGGCGATTGCGCTGAGCTGAGCTCCTTCTGGCGCAGCGCGATCATCAGCGCGCCCTCCAGGAGCGCATCGGGCAGGCCGAGGTGCATGGTCAGCGGGCCACGGTGGCCGATCTCCTCGGCCGCACGATCAAGGGTGGTCTTGATGTCCAGCAGCTTGCCGGCGGCGACCTCCTTTGCCATCTTGCCGCGGCGTCCGCCGAGCAGGCGTGCGGCATCCTTCATCAGGCACGGCCCCCACGGAAACGGCTCTTCTTCATCGGGATCACCCCACTCCTGAGCCACCGAGAGGGCCTTGCGAAGGGCTGAGCGGTCGAAGCCACGGTTGTAGGCGATCAGCGGCGCTCCCCGAGCGACGCCAAAGTGCCACTCGGCGAAGTCGATGACCGTGCGCCGCTCTGAGGGGACCCCCGGACGCCACAGCCAGGTCGGGTCGATGGCGTTGTGCAGGCGGACCCGGCGAGGGATGCCATCGGGCCGACAGAGCTGCTGGTAGATGAGCGGTGGATCCGACGCACCGCCACCAGAGAGCCCATCATCGGTGAGGTGACCGCGAGCAATGCGCCCGCAGCGGTCGTAGACCACCGCGGCGATCTCGATGAGGTGGTGTCGGCTCCCGCGACCCGGACACCAGGTCTCGACGTCCGTCACGACCCGAGCAGTGTCGAACAGCAGTGGTGCAGCGGCAGTCAAGGAAAGCTCAGGAACAGGCTCGATTGAGGCTGGCTGCTTCTGGACAGGAGGCGTCCGGTTGAGCCGAAAGTAAGGAGACCTCAGTATGTTCCAATACTCTCGACGCGTCAACCCTAAATCATCAGAGTCGGCGTTCTGCGTAGATCTACATGGTCAGCAGCCCCGCGAGTGCGACCCCGGTTCCGAATGCACCACACAGGACCAACCGGAACATCCCCACGGTCATCGGCTTCATCTCTTCAGACATGCACTCCCCCCGGTGTCCGGACGGCGTCCGCCATCCTCACCCCAGAGAGACCGCTGGCTCGCAGGTTTGTTCCATCGCTTCGGTCAGATGCCGTCGAGGAGCACCAGGCACTCTGCCTGATCGGCACCCGACATCCGACCGCAGGCCTCCTCAAGCAGCGCGCGAGCCTGGGGGACATCTCCCGACTGCCGGACAAGCAGACCATGCTGGATGAGCAGCACCGGCATCGCAGAGATCCCGAGCTGCTCTCGTCGGGCCTGCGCGGTGGTGAGGTCGCCGATCTTGACCGCGCAGTGGTAGCTGAGGTTGGCGACGTCGCTGTCGGCGCTGCCCAGCTGGAGGGCCTTGTCGGCGTGGCGGAGACAGCCGCTGGCATCTCCAGACTCCAGCAGCTGGGTCGCGACCGCGAACTGATCCGCCGGGCTCCGGGATCGGCCGAGGAAGGACCACATCTCATCGGTCACGATCCCACGGTCGGCGGCGATGATGTCGGAGAGGGCACCAAACAGATCGGGCTGCTCAGGCCAGCGAGAGACGGCGTCCTGCCAGACCAGGGCCGCCTGAGTGGCCTGCCCGGAGCGGGCGAGCAGGAAGATCTCTGTGCGGTGAAGGTCGTAGTCCTGCCCGAGCCGACTGCGGGCGGCGCGGACGGCTGCCAGAGCATCATCGACGCGGCCGAGTCCGCCGAGCGTGCGGGCCTGCATTCGTGCGGCGGACTGAAGCTGGAGGGTGTAGAACGCCACGCGCTCCGGGTCGCTGCTGAGCAGCCGCTCGCCACCAGCGGTGATGACCTCCAGGTCTGCCAGGGCCTCATCGAGTCGCTCGAGGTTGTACAGACAGGTCGCCCGGACGATGCGCACCGACAGCTCCAGCGGCGGCGGAAGCGCATCGATGAGGGACAGCGCCTGCTCCCAGTCCTCGGACTCTATCGCGAGGTTTACCGCCTGGAGTGCGGCTGTGTCGGTGGCAACGGCCCCGTGGACTGCGCCGACCATGTGGGCCTCGGCGACAGCAACGAGGCCGGGCTGCCCGCCGTCTACACACCGGTCCATCGCCACCCGTCCGGCCTCAAGCTGGCCGCGATCCAGCAGCGAGAGGCTGCGCAGGCAGGCGACGTCAGCGGGATCGTGGTGTCCGCCGTGGCGCGACAGGAGGTCCTCCACCGCCGGCCAGTCCCCCGCTGTCCGCAGGAGGTCGTTGGTGAGAACAAGGGCATCGAGGTTGGCAGGGTCCAGGGAGAGAGCCTGGCGGGCGAGGAGTCGAGCGGATGCGGACTCGTCCTGCTGAGTCGCCACCCGTGCAAGCAAGATCAGGACCCCGATGGCCTCGGGAAACCGCGCCACTGCCGGGGTGAGGACCACGCGGGCCTCGTCGGGCCGTCCGTCTGCCAGCAGGGCTGCGCCCAGCGACTCCGCCACCGCTCCGCAGTCCGGCTCCGCCGCTGCTGAAGCCCTCAGCAGCAACTCGGCACGCGCGAGGTCACCGCCCTCTACCGCGCGCTCTCCACGGCGCGCCAGTCGACGAGCCGACCCGCTCGACGGCTCCCAGCAGTGCGGCTCAGCCGCCTCCACAATCCCAATTGTCAGCAGCCAGAGTGCGAGCATCATCTCCGGGTACTAATCCAGCCGCGCCCTCAGAGCCCCTGAACAGAGCGGGACAGGGCGCGCAAGCGGCGGCTCATTCGGACCGCGATGCCGTGCAGCATCATCGCTGCCGCAGGGTTTCCGCCCTTCAGCTGCCGCTCGAATGCTGCGCGCGGCAGCCGGGCGAGGGTGGTGGTCGTGGTGGCAGTAGCGGTGGCGGTGCGGGGGACATTCTCCAGCAGCGCGATCTCCCCGAAGCCGTCCCCGGGGCTGAGGTGGACGAGAAACAGTGCCTCACCGGTCGGAGTGCTGCCGGTCAGATCGATGCCACCCTCGACAATGATGTACCAAGCCTCCCCCTCGCTGCCCTCCGCAAACAGCTCTTCTCCACGAGAGATGTAGACCACCTCAAATCGGTTGGCGACCGCCGAGAGGCTGAGAATGTCGACGTCCCGAAAGTAGTCGGTCGTCGAGAGATAGCGCGTGAGCCGGGCGGGGGTGAGAGGCACCGGAGGACTCTACCCCATCGGATAAGGCAGCGGTTGACGCTATGCTTCTCGACATGCCTCCTGCCGCTCCAAACCGCAGCACAGTCATCATCGGTGCTGGCATGTCCGGTCTGTGCATGGCGATCGCCCTGAAGCGGGCCGGCATGCCGTTTGTGGTCCTGGAGAAGTCTGACGAGATCGGTGGAACCTGGTCCGCAAACCGCTACCCGGGCTGTGCCTGCGACATCCCCAGCCACCTCTACGGCTACTCGTTCGCCCCCAACCCGCAGTGGTCGCGGGTGTGGGCCGGACAGCCGGAGATCCTCGCCTACCTCAAGGACGTGGTCGCCCAGTTCGACCTCGCTCCGCACATCCGACTCTCCACCGCCGCACAGTCCGCGGACTACGACGCATCCACCGCAACCTGGACCATCGCCACCGTCGATGGTCCCCTCACCGCCCGCTACCTCGTCAGCGCGACCGGACCACTGCGGGTTCCAAAGTGGCCGGACATCCCCGGCATCGATGCATTTCGCGGTCCGAGCATGCACAGCGCGCGCTGGGACGAGGACGTGGTGCTCGCGGGCAAGCGCGTGGGCATCGTCGGATCGGCCGCCAGCGCGGTGCAGATGATCCCAAAGCTCGCCGGACACACGGCGCACCTCACGGTCTTCCAGCGCACCGCCAACTACGTCGTCCCCAAGCCCAACCGTCACTACACCGCTCCGGAGAAGTGGCTCCTGGCGAACGTTCCCGGCGCCTGGAGGCTGCTTCGGTGGTGGCTGTACGCCCGCAACGAGGCCCGGTTCCACGCTGCGTTCACCCCCAGCCGGCTCAGCGCACGGCTCGTCGAGGCGGTGCTGCGCCACTACATCACCCGGGCGGTCCCCGACCCGACCCTCCGGGCTGCGGTACTGCCCGACTACCGGGTCGGCTGCAAGCGGGTGCTCCTCGAGGGTGACTACTATGCCACCCTCGCTCGCCCCGATGTCTCCCTCGTCACCGACTCGATCTCTCGGATCGACGCCGAGGGTGTGATCACTGAAGCGGGTCGACATGACCTCGACGTGATCCTCTATGCCACCGGCTTCGACATCTGGGACACCGACTGGCCCGGACGGGTGCGGGGCCGAGACGGGGTGAGCCTGCACGATGCTTACGGAGATGCACCCCGGGCGTGGCTGGGGATGGCCGTGCCTGGGTTTCCCAACCTGTTCACCTTGCTGGGACCGAACACCGGGCTGGGACACAACAGCGTGGTGTGGATGGCAGAGTGTCAGGTCAACCACATCGTCCGGCTGATGACAGCAGCAGAAGAGGCCGGGCAAGAGGCGCTGGAGGTCCGGGCGTCTGTGCTGGAGGCCTACAACGACGCGCTGCAGGAGCGGATGCAGACGCGCGTGTGGGTGCAGGGGCGGTGTGCGAGCTGGTATCAGCACGCCGATGGCCGGATTCGCGCGCTGTGGCCAGACTCAACGCTGGCGTGGTGGCGTGCGCTGCGGCGGGTCTCGCTGACGGACTACCGTGAGGCGCCGCGATGATCCCGCGAAGGCTCACGGGGATCGATGCGCCTCGGCCGATGGCCGTTGAATCACCAGACTACAGCACAGGCAACCTCAGGACTTCATGGATAATGGAGCGCACCACCAGGAGGTCACCGTGTCTACAATCAACATCTCTCAGCCCCACAACCTCTCCATCGAAGAAGCCCGCGCCAAGCTCGCATCGTTCGAGGAGACCATGTCAAAGTACGGCGTGAACGCGAAGTGGGACGGTGCAAAGGCCACCCTCAAGGGCATGGCGGTCAGCGGCGGCATCGACATCGGCAAGGACAAGCTCGACATCGTGCTCAAGCTCGGCATGATGGCACGGGCAGCCGGCGTCGACTCGACCCGCCTGAAGGCCTCCATCGAGAAGCGGCTGAAGGCAGCGTTCGGCGAGTAGCTCCGGCTTCATCGAGACCGCTGGCGGTCCCCGCGTCAAGGACGACGCGGCTCCGCGCTCCCGTCTTCGTGCGGAGGCGGAGCGTCGATCTGGCCTCAGCGTGCGGCCAGCCTCCTATGGGCAGCCGGGGCCTTCGCAGGTGTCGCCGACGTAGCAGTAGCGCCCGTTCGGGTTGCCGTTGGTCTTGCCGTCACAGTCCGAGGCGCAGTTGGTGGTGCCATCGCGACCGTCGCAGCTCTCGCCGTCGTCGCAGGTTCCGTCACCGCAGGTGCCAGGGTCGGTTCCGCCAGTGTCCGAGGTGCCGGTGTCCGAGGTGCCGGTGTCTGAGGTGCCGGTGTCGCCTCCTCCAGTGTCGGTTCCGGCGAAGGCCTCGATCCAGGACTGGTAGGCGTCGACTCGGGTAGAGACACCGTAGACGAGACAGTTGGAGTCACCGTAGGAGGTAACGCCGGCGAGGTAAGTCGTTCCGCTGCGGTCGATGAACAGCGGGCCGCCGCTGTCTCCAAAGCACGGACCACCGTTGACGCCCTGGGCGTAGGAGATCTGGGTGGAGGAGCTGCCGCTGGAGGGGCAGCCGCTGACCGAGCAGCCCAGACCACCCAGCTCACCGTCGACCTGAAGCTTGACACCGCTGGAGCCATCCTCCGCCTGACCAAAGCCAGCAAAGTTAATGTCCATGCCAGCATCGCTGGAGGAGAAGCCGACGGATGCCGGGAGACTGGCGACCGGCGTCACCGACTCTGTGATCGCACTGCTCAGCTTGAGGATGGCGATGTCATTGGTCAGCTGGCTGCGGCTATAGCTGCTGTGGATCTGCAGATCAGAGACCGTATAGAGGTGATCCACGATGTCCACAGACGGATCATCACCGACGTAGATGGCGAGGTTAGAGGCTGACATCTCCTTGAAGTTCCGGCCGCCCTTGGCCGTGTCCAGGCAGTGCGCAGCGGTGACCACAATGTCACCGGAGATGAGCGTGCCGGTGCAGAAGGGCTGGACGTAGACCGAGGCGCCGCCATCAGCGAGCTCGTGGAGGGCAACAACGGCATCGTGCTCGGGTGCATCTGGAGCAGAGCCACCGTAGATCATTGGGTTGAGCCCATGCTCTCCAGATCCCGGAAGGACCTCGCGAGGCCCCTCAAGGGTTCCAGTGTTGCATCCGATGAGAAGAAGAGAGGTCAAGAAACCAGACATTAAAGAGACTCCACACGATTGGTATCAGTGACTCTTACGGATGACAGGAGACTCAGGTGACAAGGGTCAGGATATTCGCTCTGGCTGGACTATACTCAACCCATCAAGCCAAAACCTCACCTCTTTCCCATCTCACTCGACACACTGAAAACGCTCCAGGTGCGGTTTCATAATGGTGATGCTGCGGCATTCAGCGCGCTGGTCGCTCCACACACAGACACCGTCTATACGCTCTGTCTTCGCATCTCTGGGAATGCAACCGAGGCAGAGGATCTCGTACAGGACACGCTGCTCCGGGCGCTGAGCAGGCACCAGAGCTACGATCCAAGCCGCAGCTTTCGTCCTTGGCTGCTCACCATCACCACCAACCTGTGCCGTGATCGCCTGCGCACGGTCTGGTGGCGTCGTGTGCTGCCGTTCTCGCGGTCACACGAGACCTCGACTCCCGGGCCAGAGCACGCCACGCTGGCCAGCCAGCGCGACAGCCAGGTTCGCGTCTCCCTGGCACGCCTCCCGATCCGATACCGAGAGGCGCTCTCGCTCTACTACTTCGACGACATGAGCTACAGAGAGATGGCCTCGATCACTGGTGTCTCAGTGCCGGCGCTCAAGCAGCGCGTCCGGCGTGGGCGGGTCATGTTGAAAGAAATGGTCTCGGAATTGTATCCGGGCCTGGATCCTGAAACGTAAGAGAGCACAGGAGAGGTCTCGCCATTTTCATGTCACTGATCATGACCCTGATCCTGAGTGTCGCCCATGCTCGGGTGCTGCCTCTGGAGGTCGAGTCCCTCTTACAGTCTGTGGAAGCGGACGGTCTTCCCGTGGCCCAGCTTGAGTCCAAGGCCCACGAAGGCGTCGCCAAGGGCGTTCCTTCCGCCCGCATCGTCAGCGTCCTGGAGGGCATGCAGGGGGATCTGATCGCAGCCCGAGAGCTCCTCCTGCTCTCCGAGACCGCTCCCGATCAGGACGAGCTCCTCTGCGCGACCGCCGCAGGGCTCCGCGCCGGTGCGGAGCCCAGCACACTCCGCCGACTCACCGGCCTTCCCGAAGCGCTCCGTGGCCCGGCCATTCTGGGCATGGTTGACCTCATGCGGGCGGGCTTCTCCGAGGCTCAGTCCGTACAGCTCGTCGAAGAGGCCACGGCTGCCAAGCGCCCGGACGAGGCGCTCTCCTCGCTAACGGTTGCCTCAAGCACCTTGCTCATTCAAGGCACCTCTCACACTGACGTTCTCCAGCTCATCACTGCAGAGCTCGCCTCGGGCCAGTCCAGCCTTATTGCACTCAGCCAGGGCAACAGCGGCAACAACGGCAACAGCGGCAACAGCAGCAACAGCAGCAACAGCAGCAACAACGGCAACAGCAGCAACAGCAGCAACAGCAGCAACAGCGGCAACAGCGGCAACAGCGGCAACAGCGGCAACAGCGGCAACAGCGGCAACAGCGGCAACGGAAATTGAGACATGCATGACGATCCCGGCAAGCACCTGACCGTTCACCAGGCGCCACCGGATCTCATGGAGCGCGTGCTCGCCCACCAAGTGGGGCCACACCCTGCTCCGATAGAGAGGCCTGGCTGGCGGATTCCAGCGGCCATCGCAGCATCGTTCTGTCTTGGCATCCTGCTGGGACGCGGTGCCCCGACCGCTGCACCCGATTCCCTTGAGCCGGTCGCAGTGCGCACCACAGAGCAGTCCCCTGCGCTGACCCCGATCCGGCTGGTCTACCACGCCGAGCAGGCTGTCACGGTCGCCGTCGCTGGAAGCTGGAGCAGCTGGGAGCCAGAGCCGATGCAGCTGACGGAAGACGGGATGTTCTTCACCGTCATCGCACTACCGGCAGGTCGGCATGAGTACATGTTCGTCATCGACGGCGAGCAGTGGGCCTCTGATCCGACCGCACTGCTCACCCACGATGATGGCTTCGGACAGAAGAACGCAGTGATTCAGATCGGAGCTTGATACGCTCCAAAACAAATGCTGCTCCTCCTGCTCACCGTCGGGTCGACCCAGGCGGCCCCCACATCGATGCTCGCATCTGCACAGGCTACCGGCATCGTCGGGATGGAGCAATGGAGCGGAGCCCCCTCTGCGATCAGCGGGATCCGCACACGGGTCGGACTGCACCACCGCCAGGAGGTCTTGCTGCGTGGGGCGCTGTCCAGCGAGGTGCTGTGGTGGGCCGGCTCGCCGTATGATCTTCAGCTCTCCGAGCTGGCCATCACCGGCCTCGGGAGTACAGCGCTGGGCGGGAGCGTGGTGGCCAGCGGAAGCTTCGCCTCCGGCTTCTCCGAGATCACCCCCGCGCTGACCGGGCATCACCGCACCGGCAGCCACAACCTCCAGCTTCAGCTCGGCCCCTCTCTGCGCATGAGTCCACAGCTCGCCACCGGAATGGCTCCTGGCGGCGGCGCTGCCGCGCTGTGGTCCATCCAGGCGTCTCCATCTTTCTCGGTCTGGGCGCTGCTGAATGGAGACCTCTGGTCGAGCAGCAGTGGCCTCCCGGAAGGCATCATCACCAGTGACCTCGGAGCACGCTGGCACCCTCGACCGCCCCTGATCCTGAGCAGCAGCATGGGCATCTCAGCCACCGGCGGTCAGACCGCGGGGTGGGTCGCAGGTCTGCCTCCGAGCGACTCACGAATCCTCCGCGGACGCCTGACCGTAGAGCGGCGCCTCCACCCCCACCTCGGGATCCGTGGTGAGCTGCTCGGAGATCGCGGCATGGGCTCCTTGAGCCATCGCCACACCCGGATCACCATCGGGCTCACCGCTCAGCTCCGCCACCGCCGAAGCACCCCAGGCCCTCCAGAGGTGATCTTGTTCAGCATCGTCGCCCCTGATGCCACCACGGTCGAGATCCTCGGCAGCTTCAGCGACTGGCGCCCCGTCCCGCTGGCCCAAGCGGCAGATGGCTCATGGCGCACCGAGCTGAGCCTGGCGGCCGGTATCTATGAGTACATCTACCGGGTCGATGGACAGCCGCGCACGCCGCCAGAGGCCAAGCGTTACCAGGATGACGGCTTCGGCGGACGCAACGGCGTGCTGATTGTCGGCGAGTGATCACCGCCCCCAGCGGGGACTCCAGGCACCCGCCGTCGGTGTCCTACAATCAGACCCCAACGAGCACCGAAAGACCACTCATCAAGACGAACACGCGCACACGCACTGATTCTGGCAGGAAAACCAACGATGTCCCTCACCCTACAGTCTGCCTTCGCCCTCCTCCTTACACACGAGGGGCTCCAGCCCGAGCCCATCAACGAAAACCTCATCCGGCTCAGCATACCGACGCCCGATGGACCGGTCCGGCTCAGCGTGCTGCTCAACCCCGAGGCCGGTGCGGCAGCGATGTACACGGTGCACCCAGCCAAGGTTTCCGCAGAGCGACGGGTAGAGGCCGCGGTGCTGATCGCGCAGTTCAACTATGGGCTGATGGCCGGCGCGCTGGAGCTTGACGACGAGGACGGCGAGCTGCGCGTGCGCACCGGAGTGGACTTCGGCGGCGGTCCAGCCACGGTCCAGGCAATGTCTCGGGCGATGGAGCTGAACCTCGGGCTCCGTGAAGCCGCCACGCCGCTGCTCACGGCGCTGTGTGGCTGACCGGCCGTCTCAGCAGGTCGCGGCATCCAGTGACCAGACGCTCGCTGATCCCAGGCACTCACCAGCACCACCACTCACCAGCACCGTGCTGCTGGCGAGGGCTGTCAGGCCCTGACGATGTCAGAAGATGTGAGGACGGAACACCCCGAATCAGTACCGCTGCGGTCTCCTCAGGCGCGCCGCCGGAGATGCCAGCAGCGCACGGCCTGAGGGCGGACTCTTGGAGCAACGGACGCGTACGGGGCGGTGTCTGGAGGAGAGCGGCGGAGCGATGACACTCTGATGAGTCCGCCTTCAGGCAAGGACGAAGTCAAACGCGCCCAGCAGCGCACCGTCAGACTCGGTGAAGTCAACGATGAGATCCGACTCGACGTAGGGATCGCCGTCGATGTAGGGGTCGTCCTTGAAGTACAGCTGGGTGGTCAGTCGCACAGCGCCCCCGACGAAGATCTTGACGTGGATGTGGGCTGGTCGGTACTTGCTGCCGTTGAGGTAGAGCCCTGGGACCAGCGACTGAAACCGCCACACCCCCGCATCGTCTGCAGTGACCCGACCGTAGTAGCGCATCTCCTCGGTCTTCGTGTCGTAGCTGCCGAGCGGATCGGCATGCCAGAAGTCAACCACCGCGCCTGGAATCGGGCTGCAGTCCGCATCGAGGACGCGGCCCTCCAGCTGAACCGGAGTTCCCTCGTCAGCGTAGATGTCCAGCATGTCTCGGGCCGGAGGATCCTCTCGGTAGAACGGTCCCTCGATGTTGTCCGATGTCTCGGGACAGGCTCCCCCGGTGTCGGCGCTCCCGGTGTCGGTGCTTCCCGAGCCTGAGTCGCTCCCGGTGTCGGTGCTCCCCGAGCCTGAGTCGCTGCTGGTGACCGGTGACTTCTTGGGCGTGCAGCCCAGTCCCAGTGCCGCCATGCCAGCGGAGGAGAGATGGAGAAAATTGCGTCGGTCTAGCGTGGAAACAGGGCACCTCCTGCTTGAACATTGACACGCACAACGGCAGATGGCGATCCGCATTGTTCGTACTGAAAAGTATCAAAAATATGAACAATCAAAAACAATAAAACCAATCATCAGAATAATGAAGAATGGACACGGGGCTGAATCACTCGCTGGGGGTCCGCGATGGACCGTTGAGGGCTTGCCTGCGCAGCCTGCCGTCGCCGGAGAAGCGCGGCCCCTGGCCTCTCGCGACCGACAAAGCGGGTACGCTGTCGAAGACTCGGAGCACGGTGACCACATGAGCGAGACGCACTCCTACCCCATCGGAATTCCTGGACAGCCGTGGGGGCACCCAGAGCGAGCCGCCTGGCGTGACCGGCAGCGAATCCAGCGCTCCTATGCCGAGGAAGTGCTCGCTCGGATCGCCCCCCTTCACGCCACCCTCGACGTGCAGCAGTACGGCACCCTGAGCACCCCCGATGGTGACTACCCGCTGCTGATGCTGCGCAGCCGGGGCTGGGATCCCGCACGACCGACCGCGCTGATCACTGGCGGTGTTCATGGCTACGAGACCAGCGGGGTCCAGGGCGCGATTCGGTTCGCCGCGACCGAAGCGACCCGGCTCAGCACACAGCTCAACCTCGCCATCTTTCCCTGCATCAGCCCGTGGGGCTACGAGACGATCAACCGCTGGAACCCTGACGCAGTGGACCCCAACCGCTCGTTCGTTCCCGACAGCCCCTCCGCAGAGTGCGCCCTGATGATGGCCGCCGTCGCCCGCCTCGGCGAGATCACCGTCCACATCGATCTGCACGAGACGACCGACACCGACAACTCCGAGTTCCGCCCAGCCCGCGCGGCCCGAGATGCCATCACGCAGTCCGTCTGGAGCATCCCCGACGGCTTCTACCTCGTCGGCCGAACCGACTGCCCCGCGCCCGAATTCCAGGCCGCGATCCGCGATGCCGTCGCGGCCGTCACCCACATCGCGCCGGCTGAAGACGGCCTCATCATCGGCGTGCCCGTCGAGCAGCCGGGGGTGATCAACTACGACGCGGTGGCGCTGGGGCTGTGCTCCGGCCTGACCGATGCCCCCTGGAGCACGACCACCGAGGTCTACCCCGACAGCCCGAAGACCGACTCGGAGTGCTGCATCGCAGCCCAGGTCGCGGCAGTGGTCGGCGGCCTGACGTTCGTCGCCGCGCAGGGCTGAGCCAGCCCCCCGCGCGATGGCAGCCAGCCTCATCCATCCAGAAACGCCTTCTGCTTGTCGGTGAGCTGGTGGGTGTATTCGCAGCGGGGGTAGGTCGAGCACCCCCAGTACTGCCCCCCGCTCTTCGGCTGGCGCAGGGTCATCACCTCGCCGCACCGACACGGCCAGGCCTGCAGCTCCAGGGCGCGCAGTCGGTGGACACGGGTCGCTGCCTTCACCCGCGCCGCTGCTCCTGGTGCACGCTGCTGGAGCACCCGGATCTCCCGACGCACCCGAAGCTCCAGCGCCGTGCCCTGGAGGAGCACCCGAAGCTCCTGGAGGGCCTCCAGGTAGGAGAGAATCTCCCCATCACCACGCACACCGGGCACATCCCCGGCGAGATCGCTGAAGTCTTCGGCCGCCTCGACGATTGCGGGAATTCGCTTAAGGAGTCGGATGTCGGCTGCCGAGAATGCGGTGCGGTGGACTGGATACAGTGCTCGGAGCTGCGCCAGCAGCGGCGGGAGGGCCTCAGCAAGCACCAAGGCATCCCGATGCTCCTGGAGGCAGGCGTCGAGGGCGTCGAGGGACTGGCGGACTTCATCGCTCATCCTCAGAGGGCTATCACTGCACCCACCCGGCGGGCTCGGCTTGATGCCCACGCGAGGAGAGCTCCTGGTGAGCCCAGACTGCTCCGCTACAGCCCCTCAATGGCCGCCCGAACCTCTGACGGGATCGGCACCTTGCCTCCAGTGGCATAGTCCAGCATCACGATGCGACCATCGCCGTGGGCTGCGAGCCCGTGGGCATCGCTGAACACGGCATAGATCATGGTGAACCGATCCACACCGACATCCTCGATGCGGGCACAGGCGGTGACCGTGTCCGGGAAGCCAAGGGGGCGGCGAAACACACACCCGGTCCGCGCCAGGATCGGCCCCACCTTCGTCTCGGACATCAGCACATCGAGGCCGATCCGAGCGAAGCAGGCAATCCGGGCATCCTCAAAGAAGCGGAAGTAGACGGTGTTGTTGACGTGACCGAAGGCATCGAGATGCCCCCAGGCCACCGGCATGCGGATCTGGACGGGGAAGTCTTCGCGGTTCATGCCCTCAGTCTACCGGCAGACCACGCAGCACATGCTCCCCATGACCTGAGGCGATCAGACCCGAGATCGCCCCGCGACGAACATGACGTACCGCTGCGCACCATCCCGATAGCGGCGAACCTCCACCCCACGGAACCCGGCTGCCCGAAGGAGCGCCTTGAGGGGCGCGGGGTCGGCCGGATCAGACGGCGCGATGCCGCAGGCTTCTGCCTCTGCTGCGATCATCAGCCGTCCGCCGGGGCGCAGGATCCGATGCAGCTCTGCGACCGAGGCTGCCGGGTCCTGCCAGCGGCTCAGACCGATCGACCAGGCGACGGTCGCCACGCCGTCCGCCACCGGCAGCACGCTGGTCGAGCCAAAGCGCAGGTCGAGGCGGGCGACGTCCGGATGGCCAGCCACCGCCGCGCGAGATGCTGCGATCGTCGGGGTGACGCCGATCAGCTGCCCCCGAACCACCCATGCCGCCGCAGCGCCCAGCCAGCGCCCGTCGCCGCAGTCGACATCGACCACCACATCATCAGCAGCCAGCTCCGCAGCGTGGGTGACCCACCGCATCTGCGGATCGTTCCAGCCCGGCTCGAACCACTGCGCGACGGCATCACTCCAGGGCACCTCGTGGCCGTGGCTGTGGTGATGGATGTGCTCGTGCTCGTGGTTGTGGTTTTGATCGTGGTCGTGGTCATGGCTGTGAGACATCGGGGAACCTCAGGACGATGCAGGGTCTGTATCATCGCAGCGACCTCACCACGGCTGCTCTTGCTGGAGCGCGCTCTGGTGAGCCGTCCCCAGCCCCGCTATTTGCAGGACACGCATGGCGAGAACCTGCAGCCGATGTTGCAGCCAGCACCCCATCGTCACGACAGAGGATGTGGCGTGCGATCACGAGCCCCGGCGCCGCCGCCTCACTCTTCATCCTCGGGTATTCTCATCTCCTCACGTCGATTCTGCTCGTCCAGCTCATAGCCCCGGGCAAGGAGCTGAGCAGCAGCGAGCCGAGCGGCGCGGGTGTCCTCGCGGAGCAGCTCAGCAGCCTCCGAGACAAGCGCGTCGGGGAGGTGGGTGATGCGGGGGGGCTGAAGGGGCATGGGAGATCCCTATCCGGCTCCGCGCAACAATCTACAGCCCCAGCCAGCGGTACGCTCCCCGCAGCGCCTCACGCCCGCCGGTCTCGATGATCGCGCCGTGGGAGGGGATGAGTCGGTCAAAGTCCAGCGCCAGCAGCCCATCGATTTCTTCCCGAGCAACGGCACGGTTCATGCCGATCCGCTCCAGCATCGACGACCGACAGCCTGGATACGCCCCCGAGCAAAACATCACCGCGCGCGTGGCCAAGGGGTCAGCGGCGGTGAAGTGAAACACGAGATCGGTGACGACGAGGGTACGAGAGGGGCGGTGGAGGAGCACGACCTCATTGGTCAGCGAGAAGCACCGCAGCGGGATGAAGCGGACGGCATCCCCCAGCGGCTCGCAGGCCGCATCGACGATGCGGTGGAACGTCAGGTCCGGACGCTTCTCGGCCAGACCCGGCGCGGCGAAGCCCTCCAGGCCCCGCTCAAGCCACGTACCGGCGTGGAGGTGGTGCATGCGGCTGGGGGCCAGCAGCCACCGTGGCGTCCCCAGCGGCACGAGGCGGGCAGGGTCGAGAGCGATGGGAGAGTGCAGCAGCAGGTCGCCGTCGATGTCGATCACCGTCATCCGGCTGCCGATCTCGACGCCGAAGAAGCGCAGCGGAGCCTCGAAGGTGTGCAGCGCGGTCATCGCCTCTCCAGGACGCTCACCACGCCGCCTCCGCTGCACGGATCGCATCGGCGAGGAACGCCCCGACCACCGCGCCGCCCTCGATGGAGGGGTGGACATGGTCGTCGTCGAACATGGAGAGGTCAGTGCCATCCACCACCTCGACGGCATCAGCGAACGCGATCATCGCATCGCTCTCCGCGAGGGCTGCCTGCCGCAGGCTCAGCTCAGGAATCAGCGCGCTGCACTCATCAAAGCCAAACTCCGCAGTCTCAGGGAGTCCATAGTAGCCCATGATCATGACCCGAACGCCCGCGTCAGTGACCTCCCGGACGAAGTCGGCCATCGCGCCCTCCTGCCCATCCTCAGAGAGGATCTCGTCCATGAGCTCGTCACAGTCACCGCACGCACAGCGGTCGTTGAGGTCGTTGCCGCCGCCGTCGAGGACGAGCCAGCTCCAGTCTCCCGAGATGTACTGATCGGGGATGGCGTCGTCGCCGCCGTCCAGGAAGTGTGAGCCGCCAATCGCGGCGTTGTACATCGGCCGGTCCAGCGACTCTTCGATGACCTCAGGGATCGAGCCGTCGCCCATGTTCCAGTCGAACAGGGAGTCGCCGATGGTGATCAGCTCCGCCTCATCGAGGTCTCCGCGATTAACATCGATGGTGCAGGCGAGAAGTGCGGCGAGCAGCATGGTTTGTCCTCCAGTTTAGGTGAAACGCACAAGACCCAGAACCGGGGCATCTTTTTCTGGTTTCATCTCCGTTTCACATCCCGCTCAGATGGTGTGCATGCTGAGACCGTACCGTGCAGCATGCCCACCGAGAAGCAACGCACCATTCTTGAGGTCAGCGCCGTCCTGCTGACCGTGATCCTTCACTTTTGCTGCTACGGCGTCACCGCGCTGCGACCCTGGTTCGTCGCTGCAGTCATGCTGGGCTGGGGCGGCTACGTCGTGGCTCGGATGCGCCGGGATCCGACGGCTGCGGCACAGTGGGGACTGTCGCGGACCAACCTCGGCCAGAGCGCACGGGTGCTGTCGCTGCCGACCCTCGCGGTGATCGCTGGGATGGCTGCCTTCGGGGCGTGGCAGGGCTCGCTGTCGGTGAGCCTGGAGCTGCTCCTGCTGGTGGCGCTGTACCCGGTGTGGGGCGTGGCCCAGCAATTCCTGCTCCAGTCGATCTTCGCGGACAACCTCCAGAAGCTCGGTCCGCTTCAGGATCGGCCGTGGCTGGTGGCCCTCTCGGCTTCCGCGCTGTTCGGCGCGATCCACTGGCCCTACCCGGCGCTGATGGTCGCCACTGCGCTGATGGGGTTGGTGTTCACGCCGCTGTTCTTTCGCCACCGGCAGGTCTGGACACTCGGCGTGCTGCATGGCGTGCTCGGCGGACTGTTCTACTGCTGGGTGCTGGGGCAGGAGGCGTGGCTGCTGGCCCTGGTCTGATCCTCGGCCCAGAGCACGCGACCGCGCGGTCGGTCCACGATCCGCGACACCCGAGTCACGATCTCCGAGAAACCCACCCAAACAATCCAGTTCAAACCATAAATACCAACATCGGAACGCTTCTTGCTTCAGCTCCTAACATCCCCTGGAGCCGCCATGTTCTCTGCCCTGCTCGTTCTCACTGCTGCCGCTGCGGCCACCTGCCCGACGACCATCGAATTCGGGTTCACTGGGCAGCCGGACTGCGTGACTGTCGCGTACGATGACGGGCGGATCGACCTCACCAACACCTGCACGGAGCCCCTGCTCGTCGACGCCTCCCTCCAGCTCCACACGCCCGGCGCCCCTGCGCTGCCGATCATCCCGGCGAACACCACCGTGCAGCTGCGCGACCTCAGCTTCTTCACCCTCGGCATGGGCGGCGAGCTGTTCAAGGTGATCGCATACCTGGAGGAGGTCGCGTCGGACTGCGGCGACACCGGAGCGCCGGCGCGAGACTCCGGGTAGCTCCTACAGCGACCGGAAGGTGGGGTCCGTCACGATCTCCACCACCAGATCCCGAACGGCAGCGCCTTCCATGGAGTCCGCAGTGAGGCGGTCGAGCAGGGCCGCGTCGATGCCCAAGCTCGACACCCCGGCGAGGTAGCCGACGAGGTGACCTGCGTAGCAGCGGTGGACCTGCTCCTGCTCGGCAATGCTCCAGGCCAGCTCGACAGCACCGTCGAAGTACACAACCTCATCCTCGAAGGCGTAGTGACCGGTGGCGTCGATGAGGTCGCCCATGTCGTCGTAGGGCGCGTAGTAGCCGTCCTGATCGTACACCCCGAACGCAAACCCGACCGGGTTGATGAGGTCATCGTGGCAGCTCCCGCCGCAGCTGGAGGTATGCGCATCGATCCGCTCCCGGAGGGTCAGCCCCTCGTCGTCGACCGGCAGCGAGGTGGCCGAGGCCGGCGGCGGCGGGATCTCAGCACAGAGCAGCGCGTCGTTGACGAACACCCCCCGCTCGATGAGGTTGGGCGTGGTCATGTCCGCCTGCCAGGCGAGGAAGCCGGAGAGGGTCAGCAGCCCGGCGCGCTGATTCGGATCGAGCGCGACCGGAACCAGCTCCTCTCCCTCGATTCCCTCGATGCCGTAGATCTCTGCGAGGTCTTCGTTGGCAAAGGTGGTCGGGAGGGTGAGCAGGTCGTGGAGGGTGCCGCCGCTGTAGACCACCTCATCGACGAAGGCATAGACCTCCTGCTGCATCGCGGCAGGAGTGGACTCGTCATAGAGCCCGATCCCGAGAATCTCCTCGGAAGGACGCCAGATCTGGGCGTATGCATCGACATGAAGGAGCTGCCGGTGGAGATCGGCGATCATCGCGTGACCGCGGGGATCATCCAGCATGCGCTCGACCTCCACGGCGAGGGTCTCCGGGGCGAGCCCGTCCGCCTCGGCAGCCGCGAGCAGACTCTCGTCGGGCATCGTGCTCCACAGCGCATAGGAAAGCCGACTCGCAAGCTCCTCCCCGGACAGCTCGCCCGGCGCGCTCGCATCCGCCAGCCCCTCCGTCCGGTACAAGAAGCCCGGAGAGAGCAAGAAGCCGGTCACCGACGCACGCACCCCGCCGACAAACGGCGCCTCATCCAGCACCGTCGCGCCCGCATCGAACAGCACCGCAAACGACGCCAGCTCCGCGTCCGTCAGGGATCGGCGGAAGGCGCGACGGCCGAAGTGCGCGATCCAGGCATCGCGCTGGAGGATGCTGTACACCTCGGACTCTGGCTGGAGCGAGGATGGAACCACTTGACTATAGAGCTGGTCCTCACTGGATATCCGCTCAGAAAGGGCCTCAGCAGCGAGCTGGTACTGCTGCCAGAGGACCGGAGAGACCGACAGGTCGCTGAGGTTGGTGTCGAAGGTCGAGCTTGCGGGATCTGGGAGAAAGTTCTCGGAGAGTCCAGTGGGCTCTGCCAGACCCAGCAGATCGACCACGGAGTTCTCCCACTGACGATGATTCAGCCGGAAAACATTCCTGGAACCGTCAGAACCTGAGCCTGTAGCGCAGGAGAGCAGGAGGATGAGGGGCACACTTGATGCTATCACTGAATCCGACTATCGAGTGAGCACATGTCCGTCTTCTCCCGACGCAGGTTCCTGACCTCGGCTTCTGGGCTGGTGCTCCCGCTGCCGGTCCTCCCCTCGCTTGCCGGCTGCAAGAAGGAAGCAGAGGCCCGCCGTGCGCATCCGCTCGTTGTCATGCGTGCGGCTTCTGGAGTCGCCCAGGAAGACGGCGATGCCCCTGAGCAATTCTGGCCCCGAGAGCTCGGCACCCTCACCCGCAGCGTCCTGGCCGACGACAACGCCGATCGGATCACCGCAACGCTGGCCGATCATGCCGAGCATCTGCTGATGGTTCGCGGCACGAGGTTTCCCTTCGCCGCCTCCCGCGAGGTCCATGCTGGCGGCGGCAACCAGCTGCTCACTGCCGCCCAGTGCGGCCCGCTGACCGACACGGTGATGACCTACGCAATGGGCGAGTCTGTCGACAACTGGATCGCCCGCCACGCCACGGTCAACCACGGCGAGCCCCTGACCCTGTACGCTGGACGCCGGGACAACTACGGCGAGGAGGTCCTCTCCTACCGTGGTCCCCAGCAGCTTCGCGGCGCCGACAGCGATCCCTGGGCGGTCTACCAGCGCCTGATCGGAGCGGGAACCGGCACCGTCCTGCGGGACTCGGTCAACGACCTGGTGCTCGACCAGCTCATCGATCTGCGTCTCGACACACGCCTCTCAGCGGAGGACCGCACACGGCTGGAGCTGCACACCGACAGCGTCCGAGACTTCGAGATCCTCTGCGGCCGGCTGTCCAGTGAGCGCAAGGCGATGATGCTCGATCTGAGCGGTCGCAGCGCAGACGACGCGGTCTCTCTGGAGGTCGCCCGGCTGCAGTGCGACCTGATCGCGCTCGTCCTCAGCTGCGATCAAGCCCGCGCCGCGACCCTCCAGATCGGCGACCGACTGGACCGCTGCCACTACGAGATCGACGGCTTCCGGCTGCCGACCTACCACGAGCTGACCCACGGCCTTGTCTCCGCTGATGCCTACGGTCCCTACACGACCACCTGGGACATGCATGCCGACGTCAACCGGCTGCACCTGAAGGTCTTCGCCTACCTGCTCGACCGACTGCTGGAGAACGGCGTGCTCGACAGCGCCGTCGCGGTCTTCTGCAGCGACGTCGCCACAGGCTCCCACCGCTACGATCAGATCCCATGGATCATCGCCGGTCGCGGAGACGGCACCCTGCGCAGCGGTGCCTACGTCGACGCCGGAGACGTCACCCACGACCGGCTGCTCGCGACCCTGCTCACCGCCACCGGGCACCGGCACGACGACGGCTCGCCCATCGAGCGGTTCGGTGACGAGAGCCTCCAGGGGGGCTTGATCGACACCATGCTCGCGTAGGTGTCGACGTGACGTGAGCAGCCTCTCGTGGATGCAGACTCAAGCCAAGAGACTCAGAGAAGCACCAGTGCTCCCTCACCGCTACACCGCGACCACATCGCGTTTTTTCGTTGCTGACCGGCCCTGCTCAGGTCCGCTACAGTGAAAGTCCTTGCACGTTATTCACAGTCAGTTGCGGATCTGCAAAATTCCCGGCTACCGTTGGACGAGAACTTGCAGACAATGTTCTGGAGCACCGAATGCGACTGTATCAGGCTGGGCTGATCGCCCTCATCCTTGCCGCCTGTGATGGAAAAACCGAAGAGCCGGTCGACCACACAGACACGGACTCTGTCGGCGACACCGATGACACCATCGAGCCCGCGACCGATGCAGACGGCGACGGCTACGCCGAAGAAGACGACTGCGACGACAACAACGCCAGCGTCCATCCCGACCAGCCCGAGCTCTGCGACGGCGTGGACGACAACTGCAACGACATGATCGACGAGGGCTTCAGCGACACGGACGCGGACGGCATCGCCGACTGCACCGACGTCGAGGAGTGCGACGGGCTGGACAACAACGGCGACGGCTTCATCGATGAAGGCTTCGCCGATGGTGACGGCGACGGAAGCGCTGACTGCATCGAGGTCGAGGAGTGCAACGGCATCGACGACGACGGCGATGGGCTCATTGACGAGGACTTCGACGCTGACGGCGACGGATATGCCCCCTGCGTCGACGACGGGACCGCCGACTGCGACGACACCGACGCCGCCATCTTTCCCGGCGCCACCGAGATCGATGGAGACGCGCTCGACAACAACTGCGACGGTGCGATCGATGAGGAGAGCTGGGGCGAGGGTGACCTCGTGATCACCGAGATCTTCAACAACCCCATCGACGTCTCCGACAACCACGGTGAGTGGTTCGAGATCCTCAACGACAGCGGCGAGGACCGCATCCTCAACGGCCTCACCATCACCGACGACGGCAGCGAGCTGCATCTCCTCGCCTCCGACGACACGGTCTGGCTGCTCGCTGGTGAGTACATGGTCCTCGGCATCAACGACAGCACCGCGACCAACGGTGATGTCGTGGTGGACTACGCCTACGAGGGCATCTCCCTGAGCAACGAGTCCGACAGCCTCCATCTCTCCATGGGTGGGCTGCTCATCGACAGCGTCTCCTGGGATGACGGCGCCTCAATGCCGGACACCTCGGGCTCCTCAATGTCGCTGGACATCCTGTTCCTCGACGCCTCCAAGAACGACGTCGGCGAGAATTGGTGCGACACCGCCTGGCCGGACGTCGACAGCGCCGACTTGCTGTCGACTCCAGGCGAAGACAACCGGCTCTGCGCGACCGTCGACCACGACGGCGACGGATACGCAGAGTCCGAAGGGGACTGCAACGACGAAGACGACACCATCGGGCCGGGTGCCGAAGAGGTCGCCTACGACAACATCGACAACGACTGCGATCCCACCTCACCAGACGATGACATCGACGGCGACGGCTTCCTGAACGTCAACGACTGCGACGACAACGACAGCAACGCCTTCCCCGGCAACACCGAGGTGTGCGACAGCATCGACAACGACTGCGACGGCGACATCGACGATGATGACTCCGGTGTGATCGGTACCCGGAGCTGGTACCCCGACAGCGACGGAGACGGCTACGGAGACGAGACCGCAACAGCAGTGATCTCCTGCAGCACGATCTCTGGTCTTGTCGAGGACAACGCTGACTGCGATGACAACGACGAGGACTACAACCCAGCCGCAATCGAGGATGACTGCGACGACCCAGAAGACTACAACTGCGACGGTCAGGCCGCGTTCATCGATGAAGACCTCGACGGGTTCTCCATCTGCGACGACGACTGCGACGACGACGATCCTCAGGTGTTCCCGTACGCCTGGGAGCTGCCAAGCGACGGCATCGACAACGACTGCGACGGCGACACCGACACCAGCGACACCGACACCCCTCGGCTCCTCTCCCTCGGTGACGACGACTACTCCGCGATCTCGCTGGCAGCGACCTTCCCGTTCTGCTCGACCGACTGGAGCACGGCCTACGTCTCCTCCAACGGCCGCATCACGTTCGGCTCGGGCTCGGGTTCCTACTCGTACTCCGCCACAGCGCTGGCCTCATCGACCAGCATCGCCGGCGTCTGGGATGACCTCAACCCAAGCAGCGGCGGACGGATCGCGGTGATGAACTTCGCCGACGCCACCGGGGTCTACTTCCTCGACGTCAACGAGTACGGAAGCTCCAAGAACATCACCTTCTCGATGATCATGATGGAGGATGGCCGGGTGGTGCTGTCCTACGGTGACATCGACACCTCCGACGGCCTCGCAGGCTGGAGCTGCAGCGGAAGCAGCGCCTCCGCCGAGTCTGACTTCACCGACGAGGCTGCCGACGTTCCCTCCAACTCCCTGGGCATCGGTCAGGGCTCGGAGTCCAACTACTTCGAGATCTTCAGCTCCGGCGCCGACGCCAACGACCTCGCGAACCAGACCTTCACCTTCTGCGTGAACTCCGGCGTCGACAATGACGGAGACGGCTGGACGGATCTCTGCGGCGACTTCGACGACACCGACAGCAGCATCACGCCGTAGCCTGAGCCGGCTGCCCTCCTCGCGACCGGTCGAGGAGGACAGCCGGAGCTTGCACGGAGCCCCTCCTGGCCGACAGCCGGCGCGGCCGCAGGCTGCAGCACAGCCGTGCTGTGCGGCACTCCAGGCAGTGTGATTGCGCACACGCCAGAAGCGACCTGGAGACGCCTCGGAGCACGCCGTCACAACGCCAGCAGTCCATGGCCCCGATTCCGGTCCCTGCATCGCCGCGCTCCCCGCTCACAATGACGCTGAGTGTGGCGGACGCAGCCGGCCTCCGCTCGTGCCAGGTGCGACCGTGGCTCACCTGCGCAGCAGGGCACGTTTTTTGCTTACCAGCAGCCCCTCTCCGGAGCGGACATGGATGCAAGCACAGGAAAGCGCGAGTGGATCTACCCGGCATGGGTCAAGGGTGCATTCCAGACTCGACGGCGCTGGACCTTCACCGTCCTCCACATCATCCTGTTCATCACGCCCTGGATTCACGTCCGAGACCGGCAGATCATTCAGCTTGATCTCAGCAGCCGTCAGCTGATCCTCGCCGGGGAGATCTTTACCCCTCAGGACACCGTGTTCCTGGTCTTCGGGCTGCTGTTCTCGACCTTCTTGCTGTTCTTTGTCACTGCGATGTGGGGACGGATCTGGTGCGGCTATGCCTGCCCCCAGACCGTGTTCCTGGAGACCTTCGTTCACGCCATCGAGCGCCGCATTGAGGGCAACCACGGCAAGCGAATGGCCCTGGATCGCGCGGCCTGGACCCCGGAAAAGATCGCCAAGAAGGTCACGAAGCACGCCATTTTTCTCGCCGCAGCAGGCCTGATTGGTGCCTGCTTTGTCGGCTGGTTCGTCGGCACTCGCGTGCTCTTCACGGGAAACGCCAGCAGCGCGGTGTGCAGCAGCTCGGCCCAGAGACCGGAGACTGCATCGGCTGCAGCAAGTGCGTCTCGGTCTGTCCCGTCGGCATCGACATCCGCGATGGCTACCAGCTGGAGTGCATCGGCTGCGCGAAGTGTGTGGATGCCTGCGCTCCGATCATGGGTCGCTTCGGAAAGGAGAACCTGGTCCGCTACAGCACCGCGGTCGAGGAAGCGGGCGGAAAGAGCCGCCAGATCCGCACCCGTCCGATGATCTACGTCGCCCTCATGGCGCTGACCCTGACCACAGCGGCTGCCCTGCTGATGAGCCGCCACCCCCTCGACGTCACAGTCAATCGCGGCGCCGGCACGCTGTACACCCTCGACGCGGACGGCGCGACCCGCAACACCTTCATGCTCCGGATCACCAACCGAAAGTACATCGAGGAGGCGGCTGCGGTCACGGTTTCGGTGGCGGGCATCCCCGACGCAGAGATCGTTGTCCCGCCCATCACCATGTCGACCGGTGAGACGCTCCAGGTGCCGATGGTCGTCCGAGCGCCCGCGAGTGCAGATCTGGAGCGAACCGCGCCGATCACCATTCAGGTACAGACGGACTTCGACACCGTCGTGCTCCCGACCACCTTCAAGACCGGTGCCATCACCGGAGGCTGAGCCAGCCCTGCACCGGCCCGAGCGGTGCTCGTGAGGGCTGACTGCACAGCCGGCCGCTGCCCCCCTGCTCCCGCAGCCGACATCGGTGACATTCACCAAAACAGCGATGACAGCGTGCAGCAAGGGGTGCGGTCCTGCGCAGCGCCGACGTTCCGCTTGTCCACTGCTGAAGCATTGGTACAAAATCATCTCTCCCAACTCACCAGAGCCGAGAAATGCGTCACATCCAGCCCCTCCTGACTGTCACTGTCCTGCTCGCTCTCAGCCTGTCTCCCGTCGACGCTGAGGCGGGATGGCAGGGCCGACGAACCAAGTGCGTCAAGCCGGACAGCGCGATCACTGCCGAGCAGCAGCAATCACTCAGCGCTGCCGTCAGCGGCGGAACCGTGGCATGGAATGCTGCTGGTGAGGTCGATCAGGCATCGGCATCGGCGACGACCAACGTCGTCCTCTCCCAGGAGGCGTTCAATCAGGCCTGGATCCGCTATGAGCTGTGCCTCGCCCTGGACAACAACCGCATCGATCAGGCGATGTACAACCGCCTGATGGAGCAGTCGCTCCAGAGCAGCATGGGGACGGCGGGCGCACCGGTCGCGGTCGCGCCGGTCGCGGTCGCGCCGGTCGCGGTCGCGCCGGTCGCGGTCGCACCGGACACGCCCCCCGCTGCTCCTGTGGCCAGCAGCGGCACCGCCTGGATGGATCAGATCCAGGCACAGACCCAGCTCCGATCCGGATCGGACTACGCCAACATGGCAGCCTATGGCTACACCCTCCTCGATGTCGCCACGACAGCCCTCCTCGCGCCCTCCACCGCTGAGACCGTCCCGCTGAGCCTGCCCAGCGGCTACGAGTACGCCCTGATGGGCGTCTGCGACAACGACTGCTCCGACCTCGACCTCGCGATCATCAAGGACGGCACCGAGCTGTCCCGCGACACCTCCACGGATGACTGGCCGGTGCTCTCGGTCGTGCCCACCAGCGGCAGCAGCTACCAGGTCAAGGTCTCCATGTACCAGTGCGCCACCGCGACCTGCGGCTACCAGGTGACCGTCTGGCAGAGGCCCGCCACAGCCCCCCAACCCGTCGCTGCCGACACCCCTGCCGCGGCTCCAGCCGCCGTCCCCCCCGTCCCGCTCGGCAGCAGCACCCACCTCCAGGGCACGCTGGCCTCCGGTGACTACGTCCTGCCAAACGGCGAGTGGTCCGACCGCTACACCATCCCTGTGCAGGCTGGTCAGAGCATCACCGCCAGCATGACCTCATCCGACATCGACACCTACCTCGTCGCGCAGATGCCGTCGGGAGCCGGTGAAGGCAACGACGACTGCGACGGCGACCGGTCCCGCTCCTGCATCAACATCACGGCGCAGGAGAGCGGTGACTGGACCATCTACGCCACCTCCTACCAGGCCGACGACAGCGGCACCTACGACCTCCAGGTCGAGGTCCGCTGAGTCAGCGCTCCTGCGCGCCGTCCTCCGCGACCAGCCTCAGGATCTCCGCGCCGTATCGGGACAGCCGCTTGCCGCCCATTCCCCACAGCCCGCTGAGCCCCTCGCTGCTGGTCGGCCGAGACGCCAGGATCGCAGCCAGGGTGCGATCGGGGAAGACCTGGTAGGGCTTGATCCGACGCGTGCGTGCGTGGCGACGGCGCATCCGCTTCAGCGCGCGCTCCAGCCCGGTCGCCTGGGCTCGGGCCGGGGTCTTCCGAGGCGCACCGCGGACCGGCTTTCCGGGAATCCAGACCGTCGGGTACTTCCGCCCTCGCCTCACGAGGCGTCCGGCGGTCAGCAGTCGCTCCACCGCCAGCACGATGCTCTTCTCCGGCGTCCCGGTCAGCACGCCATAGCGGGGGTTGTTCTCCAGCTTCTTGCGCCGCACGTCCTTCGCCTTGCTGCCCCGAAGTCCCAGGGCCACCAGCCGCTTGCCCACTGGACTGCGAAGACCATCGACGAACGCGACGATGTGATCGTCTTGCGCTGCGGTGAAGGTCACCGCGCGCTCAGCCGCCACCTTCTGACGCCTTGCAGCCGCCTGCGTGGCGCGCTGGCTGCGCGCAGACCGAACCATCTCAGCGACCGCATCGGAGCGCGTGCAGACGTCACAGCAGCCGCACGGACGCACCAGGGGGACGCCGAAGTGTTCGGCGAAGGCCACCTGTCGGCAGGTTGATCCGAAGATGTAGTCCGCCAGCGCCCGGTGACCGGCCTGCATGCCCGGCATCGCCTGCTCGCTGACGAGCAGGTGGAAGGTGCGGGTGTCCGCCGGAGAGTACAGCAGGGTGCAGTGCGCCGACGCGCCATCCCGGCCCGCCCGTCCCGCCTGCTGGTAGTAAGCCTCGATGGTTCCCGGCGCCTGGGTGTGGATGACGTGCCGGACATCGGGCAGGTCCACCCCCATCCCGAAGGCACTGGTGGCCACCAGCACGCTGTAGCGACCGGCGGTGAAGCCCGCCTGGACGTTGGCACGAGCGGAGTCAGCCCGACCCGCGTGATAGTAGGCCGCCGGCAGCTTCGCAGCGCGCAGGATCTTGCAGACTGACTGGGCCTTCTTGCGGGTGGAGACGTAGATGATCGCCCGGCCCGGTGCCGCCTTTGGGCCGAACCCAGCGGCCTTCAGGATCGCCAGCGCCCGCTGCGCCCGAGCGATGTCGCCGCGCAGATGCTCAACGGAGAAGGTCAAGTTGGGCCGAGAGAAGCTGCCGATGACCGACACCGGATCCGTCTGCCCCAGGCTCTCGGCGATGTCCTTGAGCACCGCCGGGGTCGCGGTGGCGGTGGCGGCCATGATCGGTGCAGACAGCTCCGCCTTGAGCATCGCCAGCTTGCGGTAGTCCGGCCGAAAGTCGTGCCCCCACTCCGAGATGCAGTGGGCCTCATCGACCACCACATGGGCCACACCGCAGCGGGCCAAGAGGGCACGAAACCGAGCGCTGGCGAGGCGCTCGGGGCTGGCGTAGACCAGGGCGGTTCCCGCGAGGTTAGAGAGCGCGGCCCGCTGGGCGGCCCAGGGCTGACCAGAGTGCAGCGCGCATGCCACCACTCCACGGGCCTTGAGCGCCTGGACCTGGTTCTCCATCAGCGCGATCAGCGGGCTGACGACCAGCGTCGGCCCCCTTCCCTGCCGGGCCGCCAGGATCGCCGGGACCTGATAGCACAGCGACTTCCCGCCGCCGGTCGGCAGAACAACCTGCACATCGCGACCGGCCAGCAGCGCCTCGACCGCGTCCGCTTGCCCCGGCCGAAAGGCCGGGTAGCCAAACACTTCTCGGAGAATCGACGTTGGCTCGGTCAAGGAACCTCCCCGGAGGGCGTATCACCCTGCCGTCGCCGCGACCGAGATACAGGCCGCAGCATCCAGAGCGGCTCTGGGGCGAGGCACACTTCTCAGCAGCGTCACCGTCACTACCAGGGAATCGGAGTCCCGTCGTAGGCGAAGAACGCGCCGGTCTCCTCAGCCGTGCAGTCATCCATCACCGCGATCAGCTGTCGGGCCGCTTCAGGCGGCGCGGCGGTGTAGCGTCCTCGCGCATAGGGCTGCGTCAGCGCCGTGGGCACCGTGCCCGGGTGCAGTGCGATCAGCGCCGCCTGGGGACGCTTGCGCGCATACTCTACCGACGCACACCGCACGATCTGGTTCAGGGCTGCCTTGGTGGAGCGATAGCTCGTCCAGCCGCCGAGCCGGTTGTCGCCGATGGAGGCCAGTCGAGCAGACAGCAAGGCGAAGACCGCGGGCGTCTTCCGTGGGAGCAGAGGGGCGAGGTGCTTGATCAACATCGCCGGACCGACAGCATTGATCGCAAAGGAGCGCGCCATGACCACGGGATCCAGGCGCGAGAACGACGTCTCCGGCGGGATGCCGTCGATGGTGAGGGCACCGGTCGCGGCGATGATGCGGTCAAAGCGCTGCCCAGCGAGGCTCGCAGCCGCCGCCGCGATG
Organism: Myxococcota bacterium; assembly: GCA_029251165.1. Classification (GTDB taxonomy): domain Bacteria; phylum Myxococcota_A; class UBA796; order UBA796; family UBA796; genus JAQXDW01. The sequence continues at coordinate 39,840 of JAQXDW010000047.1, forward strand.
GTGGACTCGTCGGTCAGCTCGATGCCGTGGGTGCTGCGGCTCAGCGGGGTCACCACATCTCCCCGGGCAGTGAAGGCCTCGGCCAGGGCGCTGCCGAGCCCCCCGGAGGCACCGATAATCAGGACGTTCATGTCGACCTCCGCGTGTCGTCCTCCGCAACCAGAGGCACCGCTTGGCTAACGCAGGTCTGGTGAGATCCACGCCAGAGTCCTCACCGAGTGGACCGATCGCGTCACGAGCCTCCAAGAGGCGACACGCAGCGACTCCCAGCACAGGCTGGCTCACGGCGTGCGACTCAGGCCATCAGTGGCCGTGAGATCCCTCACGCATGCCGCCGCTGTGACGCACTGCGCGGACAACAAAGCCATGTGGGATGCTCTGTTCAGCGTCTCACCGTGTGGAGTCAACATGAGCGATTCTTTCCTCACCCGAGAAGTCAACAGCGCCGTAATCGGCACCCGAAAGCGGGTCCGACTCGCCAGCAGTACTGTCGGACTGCTGTGGGCGATCGAGATCGTCGACTGGCTGATCTTCCATGGTGGACTCGATGGACTCGGCATCCACCCCAGGGCCCTCTCAGGGCTGCTGGGCATCTTCTTTGCGCCGTTCCTGCATGCTGGCTTCAGCCACCTCATCGCCAACACCATCCCGCTGCTGGTGCTCGGCTTCCTTGCCTCCTCCCGCAAGCTGATGGATGTCTACGTCGTGGCGCTCGTCAGCATGCTGGTCGGCGGCATCGGGACCTGGCTGTTCGGCGGCGCGGGCACCGTCCACCTCGGCGCCAGCGGAGTGGTGTTCGGCTTCCTTGGATTCCTGATGGGGCGGGGATTCTACGAGCGAAGCGCCCGCTCCATCGCCCTGTCCACTGGCGTGACGCTCCTCTTCGGCGGCATGCTCACCGGAGTCCTGCCCACCGTCGGCTCAGGCATCTCCTGGCAGGGGCACCTGTTCGGCTTCCTCGGGGGCGTCCTGACCGCACGAGGCATGGGTCGAGGGCTGCGTGTGCGCAAGAAAAAGTAGGGGGGCTGCTCGAAACCAGGACGATCCAATCACATCGCGATGGCTTCACGCATCACGAACGGTGTATTATTGACGGGTCAATAAAATGTCTGGAGCAAACATGCCGCTCACCCACCACGCCTCTTCTGTCACTGCAGACTCTCCTGCTGAGTCCAAGGTCTTCCATCCGGATCCAGAGCTGTCGGAGCAGATCTCTCGGATGACTGCACAGGCGCTGAGCGAGGTCGCAGTCAGCGGCGCCGTCCAGAGCGCCCGCTCACGGGTCACCGAGCTGGAGCAGGAGGTTGCCCTTCTGCGCGCTGAGGCACAGTGGCGTGAGGCAGGCTGGAGCGAAGAGCGAAACGAGCTGCAGTCGGAGATCCACACCGCACAGCTGGACACCGCCGAGCTCCGCACCCGGCTGGAGCAGGCCAACCTCGACATCACGGAGATGGGAGACGAGCTGACCTGCTCCCGGACCGCGCTACAGTCGGAGCGACTCGCTCTCGCAGCGGCGACCGCGCAGGGAGAGACGCAGCGCGAGCAGCTCGCAGCGGTCGAGGCAGAGCTCACCACTCTCCGCACAGAGCTCATGGATCGAGAGCGGGTGCTGGGTGCGATGTGGCAGACGCTACAGGAGTACCGCGCCCAGGGCCCGCTCCATCGTCTCCTCCGCCGTCCCGGCCTCCCCGACCAAGAGGCACCGCGGCTGATCGGTACGGTGGAGGCTGAGAGCGCCGCAAGCTGATCGCCTCACACAGACATCGCGTGCCCCTCCTCCCCAGCCCTGCGATACGATAGGGAACGGACAGGAGCACACATGCAGAAGAAGGGGGCCCAGCGCGAGGCCATCCTGCACCTCCTCGAGGAAGAGGGCGGCGTCACGGAGCAGAGCGTACGTACGGTCTCGAAGCAGACCGGTATTCCCGAGGCGGACATCTGGGGAGCCGGAACGTTCTACAGTTTGATCAGAGAGCCCGGCGAGCGGCGCCTCATCTGTCAGGGGCTGACCTGCAAGATGGCTGGCTCTGATGCGCTTCATGCCGAGCTGGCTGCAGAGGGTGTCCCGGTCGAAGCGGTGAGCTGCCTGGGGCAGTGCGACCGCGCTCCGGTCTACCTTGAGCCCGACCGCACCCTCGTCTCTCGCGCGGTTCACTTCTGGGGCATCACCCCCGACGACCCGACCCTGCCGATCAACCTCGCGGGAGCCGACTCTGCAGACTATGCCGCGCTGGCGAAGGCCCGCAGCATGACCACCGCACAGATCCTCGATGAGATCGAGGCCAGCGGGCTGCAAGGACGCGGCGGCGCCGGCTTCCCAGCCCACATCAAGTGGCGATCGGTAGTCGGAGAAGCCGAGACCGAGCGCTACCTGGTCTGCAACGCCGACGAGGGCGAGCCGGGCACCTTCAAGGACCGCGAGGTCCTGCTGAGGCGGCCCCATCTGATGATGGAGGGCCTCGCAATCGCCGCCCACACCATCGGCGCATCGGAGATCTACATCTACATCCGTGGGGAGTTCGCTGCCGAGCGCAGCGCGCTGGAGGCCGCCATCGCTGCCGCCGAGATCCCCGTGCCGGTCCACATCGTCGCCGGCCACGGGGCCTACATCTGCGGCGAGGAGACCGCGCTCCTGGAGTCGCTGGAGGGCAAGCGCGGCATGCCCCGCCTCAAGCCGCCCTACCCCACCCAGATGGGCTTCCGAAACAAGCCGACCCTCATCCACAACGTCGAGACCCTCGCCTGCCTGCCGGCCATCCTGCTGCGCGGCGGTGACGCCTTTCGGGCTGCGGGCCGGACAGAAGCCGGCAGCAAGCTGTACTGCATCTCCGGTCACGTCGCGTGTCCCGGCGTCTACGAGCTGCCCCTGGGGGTGAGCCTGGATGAGTTGGTCGAGGCGGCCGGCGGCTACCTCGGCACACCGATGGCCTTCAGCCCTGGAGGTGCCTCGTCCGGCTTCCTGCCGATGCGCCTGCGCAGCCACCCCCTGGACTTCAAGGGGCTCGGCAAGGTCGGCTCGATGCTCGGCAGCGCTGGCGTGGTCGTGCTCAACGACACTGTCGATCTCGCCTGGGCAGCAAAGCAGCAGGCGATCTTCTTCGAGGATGAGAGCTGCGGACAGTGCGCACCGTGTCGCATCGGCACGCGCTACGTCCGTCAGTCCATCGACCGCTACCTCACAACCGGCGATCCGGTGGCCCTCCAGCACATCGAAGATGTGTCCTGGGAGATGGACCAGGGCTCCATCTGTGGCCTCGGACAGATCGCTGCGCTGCCCCTCACCAGCGCCCGCACCCACTTCCCCGAGACCTTCGGCCACCGGGAGATCCCATGAGCAATCGCTTCACCATCGAGCTGGACGGACAGCACGTCGAGGCCCGCGAGGGCGAGACCGTGCTTGAGGTCGCCCAGCGCAGCGGGGTCCCCATCCCCACCCTCTGTCACGATCCCCGGCTCGCCCCGGTCGGAGCCTGCCGGAGCTGCCTCGTTGAGGTCGGTGGTCAGGGTCGACTCCAGCCCGCCTGCGCCTGGAAGGCCACCCCGGACATGGCGGTCACCACCGACAGCGATCGCATCCTCCGGCACCGCCAGATCCTCCTGAGCCTCTACCTCGCCGATCATCCCACCGATGACGCTGGGGCACCGCTGACCACCAGCGACGGCAACGACCTCACCACCCTCGCCGGACCAAAGGCGCCGCTGGTGCTTGAGAAGGTCTGCGCCCCGCGCGCCGACCGCCACGACGTGAACCCCTACATCCACTTCGAGCCCGATCGCTGCATCCTGTGCGCGCGCTGCACCCGCTACTGCGACGAGGTGGAGGGCGTCAACGCCATCGCGCTGACCGGGCGCGGCAGCGAGACCACCATCGGCACTGCGGGCAGCCGGGGGCTGCTCGACACCTCCTGCGAGCTGTGCGGCGGCTGCATCGACACCTGCCCCACAGGTGCTCTCCATGAGAAGAAGGCCCCGCGCCTCACGCCAGCGGCCTACGCCAAGACCCGGACGACCTGCAACTTCTGCGGCGTCGGCTGTCAGATGGACCTCAACGTCGTCGACGGGAAGGTCAAGCGGGTCACCAGCCCGCCGCCCGGCGAGACCCTCAACGACGGCAACCTCTGCGTAAAGGGGCGCTTCGCCTACGACTTCATCCACCACGAGGACCGGCTCACCACGCCGATGGTCCGTGGCGAAGACGGGCAGCTCCACCCCGCGACCTGGCCCGAGGCCATCGCCGCCACCGTCCGCGGACTGCGCGCAGTCCAGAAACGCCACGGTACCGATTCTGTCGGCTTCGTCTCGTCGAGCCGCTGCACGGGCGAGGAGAACTACCTCGTCCAGAAGCTCTCTCGAGCCGCCTTCGGAACGAACAACTGCCACCAGTGTGCAGCGACGTGACACGCTCCAACTGTCGCCGGTCTGGTGACGACGTTTGGTGCAGGCGCAATGACCAACTCCATCCCGGAGATCCGAGATACTGATCTGCTGTTTGTGATCGGCAGCAACACCACCGAGGCGCACCCGATCATCGCCATGGAGATGAAGCGGGCGGTCCAGCGCGGTGCGACCCTCATCGTGGCGGACCCCAGGGCCATCTGGCTCTCAGAGGTCGCCGACATCTACATGCAGCTCAAGCCCGGGACCGACGTCTGGCTGCTCAACGCGATGGCCCACGTCATCATCAACGAGGGCCTGTGCGATGAGACCTTCATCACCGAGCACACCGAGAACTTCGAGTCGGTCCGGGCCGGGGTGCAGGACTACACACCAGAGGGTGCCGAGGAGATCACCGGCGTTCCTGCCGAGCTGATCCGCCGGGCGGCGCGGCTGTACGCCACGACGAAGAAGGCCGGCATCTACTACACCCTCGGCATCACCGAGCACACCCACGGCACCGACAACGTCTACGGCCTCGCCAACCTCGTGCTGATGACCGGCCACCTCGGCGTGCGCTCGGCCGGCATGAACCCGCTTCGGGGGCAGAACAACGTCCAGGGTGCCAACGACGCCGGGGCCAGCCCGATCTACTACCCAGGCTACCAGCGGGTCACCGATCCCGCCGCCCAGGAGCACTTCGAGGCGGCCTGGGGCCGTCCGCTGTCTCCAAGGGCCGGCCTGAACCTCAACGAGATGATGCACGAGCTGGGCGACAAGGGCCGCATCAAGGCGCTGTTCGTCATGGGCGAAGACATCGTGCTCTCCGAGCCCAACGCCTCCCAGGTCGAGGCTGGCCTCAACGGCTGCGAGTTCATCGTGGTCCAGGACATCCTGCCCACCGAGAGCATGCGCTTCGCCGACGTCATCCTGCCAGCAGCCTGCTTTGCAGAGAAGGACGGCGTGTTCACCAACAGTGACCGCCGGGTCCAGCGGGTGCGAAAGGCGGTCGAGCCGCCGGGAATGGCACGGGCGGACTGGGAGATTCTCTGCGACATCGCGCGCGAGGCCGGCTACCCGATGCCCCACTACCAGGACCCCGGCGAGATCTACGCAGAGATGGCGCGCCTCTCGCCAAAGTTCTCGGGCATCTCCCACGAGCGCATCAACGCCGAGGGAGGCCTGCAGTGGCCGTGCACCGACGAGACCCATCCCGGCACGCCCACCCTCCACGAGGGCACGCCGCTGCGCGGGAAGGCGCTGTTCCAGGCGGTCGACTACCGGCCCAGCGCGGAGCTTCCAGACAACGAGTTCCCGCTCATCCTCTCCACAGGCCGCACCCTCTACCACTACAACGCCGGCACCCAGACCCGTCGGGATCCCGGTCCGGTCGCGCGACAGCCCGGCAACTTCCTAGAGATGCACCGCCGGGATGCACGCAAGCGTGGCTTCTCAGATGGCGAGATGGTGCGGGTGATCTCCCGCCGTGGAGCCGTCGAGGCGAGCATCCAGGTCAGCCCACGGATGCGTCCGGGCTGTGTGTGGATGCCGATGCACTTCAGCGAGTCCCGCGCCAACCTCCTGACCAACGATGCCGGGGATGAAGTCACCGGAACCGGCGAGTACAAGGTCTGCGCAGTCCGCGTGGAGGCGCTGGCGCCGGCTGTGCCGACCAGCCGACCACGACCAGCCGCGAAGTAGCGTCGACAGGGCGGCTGCGGCGGGGTGGGCGGGCTTCCGCTCAGGCCCCGTCGCCCCCACCGTGTCGGTGAGCGAGCCACAGACGAGGCCGTCCCCAGGTCAGTCCGCAGGCTCCCAGATCACCGCACACCCGGTCAGCGCCGTGCGCAGGTCCGACACACCCGCAGCAGTGATCCCGGTGAAGCCCTCCAGGCTCAAGGCGTCCAGCCCGGTCAGTCCGTGCAGGTGTGCCAGCCCAGCGTCAGTGACCGCGCAATTCTCCACCACATCAGGCCCGGGGTCCACCAGCATCAGGGTACGGAGTCTCGGCAGCGCGCCGAGCTGAGCCAGCAGGGCATCGTCGACGCCGGTCTTGAAGACCGTGACCACCTCCACCGCCCCATCTTCGCCGAGGTAGACCGTCGCGTCCTGCGCCTTGAGCTGCGCGACCAGCAACCGTGCTGCCGGCTGTGCAGAGGCGATGACCAGCGACGGATCCAGGTCGCTGCGACCCGGGCACCACGCAGCGAATGCCCGCCGCAGCGCAATCCGCTGCGACGGCGAGGCCGCGATGACGGTGACCCCGCCATCGTACGGCGCGACCAGGACGTCTCGAGCCGGGCAGAACAGAAGCAGACCGGCGATCGCATCGTCAGCGACCGCCGCCAGCAGCGCGTCCTCGCTTCCCCTCACCCACCGCTGCTGGCGGGCGTACAGGCGGACCTCACCGTAGGGACGCCAGGAGAAGTATGGCTCCGGAGTACAGTCGTCACCGCTCAGGGAGAACAGCAGGGTGAGGCGGTCATCGACGAAGCGGGTGTAGCTCGCTGCGTGAATGTCGTCGTCGCCGTATTGCGTGAACAGCAGGGTGTACGGCGTGCCCTCACCGACGAGGTGCTCGATCAGGGTGTTCTGCCGCTCCAGAATCAGCGCCATCTCTGCAGAACACTCGGCGTATCGCTTGTCGCCGGGAAGGCTGTGGAGTCGCAGTGCTCGGCGACGCCACAGCGCCGGGTGCCCTCCGTGGCTCCACGCCTGCGCACCGGGCGGGACCGGGCCGAGCATTGCCTGCCAGTCAGACAGGAGGGTCGCGATGTCAGCTTCCGTCATGACCAACGGCAGCACATGCCCCAGCACGGAGCGATGCGCTGGACTCGCCTGCAGCCACCAGTGAAGGTGCCGGAGGTGCCCACGGGTGGCAGAGACCGCGAAGCTGCTGGCGGCTGAGCCCGCGTGCGTTTGTCGAAGCATCGCATCATTGAGTACCGTGACACACGCCCTCTCCCTGGACTGACGTGAAAAGACTATCCGCTCTTGCCCTCCTCGCGTTCTTCTTCACGCTGGCCTGCGGCCCAGAGACCATGCCACGCCCCAAGCTGGATCCGTCGGCACGAACCAAGCCCCCAGAGCCCCCGCCGGAGCTGACGCCTCCCCCGGTCGTAGAGGCCGCTCCAGCGGAGCCCGAGCCCACGCCCGAGCCCGAGCCCACGCCCATGCCTGAGGAACAAGGCCCAGCGATCACGGAGCTGTGTGAAGACTCCTTCGAGGCGGCCATCAGAGGACTGGGCTCAGACGCCGGGCTGGTGCTCTTTGTCGCCAGCGAGTACGACTCTTCAAAGAAGCAGATTGAGGAATTCAAGCGCTTCATCACAGCATCAGACTACACCGGGATGCAGTACTTCAAGGTCGAGGTCAACTCGTGCTCCAAGCTGATGATGTCCCAGAAGATCAGCCGGGTGCCCGCGATCAGCATCTACCAGAACAGCATCCCCCTCGGCACCGTCTCCATGCTCAACAACGTGCTGATCTCGGATGGAGAGATCGAGGATCTGATCGCTGAGATAAACTGAGCGCGATTTGGCGACGGCCTGGAGCGGTGACCAGCAGCAGCCAGGGTGAGCCGGCCGTCTCAGCGAGGGGAAACTCGCGGCTCACCGCACCCGCAATAAACCAAGCCAAAACGCCGAAAATAACCGAACACGGCCACCTTTGCGGCTGAAGATACAGCTGTCTTCGAGTCGTTTCAGGTTGACGTGGAGGCGCCTGATCTTAACTCCGGCCTGCACAAGAACCGGAGCTCATGATGTTTCTCAAAAATCTCCACTGGCGCTACGCCACCAAGAAGATGGATCCAGGCCAGGTCGTCCCCGAAGAACAGGTCGCTCAGATCGTCGAAGCGGTCCGACTCGCGCCCACCTCTTCCGGACTCCAGCCGTTCGAGCTGTTTGTGATCCGCAGCCGTGAGGTTCGGGAGAAGATCCAGCCAGTCGCCTGGAACCAAGCCCAGATCACAGACGGCTCTCACCTCCTGGTGTTCGCTGCCTGGGACAACTACACCGAGGCCCGCATCGATGCGGTGCTGGCACAGATGGCCGCCGAGCGGGGCGGGCTGACCCCTCAGCTCAAGGGGTACTACGACAACCTCAAGTCGGCCTACCTGACCCGTGATCCAGAGGTGAACTACGCCCACGCGGCCCGTCAGGCCTACATCGCGCTCGGCTTTGCGCTCGCGGCTGCAGCGGAGCTTCAGGTCGACAGCACTCCGATGGAAGGCTTCAGCGCCGAGGCTGTGGATGAAATCCTGGGCCTCAAGGAGAAGGGACTGCGCTCCGTGGTCCTGCTTCCGCTCGGCTACCGCGCCCAGGAAGGAGACTGGCTGCTGACGATGCCCAAGGTCCGCAAGCCCGCGTCCGCAATGGTCACCCAGATCGACTGACGCCATCGGCGCGCTGGAACTGGCGTGGTCGTGCGCAGCGCGCGCTCGGTTACTGGTGAACCATCCAGTATGAGCCACTGCCGTCGCCCATCGCATCGAGCTGGGCGGGCGTGCAGCGCAGCTCGCCGCCGAGGTCGGGATCATTGACCAGGTAGGCGGTCGGCGCCTCAGGCGTGCCTTCATAGCGGGTGACAAGCACCCAGTGCCCGCTGTCACCGAACTGGTGCTCGTGCCGCCCCCCGACCCTGGCGCCGGTATACCGAGCCGAGGAGCCGCCCTCAAGACGGGTGATTGTTCCCTCACAGCGCACCACCCCAAACGGGACGGTCTGACCACGCTCCAGGGCCTGGATGAGCTTCTGCTGGGTGCCGCTGGTGGTGTAGGTCGAGTCCTTGAGGCCACGCTCCCGAAGGACACCGGCCATCTGGGCACCAGAGGTTCCCTTGCCGGGGTGGTAGACCCGATCAGCCATGGCGTTGAGCTCGGCGCGGCTGGTGCCCTGGTTGAGGTTGTTCGCCTGCAGCATCATGACCATCGTCGCGATGCCACAGAATGCGCCGTTGTTCCAGTGGTTCAGCTCATGCTGGTCGATGAGGGGAGCATCCCGGCCTCCCTTGCGCTCGCTCGCCGCTTTCTGGGCGAGGGCCCAGGTCTTGCCGGCGCTGTCGATGATGCGCTGCAGGTCCTCAGCACCGGCGGCACCGGCAGAGAGGAGCGCGCGGGCCTGGGTGGCAGCATGAGAAGCGTGTCCCTTTGCAGCCTCAGGGTTCTTGTCCGCCATCGCATCTTGTGCCGACAAGAAGGCCTGTGCGATCTGCCAGGCCTGCCCAGCCTGAGTGGCGAGGTCAGCCTGCTCGTCGGCACGAGCCTGATCGGCAGTGGCACGGGCTGAGGACTGAGCCGTCTCGAAACTGCCGGCCAGGATGTGCTCGATAGTGCCGTCGATATCGGACTGCACAGAGCCGCTCTCGCGCTGCTGAAGCTGGCCGAGTCGCTCGGAGTTGGAGCCATGTGGAGCAGAAGAGCGCCGCTCTCGTCTCGGAGAGCGTGGCTCAGAGGAGCGTGGACCAGAGGAGCGCGGACCAGAGGAGCGTCGCTGACGAGAGGGCATTTGCCATACCTCACAGAAGGGAACCAAATGCTACAGCAATTTCAGCGGGTTTTCAGACAAAGTGTCGCTCGCATTACCGGCCAAACCGACCACACGGTTCTGATCCGTCGGGTAGGAACCAGCTCATCGCTGGGGCCAGACCGCTGGGCTGAGCGTCTCCGGGAAGGCGCATCGATGTACGCCGTCGAGAAGAGAAGCAAGGAAAGGCGAGAGGAACAGGGCTCATGCTCACAGGCCAACGCGTATCGTTCAGGCCAGATGGCCCGCTCCACAGCCACGTGACCCGCTCTCTCGCCGAGCCGTGTCTACGGAATCACGACCATAGAGCTCGCCACCTCGCAGACGGGCGCGCAGCCCTCACCGTTGGGCTGAATCACATCCCACTCTGGCTCCTCCGTCCAGCGGACAAGCTCGACCCCGTCAAGCTCGATGGTCAACGTGTACGACACAAAGCCCGTCTCCAAGATCGAGAAGGCAGGCAGGCTGTGCTCAGACTCGGGGAGCGCGCTCCCTGATCTCAGGAGCTGGAGCGGGCCATCGCAGGACTGTCCATCGATGAGCGGCAGCGTCATCGCACAGGTGGTGACCACGCCATCGACATCCAGGGTGAAGAGGTAGTCTCCCTGCATCTCCAACACAGGCTGAAAATCAGCCTCAAAAGAATCACTACACCCGATTTCAGAGCAATCAAAGGATGTATCGAGAGTCTGCGGGCGCTCGTCACAAGCAACTGTGAAGACGAGAACAGAGAACAGGATCCTGTGGTCGATCATGAATTCATTCCAGGTTGTGGGGCATGCCTCAGCCTTAAGCAAGGATTGTTCCATCAGGCTTGATGCTGGCATCTCGCCTTCGCCGTATACCACTCGCGACACTCCTGTCGCAGTCGGCTTCACGGAGACGGCGACACCACGCGGTGACCGGTACTTCGCCCTTCACTCTGCAGCAGGCCAGCCCCTGCCAAGCACCACCAGCGCGATCTGGGTGGTCTCACCACACGCTGAGGCCCGCCAAGAGCCGAATTGACGATCGCCTCCTCAACCGTGACAGCATCCGCTACGATGCCGCGAAGAGCTTGGTCCAAGGGCACGGCTCTCGCCGCCAGCACGGCCCGCAGCCTCGCGCGCACCTCCTGAACCATACTCCGACCCCAGAGATCTGACATGATCTGGCTCCTCTCCTGCAGCGCCACCCCCGACACGGCGACGACGCCAGACACCGGGACGCCAACCGCTGCGGTGACCGCAACCCTCACCCTGCTCGATGTCGCCTCTGGAGCGCCGCTGGAGGGAGTCTCGGTCAGCCTCGATGCCGAGAGCACCATCACCGACAGCACAGGCAGCGCAGCGCTGTCCGTTCCCGCGGGACAGCCGCTCACCCTCCTGGCCGACAGCGGCGATCTGCCCCATCGATACCACGGCATGGCCGGCAGCGAGGATCTCTCTATCGTTGGCTTCCTCGCAACCCAATCCATCACCAGTCAGGTCTACGGAGTGCTGGGCCTGAGCTTCGATGATGCGCAGGGGGTGGTGGTCGCGGCGATGGATCTTGCCGACCTCAGCCCGGCCTATGGTGCCTCGGCAGCCCTGAGCACCGGCACCGATGGCTCGTTCGTATTCGGCCCCACCCTGCCCGAGTCCGGAGACACCCTCGTCGACGGCGGCAGCAGCGTGGTCTTCTTCCCGAACATCCCGCCCGGGAGCGCGACACTCACCGTTGCTCCGCCGCCGGGACTCGCCTGCACCCTCGTCGATGCCGGCACAGACACGGTCGACGTCCCTGTTGTCGCTGGAGAGGTGACTGTAGCCGTCTTTGCCTGCCAGTGATTACAGCGTATTGTGTCAAATCAGAGGAACAACGATGCTGCTGCTGCTGACCTTCCTGGCCTGTGACCTTGACGAGGGTTCCACCGATACCGGCTGCCGTGATGAAGAGGATGACCAGATCACGCTCTACTTCGACACCGAATTCTGTGAGGGACTCGAGTATGAATGCGCCGAGAGCAGCGTCATGTACCAGGACGCATGCGGGTGCGGCTGTCTGCAGCAAGAAGACGAATAAGACGCCGCAGGCAAGCGTCCGGGCACCGGGATATCACGCCGGCCCAGCGACTCTCTGAGGCCTGTCCACCGCCGTGTCCCCGCTCAGGACAGGAGCATCGTTCCAAGATCCTCATGCACCAACATGACCACTGCTGCACCGATGGCTCAAGCACTCGCACTGCGGGTGTTCATTCTACCAGTCAAGTTCCAACCTTATCCGCTACTCCGGCTGTAAAACTTGCTCAAGAAACCAACGCTGAGTCAATCGACTACCGGTTCAATTTGAAGATGTAATGATGACTATCTGAGTCCAGTCATCCCTGCTGGGACAGCATGCCAAGAAACAGGCTTCATCTCTGGACGAGTCATTATCATCAATATGCTCTAATAATCAGGATAGAGGAATTCGGTGAACGGAAAACAGGTTTTGTGGTTGATGGGCTACTTGCTGAGTACGCAGGTCAACGCAGCTGACAACTCTCCAGTTGAGCCCGTCGTCCAGAATGGACTCCGAGAAGTGTACAAGATGCACGCCTGGTCGCAGCGGGAAGGGCTTCCCCAGTCCACGGTCACCGGCATCATTCCTGAAATCGACGGCACCTTGCTCATCTCCACCTTCGCCGGGCTCGCTCGCCTCGACGGGCAGCAAATAGCCGAAGTCAAGGTCACTGGTGAGTTCTCTAGAGCATTCCAGATAACGCTCATGCGCCCCGTGGAGGACGCACCAGGTGAGACCTGGCTGGGAACGGTCGATCACGGTCTCTGGCTCTACAGCACCACCTTCTCACAGCCCGATCAGCCCACCGAGCTTCTCAAGGCCACCATCTGGGACATCGACGAGAGGGACGACAACCTCCTCGTGTCTTCGACCGTAGGAGGCTTCCTACGAAACAAGGAGGGCGAGTGGTCACGCATCACGGACAAGATTCACCTGGGTCGACAGGCTGAAGACGGCACCCGCTGGTTCTGTGGGCTGGGTGACGGGGTATCCGTACAATATCCTGGCAAAGACATCGAACATATTACCATGCCAGAAGATGAGGTGTGCCTGAGCGGCCTCCTGGATCCAGATGGAGAGTTCTGGTTCCTGGGCAGGAACAAACTGTTCCTCGTTAAAGCCGATCACTCAGTCATAGCAGTCCCAGGACTCTCACTGATTACCGGCTGGGGCCAGAGTCCGCTCCTGGACCATAACAAACACCTGTGGGTCGGTACGTCTGACAGCATCGTAGAGGTTGGCCACTGGCAAGAGATCAAGCGCGCCGTAAAGGCAGGACAGGTACCAGAGCTCCGCACTCATCCCGTGGGTGCGCCACGTGCCTGGTACAGCAGCCCGACCGGCCCCCTCTGGATTGGAACCGTCGGAGAAGGACTCGTCCGTCTTGCCCCAATGGGATTTTCGGAGCTCAAGGGCCATCCAAGACGAGGCTCGCGAGGCTCCGGCCCCCTGCACGGAGACCAGAACTCAGTCTGGTACACCGTGGACTGTCGAGATCTCCAGGTCTGGAACGCTGACGGCTCGGGCGGGCCCGTCTCCCTTCCGTATCAGGGCTTCCAAAACAGCTTGTGCATTGACGCGCTCTGGGCGGGCGATGGACGTGCCTTCGCTGCTCGTGGTCAGGAGCTCCTCGCCGGAACCGAAGCCGGCCTGGAGGTCGTGGCGACGTGCCCCGAGGAGCTCAGAGATGATCAGCTGATCAGCATCGAGGGGCGAGAGGACGGCGGCGCCTGGATCGGCACGGAAGAAGGGAGCCTGCTCTCGTACGATGGCAGCTCGATGAGCCTCAGTGAGCTCCAGCCCCCGGACAGCACCGGCCAGATCTTGGACATGCTGGAGCGAAGCGACGGCTCGCTTATTCTCAGCCACAGCGAAGGTCTGTGTATCCAGCGAGAGCAGGAGTGGCAGTGTTGGTCAGAAGACGATGGTCTGGCACCAGGGGCCATACGTCACCTACTTGAGGATAAAGACGGTCGCATCTGGTACGCATCCTACGGCGGCGGACTGGGTTGGGTGGATGACGGCGACCATGGCCGAGTCCCCATCGGTGAAGAAGGAATTCCCGATCGCTTCCTCTCCACCATCATCGATGACGACCGGGGCAGCTTCTGGCTGCAGGGCAACTCAGGGGTCATTCGGGTAAGCAAGGACGAGCTGAGTCGAGTTGGGGACACTCCCATGGTGCCGATACGCACTGAGCTGGTGGAGGTCGGAGAGTCGAACGGCTTCCTTCGCCACAGCGCCGCACTCTTCAACAATACGCAGATCTGGATAGCCGGCATCGACGCCATCTCCGTCGTGAACACTGCGATCTTTCGCCGCGACGGTGCACTCCAGAGGCCCGTCCTGCGTAAGGCCATCGTGGGCGACCACATACTGGAGTTGGACGAGCCGTCCTCCATACCAGCGGATGCCTTTCGCCGACTGGAGGTACACTACACTTCTCCGGACCTGGAAAATCTCGGAGCCTGGTTTGAGCATCGCCTCGTGCGCTCCGATGAAGACACTCCATGGATGGCAGCCAGAGAGACCCGCACGGCCGTCTATCCAAGGCTGATACCGGGGACCTACCGCTTCGAGGTTCGCGAGGTGGGCGCCGATGGACAGAAGGGTGAGATCGCACAGATCTTCTTCGAGGTGACCCCGAAATGGTGGGAGCCCATGTGGGTGCTCCCCGCAGGAATCAGCATCCTCTTCATGGGGCTCGCCAGCCTCTTCAGCCTGCGCATTCGAGAGGTTGGACTCCGAGCACAGGTGCTCCAGGCAGAGGTCGAGCGCCGCATCGACGTCGAGCGGCTCCTCCAGGAACGAGAGGCTCGGTTCAGCGAGGTCTTTCACCAAGCCGTCAATGGATTTCTGCTCCACGACATCAAGGGCAACTGCCTCACCGTCAACCCCGCGGCATGCGCACTGTTCGGACTCGACGAGGCGGCCCTCCTGGCAACACCCAGGAACGAGCTGGGTCTGCCAGAGGCCCACACCCGACCAGACTCAGGCCCATTCCTCTGTACCCGCGCCAACGGAGAGCACTTCGCCGCCCGCATCGACGAGGCCCACTACGACGTCGGACAAGGCCCCCAGATCCTCACCTCCATCGTTGACCTGACCGCCCTGTTCGCATCCCAGGACAAAGAGCGGACGCTGCGGAGACAGCTGGCGAGCGCCCAGCGCCTCGAGGCACTGGGCCGCCTCGCGGGCGGCATTGCACACGACATGAACAACGTCCTGGCGGTGATCTCCAGCAACGTTGATCTGCTCGATGAGATCGTCTCAGAGACTCTCGGATCAACACACATGGAGGCCACGCTCTGCGTGAGCGATGCACAAGAAGGAGTGGTGCGGGGATCGGCCATGATCCAGCAGCTCCTGAACTTCAGCCGCAAACAATCGGTCGAGCTGACCAGCGTAAGCCCAGATGATGTGATCCTCTCTCTGGAGCGCATGCTCTACCAGCTCATCCCAAGCGACCGCACCCTCCACATCGAGCGGAACCCAGGCGGTCAGGTTTGCATGAATCGGACACAGCTTGAGCAGGTCATCATCAACCTTGTTCTCAACGCCTCGGATGCTGTGGGTCCGAGCGGCAACGTATGGCTGACGCTCTCGACACTCCCCGATGAGGACTGCATTCAGATCACGGTCGAGGATGACGGGCCAGGAATCGAGCAGGATGTCCTGGAGCACCTCTTCGAGCCCTTCTACACCACAAAAGAGGTGGGCAAGGGAACCGGTCTCGGCCTGTCCACCGTAAAGTCTGTGGTCGAGAGCGTGGGCGGGAGCCTGACCGTGAAGACCAGCGCTCTCGGATCAAACTTCCTCGTGACCCTGCCCATCGAGCGCGCCTCCCCGCAGGCAGCCATGACGCAGACAAAGACACTCCAGGGAGATGGAAGCCTCATTGTGCTCGTCGATGATGACAGCGGGGTGCTTCGCTCCGTCAAGCGGCTGCTGGTTCGGGGAGGATGGACCGTCGAAGACTTCAAGGATCCCCTGCTGGCCAAGCAGCGACTCACCCAGAACGATCAGGCACCAGCGCTGCTCATCACCGATGTCCTGATGCCCAGCCTCAACGGACGACAGCTGGCAAAGTTAGCCACCAAGCGACATCCGAGCCTCAAGGTGCTCTTCATCTCCGGCTACACCGGAGATGTGCTCGGCGACGGCTCAGCGGACGGTCATCAGATTCTGCAGAAGCCGTTCCCGCAGCAGAACCTGCTCAGTGTGGTGCATCACCTGATGGCCGAGCAGCCCTCGCTTGATGACGCTCAGCACGACGAGACTCCGCCGGTGTAGTCCGCGAGCCGCGATGCAGACCATCGAGAAGACCCATGACGCCACGAGCCATCGCGGTCAGCGACTCGAGCGGAGACATGCGCATCTGGGCAGAAGCCAACGCCGGGCATCTGAAGCCAACCTGCGCCAGCCAGGGACGTGCCGGTCACCTGCAGCAGGGTCCGCACTCCGCCCACAGGGTCGCTCCAGGGTGTGCCTGCGCCTCGGAAGCTGGTGCGGGGATGGGCAGCGAGGCTGCGGTATGCCAGCAGCCGCGCTGAGCTCGCCTCACTCACACTCATCGACAATGTACGAGAGGCTGTTGACCGTCAGACCGATGCGCTCCGAGGCCAAGCCATCGGCGATGTCCACCTCAAAGAGCGCATCAGTGGTTGCCACAAAGAACATCCCAGATGGGGGGTCAAACGCAATCCCAGCCGCAAGCCAGGACACTGTGGGGTCCAGGCTGACCGCCGTCGTCGCGGCACCCGTCGCGGCATCAACGGAGAACAGCACGCCCTTGTTGTCGTCGGGATTGATGTGCATGCCGACGAGGGTGTCCCGGCTGCAGTCATAGGTCAGGGCACAATTGTTGATCTCCATGCCAAGCGAGCCAATCTCAGTGCCGCTTCCATCTGCGGTGTCAAAGACAACCAGCGTGTTGGTCTCGCTGTTGAGCCCGTACAGCTCACCGCCCGGCCCAAAAGTCAGCCCACAGGTAGAATTGATGCCGCTCTCGCCCACCTCCGTCAGCTCCCCATCGCAGACATCCAGCCTCAGCAGGCGGTCGTACGTGCCGTCATAGGCATAGGCGATGCCGCCGTTTCCATCGAGACTGCCAGCAAAAGCAGGGGTGTTGCCCACGTCATCGATGGTGGCAGAGTCCAGCTTCTCCAGCTCGGTGTAGCTGCCCGTGTCGGGCTCCAGCTCATAGAGGACGCCCTTGTACAGAGACCCCAGCCAGGCGTTCTCCGTGACAGCCTCGTCGATGTCACCATCGCAGTCGTTGTCTGCACCATCGCAGGCATCGACCGCTCCGGGGTATGTCTCTGGAGCATCGTCGTCGCAGTCTGTGCTGTCGGTGACGTAGCCCTTCCCGGCGCTGCACGACTCGACCGTGCGGGCCGGATCCCCAAAGCCATCGCCGTCTCCATCGACGTACCAGGCCTCGCTGAGGTCTTCATCAATGGCACCGTCGCAGTCGTTGTCTACGCCATCACACTGCTCATTGGTGCCTGGGTAGATCTCGCCGTCCGCATCATCACAGTCGTTCCCGATGGGAACATAGCCAGAGGGGGCCTCGCAGAACTCAGCGGTGTTGCCCTCGTCGCCAAAGCCATCGCCATCGGTGTCAGCATAGAAGGTGTGGAGCAGCCCCTCGTCGGTGTCCCCGTCGCAGTCATTGTCGATGCCATCGCACTGCTCGGTCGCGCCCGGGTGAATCACCGAGGTGCTGTCGTCGCAGTCTTCTGCGGCGCTGTAGCCATCCCCGTCCGCATCCACAACCGACGACGGGAGCGCGTCCCCGTCCTGCTGGGGGCTGGTAAATTTCTCAAGCTGACAGCCCATCAACAACAGTGCAGACAACGTACGCAAGATCCACCTCCGAGGGAGGTCACTATAGGTCTCTCTTCGGTGGCCGACTTCACGAAATCGACTTGAACACTACATCCGAAGATATGGGCTCATCCACGAGCACACAGCCCTCACCCATGGTGTGCGCCTGTGGGATCACGGACCATCGCGGGGCGGAGTAGACCGCCGCTGCTGTCGGCGGGCCAGCCCGAAGAATCCGACCAGCAGCCCACCGAGTCCCCTGTGGTGACCGTCGTGCGCGCACAGCTCAACGAGGTGGCCGCATCATCAGCGCCGTTGCCGTCCGGGTTGATGGTGTCGCCCTCAGGAGGGTTGCTGAAGGGCTGGATGGTTCCGTCGCAGTCGAGGCCAGCAGGCTGCTCGCCTGCATCGAGGGTGAGGGCTGTCTGCGCAGCCGAACTGATCGCCGTCTTTATCGAGAAACCAGGCGGTGACGCCGGGCACATCTGGTTCTGAGTCGTCACAATCAAGCGCGTTGTCGACGAAGAGCAGCGGCAGCACACACGATGTATCCGCGCAGCCGGATCACCGAGCCCATCGCTGCCATCGTCGGTCGGCCAGAGCGACCGGATCGTTGTGGACGATCTCAGCGGCAAAGACCAAGCCCCTGCACCAGCGCTGAAATCGTCGACACCTGAAGTGTTCACGACACGCCCCCCATAGACAACCTTAAAATAAACAAATAAAAGCACACCCAACAGCAGCTCCGGCCCGAATTGGCCTCCCGAGATGTACACAACCAGCACGCCGCGCTCCAGAGCGAGAGGCGCCGACAGACCATTGACTACGCAGCAAGGACGTTCGGTTCAGCGAGCACTCGCATGCCGTCTATGGAGTATAGACAGAGACCGGACCTCAGCCCAGCAAGCGGTAGTAAGGTCTTACAATTTCACCCGACAGTATTAGAGATAATGGTTCTTGAAAGTAAACATTTACTCACATGCTCAGCCCCTGTCAGAAACCACAAGCGCAGCACGATTAATGGCCCTTGTTCTCGTGAGTTGAGATCGATGATATACCGAAATACGACCCATATACCAAGCAAGGAGCCACTATGTATAAGGCACTATTCGTATCCCTAATAGCAGGATGCGTCATTGGAGAACGCAAGCCTGATGGTGCCGACTGGAATCCCTTGCAAGGACAGGGCTCGACGGGCGTCTCCACCAACCCCGAAGACGCTGGTGCTTCCAGCGGCAGCTCTGGCGGCTCCGACGGCTCCGGCGGCAGCTCCGGCGGCGGAGGCTCGACCACACCTTCAGGCTCTGGCGGAGAGACCACCGCAGAGGTTGCGCTGCCCATGACTGAAGACGCCTACACCGTAATGGCGACATACGGCGTCAACGACACCGAGGTCGTCTTGGAGTGTGACGCTGACACAGACCTGCTGGTCCGAACCGGAGTCCTCAAGACCGGTGCCATTCGCTACAGCATCAGCGGACAGCAGTATGACGGGAGCATGGTCGGGCCGATCTCCCTGGGCTTCAGTGGCGATGCCTTGATCATGGAGCCACACAGCGAGGCGATGTTCGGTATCAGCGTCCGCGAGTACTACACATCGGTTGGATACAGCAACGTGAGTGAGGTCTCGCCAGCCACGTGGGTCGGGCTCTGCCAGCCCCTTGGAGAGTAGAACATGACTGTCTTTATGTGGCTTGTGTCCGTCTGCCGTGCCGATCCCATTTCCGAGGCAGCGCAGTCGTTTCAGGTGCCGACGTTCTCCTCCAAGCAGCTCTCCCTGGTCGGAGAGGACCTCCTCTCGATGGTTGGAACACAAGAAGGCCTGGAGACCCTGGAGGGACAGCTGTCTCTGGTCTACAACCTCTCGGAGCAGACCCCACAGCGCACCCGCAGCATCGGCAACGCCTTCACCCTCTACTACTCCAACGAGGGCAATTACGCGCTCTCTGCGGCGGCAGAGGAGAGCTTTGCCATCACCAACTTTCGGTACTTCGATGACCCTCAGGGGCTCTACCAGAGCTCACGGGGTGCGTTTGGCATCGGGCGGGCGGCAGAGTTTCCGCTCGTCAGCGATGCCGTGGGCGGCGTCGGGGTCGGATACGGTCGGATCCTGGATGTGCGCACGCTGGTCCAGGCCCAGGAGATGTTCAAGATCCTGGACCGCGAGGCCTCTGCTGAGGACCTCCAGAAGGTCGCCGAGCTGATCGGACGGCGTAATGAGTACTTTCAGAACTACCAGTACGACGCCGACATCCACTTCTACGAGGACATCGCCGAGGCACTCGGCGGCACCACGACCTCAGAGACCTACCAGATCCAGCAGGTCCTCGACAGCCCCCTGTACAACATCGGCAGCCGCTATGTTGGCTGGCAGGCGGGTGCTGACCTCGACATCGCCATCGGCGATCTCGCCGGCAGCGAAGACCCCGAAGAGCAGGACGGCATCACCGCACGGATCGGCTTCGGGGGAGCGAAGGCGTTCATGCTCGGCGACTCCAGTATCCTCATTCCGGTCTCCATCAGCTGCCTGATTGTCGACAACGCCGTCCAGAACCTCACCGATCCCCTGCCCGGGGCCCTGTGCTTCGATCCCGGCCTGTCGATCACCCTGGACCTGGCCTCCTCGATGAGCATTGACCACAGCAGCAGCTGGAACAGCTCGTTCTCTGCAGGCACCTCACAGACCTACAACATCTTCCCCAATACCAGCGTCCAGGCGCTGAAGCTGTTTGCTGGTGTTCAGTCCAATGCCGCGCTCGGCTCCAAGCTGGTCTGGAACAACGGCTTCCAGATCGAGTCGGCAGTGGTCGCAGATGAAGAGAGCACCCTGGACTGGGAGTTGAGCTCGACGCTGACGTACTACATCTTCTGAGCCGGCTTCACGGAGCCGGCGGGGCCGTGTCCTCGATGGCTTCCGGCCCTTCCTCGGGCTCAGCTGCGGGATCGGCCTCGGGCTCCGCTGCGGGTTCGACCGGGGCTTGCGGCTCGAGGCCACCGTCTCGATGTGCCCGGCTGGCTTCATAGACAAACCGGCGGGCTCGGTTGATGTGCCCCATGGGCTGATGGGCTGAGATGCTATGCCATGGATTGAACGACAGCGCATCGCAGAACCCATCTTGCTCTGCAGAGGTGAAGTCCTGTGCCGGGAGGCGAATCTCCGCGACGGGCAGCTCGGGCGAGACCGAGGGGTCCCAGACCCGAGCGGCATCCTCGATGGGCGT
Organism: Myxococcota bacterium; assembly: GCA_029251165.1. Lineage (GTDB taxonomy): Bacteria > Myxococcota_A > UBA796 > UBA796 > UBA796 > JAQXDW01. The sequence continues at coordinate 60,811 of JAQXDW010000047.1, forward strand.
TCGCTTCGCATCGACCTGGAGCTGCACAAAGAAGGTGAAGCAGAGCTCTTCCTGGGCCGCATCCTGTAGGTCAGTGCGCAGGTAGTCTGGATCCTTGCGCGAGGGCGTCCGCTCAGAGGCTTCACACGCACGCGAGGTGAACTTCACGGCCTGGTGCGCACCAAGGTGGTAAGCCCCACCGCTCCAGTACTGAATCGCCAGCATGGAGTCGACGGCATTGGTCTTGGTCACAGCGGGCAGGACAGTCCGAGGCCGGGTCAAGGCATAGCCAATGGTCTGCGGCTTGCCTCGGGAGTTGGTGTGCGCAAAGCGCATAAACTCCTCGGCATTTCGCCCCACAGGAGCCGGACTGTTTGTCATCAAGAAGTCCTGAGTAGCAGCCTCATCCGCGATGAGCTTCTCACCAGGCACCCCCATGAGCTTGACGGCCATGCCGCGTGCATCCAGCGTGCGGTCCGCCTGCTTCCACCCAACGCCGTTGGAGAAGCGAACCCACACGGGCCAGCCTTCGTGCGCATCTGCAAAGACCCCAAAGCGTGTTCGCGGATCCCGATCCGGAAGAAGCGTCATGGTGCCCTGTAGACAGCCATGGCCCTTCCCATGAAAGCCCCGCTGAACGGGCTGGTCCTGAGATGCCGACTGGTGGTCCTGGATCGCCTGAATCTGTTGTGCGAACGACTTAAATCCTGCGGCCTCGTCTACCTCAGAGCCCAGATAATACTCTGTGTTCATCGACTCGGCGCGGGGTCTCGGGGCGTCATAAGGAGACAAGGGGGCATCCTCGGGCGCAACGGACTGAACGGCCGAGGGGGCCGGGACAACATGAACCCTCACGCAGCCAAGAGCACCGAGACCGGAGAGCCCAAGACTCAAGAGCGGACCCAGTATACGGGGAAGAACGGACATCAAGTAGAGCTCTGTATGAGGTGGATACTTGATGTGTATACAAACAAACGCACCCCTGCGTCATCAGCCATGACCGACACACACCGCCTCCCCTACACCAAGACTCTCGGATAGAGGCGCACGATGCGACAGCAGCGACAGCAGCGACAGCGTGGAGGCTTCGTCAGCCGTAGAGCGCACCAAGAGTCGAGTGAGGGCGCTCTCGACGAGCGAAGCGAGGGTCCAAGAGTTACGATTCGAAACGTTTAACGTTTTGTATTGAAGACTCCAGTGCGTACAGAGCTGACGCAGCTTCGCGGTGTGATGCGCTCACCCGCGCAGCGTCTTGGAGTCAGGAGGGGAAGCGGAGCGGTCACTCACCAATGGAGAAGAGCAGCGACCACAACAAGGTGAGCAGACCTGGGCCCTCAGGTCGTGGCTTTACCCTTTAGGAGGGGCATCGTCAGCAACCGCGACTCACACGCGCCGCTCGGCTCCCTGCTCGGTCAGTCATCAGGCTACAGTGCGGCCATGATTGCTCTCCGATGCGCTCTGTGGCTTCTCCCGCTGGCTTGTGGAACAGACAGCCCCGACGCCCCCCCTGCGGTAGAAGACACCGCCCAGGATGCTCCTCCCGACACCGGGAGTGTGGACACGGGCGACACAGACACGGGCGACACCGCAGATCCGTATCCGCTGCTGCCCGAGACCCCTCTCCACACAGACGATCGATGGATCTTGGATGCCAGCGGCGCACGGTTCAAGCTGGCGTCAGTAAATTGGTATGGCTTTGAAGAGCTGGACTATGTCCCCGCCGGTCTGGAGATCGCACACGTCTCAGACATCGCCCACGCCATCGCACAGCTCGGCTTCAATTCCGTGCGGCTGCCGTTCTCGATGGAGATGGTCGAGCAGACGGGCGCTGTGGAGCCACATGTGGTGGCGGCCAACCCAGAGCTGGAGGGAAGCACCCCGATTCAGGTCATGGATGCCGTGATCGATGCCCTGGCTGCGGAGGGGCTGGTGGTGATCCTCGACAACCACTCCAGCGAGGCGGTGTGGTACAGCGACACCAACGGCCTGTGGTACACCGACGAGTATCCAGAAGCCATGTGGCTCTCGATGTGGCGAGAGCTCACCGCACGCTACCTGGGACACCCAGCTGTCGTGGGCTTCGACCTTCGCAATGAGCTGCGAGGAGGGGCCACCTGGGGAGGGGCTGCGGCGACCGACTGGAAGGCTGCGGCCGGGCGGGCAGCCACAGAGATCTTGTCGATCGACAGCACCAAGCTGATCGTGGTGGAGCCCATCAGCTACGCCACAGACTTCACCGGGCATTACTGGGATCCCATCGTGCTGCCCGTGGAGGGCCGCCTCGTGCTCTCACCGCACGACTACAGCTGGTTTCATACCCGCATCGACACCTACGACGACCTCGCAGCCGATCTGGGAAGCTGGTGGGGATTCCTGATCGTCCAAGACATGCCCTTCACCGCTCCAGTCTGGGTGGGAGAGTTTGGAACCTGTAATTGGGCCGACGACTGCATCGGCGGAGAGTCCTTTGATGGGACAATAGAAGATCAGTTTAACGGTGCGTGGTTTGAGATGTTCATCCAGTACCTGGCAGCAGGAGACATCGACTGGGCCTACTGGTCCGTCAACGGCACAATGGCGCGGGCAGACGATCGGGAGTTTGGTGCCGTGGACTGGTTCGGCGTGCTGGATGAAGGCTGGGTCGACCCAGCCAACGAGCGGCTGCTAGAGGCACTTCAGTCCATCCAGGAACCCTGGGCCTTTCCGCAGTAACGGGCAGAGACCACTGCCGAGGATGCTGCGCTCACGGTGTACGCCAGGATGCCCATCGTGCGCGTCTGCCCACCGAAGCGAAGTGGCCTCCGCTCCGCCGTCTCAGAGGGCTTGTCAGGTCCAGTGACCGGGGCCTGAGGTGCCTGGCATCTGGAGGAAAACGATTCTGCTCCGGAGTCGTGTATGAGAAGATGCGCTGGTCACTGGGGCTGACTACAAGAGACACCACCAGAGGGGTGGAAATGAGCGTGCTTCCCTGTAGATACTTCTTCTCCAAGGGAGAGCTGCATCGCGAGACAGGCCGGCTGTCGTTCTATCGAGAGCTGTTCGGTGAGCGGAAGCTGGAGGAGTCCTGGCAGGACAGCGAGTGGCAGTCACTGCGCATCCATCGCTCCTTCTTTGACCTCGAGCTGCACCTCCTGCTGCGCAGCGGAGACACCAAGCGATTTGAGCTGAGCCTCTCCGAAGAGGAGGTCGTCGCCTGGGCGGATGCAGTCAGCCTCACGCTGCAGACCGAGGAGCAGCCGGAGGAGACCTCGCGAGCAGACTGGAGCCCTCAGCAAAGCGCGCCAGCGGTGTCGATGCCGCCGCCACTGGGGGCAGAGCCGGAGCCGGAGCCAGAGCCAGAGCCAGAGCCAGAGCCAGAGCCAGAGCCAGAGCCAGAGCCAGAGCCGGAAGGGTTCTTTGAGCCGGAAGGGTTCTTTGAGCCGGAGGGGCTCTTTGAGTCGGTCACTCCTGCGGCGCGGCTCATGGAGCCCGCATCGCCATCAGTGGCATCGCTCTTTGAGCAGGTGTCAGCCCCAGAGCCTCCCAAGGCCCCTGTGTATGAGCCCGAGCCAGAGCCTCCAGAGCCGCAGCAGGCTCTCATCCGGCGCATGTTTCCGACACCCCAGCACTGGGTGATCCTGTTCGTCACGCTCTTCATATTTCAGTTCCTTGGTATATTATACCTGTTCTACCGGTACCGTAAGGCCATCGAGAAGTCGAACCGGTAGCCCACTGACGGTGCCTCGTGGTGTCACGCTCCAGGGGTCTCGTCAGCACACCGCTCCCCATCAATCATGAGGCGTGATGACATTCGAGTCGATCTCCTGGGCGGACTGGACCCCGACCGTGCGGGCCACGCTGCTGTTTGTGTGGCGCGATGATGCGCTGCTGCTCATCCACAAGAAGCGCGGGCTGGGTGCCGGCAAGATCAACGGCCCCGGCGGCAAGATCGAGCCCGGCGAGCGTCCCATTCAGGCCGCCGAGCGCGAGGTGGAGGAGGAGGTCGGGGTTCAGCCCGTGGGCACCATCGAGCGCGGGATCCTGCGGTTTCAATTTGTCGACGGCCTGCGGCTGCAGGTGCAGGTCTTCACCGCTCCGGACTGCATCGGCGTCCCCCGAGAGAGCGATGAGGCCGTGCCGATGTGGGTTCCGCTCACAGCGATTCCCTATGACGAGATGTGGGCCGATGATCGGATCTGGCTGCCGCGGATGCTGGCGGGAGAGTGGGTGGACCTGTGCGCCCTGTTTGACGGAGACGTGATGCGGGGACACCGGCTGGAGACCCGTCCGCTGGCGCTGTAGACCGCCCACACACCGTGCAGACCCGCTCATGCCCCCATGGCAGGACTGGCACTGGAGACGACCATCCAGCGCTGTCCCTCTGGCGTGGAGAGCTGGGCGGGACCGCGCTCGTGCTCTGCGGTGACCGCATCGATCAGCGCAGAGCCTGACAGGAGCGGGCCGCTGGGCGATGCCCCCAGCCACTCTCGGCGGTGCAGGAGCCGTGCACAAGAGAGGGCCGCCGGCAGCGCATCGAGGCCACACCAGCGACCGGCGGCCTGCGGGTGCTCGCGCTGCCAGTGGGAGAAGAGCACCCCGCGCAGGACCGCGCCACGGTGCGTCGGCAAGGGCAGACCGAGCGCACGCAGTGCAGCGCGTGCCTCTGGGCGCTCCAGCAGCGGGAGCTGGTGGGTTCGCATGCGATCCAGCTTGCGATCCAGCCGATCGACCCCCGCCGGACCGACCCAGTCAGACCGCGCGTCTCCAGAGGCGCCGCGCTGGCAGAGGTAGAACTTGACCGCCAGCTCGATGTGCCAGATCGCCTCGCCGTGGCGGGCCAGGAGATCAGGCGCACCGAGCGTGCGCCCGCCGTGCTGCAGCTGCTGCTCATGAGCCAGCAGTCGCCAGCCGGGCAGACCGTCGAGTGCCCAGGCCCAGTGAGACTCAAAGCGACGCCCCAGGCGAGACGGCGCGTGGTGCTGAGGCGTGAGATCCGCCCCCTCCAGCCAGGCCGCCAGCCCAGGGATGAGGGGAAGGAGCGGCAGCTCGGTCGAGCACAGGGCCGGACCGAGCAGGCACCAGCGGAGCTCCGCCCGAAGCGCGGCGTCCGTCAGCATCCTGTGATCGTGATGGTTCTCACGCAGACATCCTTTCTCATTCTCCTGCGGGATTGTCCGTGGCAGTCCTCTTCATATATTTCTTTGACTCTTTTTTGTGATGAGTGACCCAGATAGTCAGTACAAATTCCAGCGTGCGACACCTCTACAACTGAGATCTCATGAACCACTCACTGTACATCCTCTCCTTGACGTCGCTGGGCCTCGTGGGATGCCAGAGCGACAAGTCCGACACCTCCCAGACCTCCGGAGCGGTCGAGTATGTAAGCCCGGACCTCAACGGTGACGGCAGCATCAACATCCTGGTCCTGGGAACCAGTGCCTCCATCAGCGGGCAAGAAGGGTTCTCGGCAGCTCAGGTTGCGGTCGAGCTGAGCAACATTCTGGACGGAGATCCGGCCTTCACTGGTGACGTGAGCGTGCGCGCAGAGGACATACACACCAGCCAGGCGGTCACCATCGGGCTGGGTCAGGCTGGCGATGAATACACCTACAGTCACTACAGCCACTCGCTGCTCCAGTACTACTACTGGCCCGAGGATGCGGGCACTCGAATGGACAACCTGAGCGGAGGTCTGGAGCACGACTGGGACTATGTCGTCATCGCAGCAGACCCCTTCATTGTCTCGACGACGCCTGGCTACTACGCACTCGGGGCCCACAAGGTGGCCTCCAAGGTCGCGGAGGGCGGTGCGCAGCCGCTGCTGATGATGGTCTGGGATCCAGACCAAGCAGATGCCACCATCGACCACTTCGAGGAGGTCACCTACCGGACCGCAGACGGTGCCGCGGTCGCGCTGTCGGCCGTTCCTGCGGGGCTGGCGTGGGCTGCGCTGACCGACGAGCAGCGAGATGAAGCGAGCGGCCACCCCACCCCCGGCGGTGCATACCTGTCGGCAGCATCGATCTACTCCCACATCACCCAGACCAGCGCCGGAGACTCGGAGTACCAGTACGACTCCGACATGGCCGAGGTGGCGCTCGACACCGTCAGCCAGGCCCGAGACCAGGCGCACTATGAGGGAGACTTTCTCTTCGACTCCCCATTCGCGCGCTGTGGGATCACCGACGAGCAGCTGACCTACAACCACACCGGCTCCAGCTCCGAGAACGGCATCCTGGAGGGGCTGAGCTGGGTCTTTGATCAGGCCGACGAGACCTTAGAGAGCGGCGAAGAGCCCCTCATCACGTTCAATTATGGACGGGCCAACACCAATTTTGAGCCCGAGAAGCGCTACCAGATCGACCCGGATCGGTTCCAGTACTCCTTTGGCTTCCCCATGCAGGACAACGGCAACCACGGCGACACGTCGATGCTCTACGGACTCGACAAGCGCGATGGAGGGGTGATCAACGACACCGATCTCGGTGTTGCAAGCTACATGATTGACGAGTCAGAGCTTCCCTATGGTCGGGCCATTCCCATCCGAACTTTGTTCGCACAGCTGCGCGAGGTGAACCCCGAGCAGTCCGCCTACAGGGACTCCTGGCACATGCATCGGGATCTCGACAAGGCCAGCGCGGCCTACATGTACACGATGCTGACCAACAAGTGCGCCCTGGGCGAAGAACCCGCAGACGCCACGACGAGTGACTGGTACACCTGGAGTGCCCACAAGATCGGCTGCAGCACCGCGTGGACCGTGATGTACCTGGACGGAAACTCGCCGTTCTGAGTCGCCGCTCTGAGTCGCCGGCTGTGGGTGCTGCCAGCACGAGACGAGGCCATCAGGGCCGCTCAGGGCTTCAGCTCCGGGTGTCGCTCCCACATCGGGCACGCCGCGATGCGCCGATCCCCACTCCGGCCTTGCCCCATGGACACGACGGAGCCGTCTGACTCCGTGACCCACGCCCGCGCGACACGCCCCTCCTCAAGCAGGAGCGAGCAGCTGGCGCCGTCACCGAGGGCCTCCTCGATGGTGCTCAAGGCCCCCTCGCGGTCGTGCTGCTCGCTCCAGGCTCCCGCTGCTCCGACCCCATGAGCCTCCTCCATGGTGCCGTCGCGCCGCCACGTCTCCCGCTGAAGCTCAGCCCCGCTGGCGTCGAGGTGGCGACGGCTGCGCACGAGACCGTCGCCGTCCAGCACCCCGATGATCACAGCCTGCTCGGAGAGCACCGTGCGCTCCACCTCGAGGCGTCGGAAGGCAAAGCGGTCCGGCTCGTAGACATCGTAGCCGTGGCGGGGTCGGTCCAGGGCCTTGACGCTGAGCTCGATGCTTCCGCCGTCCGCACGCGGCTCGACGCAGCGCAGCTCTCGCTCGTCGCCGGTGCAGCGGACGCTGCCGTCGGGGGCGAGCTCCTCGCTGTCGATGACATAGGGGCGGTTGCCGGAGTAGGGTCCGGGACCGTAGACCTCGGTGCGGTGTACGCTGCCGTCGGGGCGGTACCAGGTCCAGGAGCCCGACCGGTGCCGGCCCAGCTGGGTCCACAGCTCCCCCTCACCGACGCGGACCTCCCCTTCATACAGGATGAGGTCCCAGCGGGTCCGCTCGTAGTCCCAGGTCTCCACCTCTCGGAGGCGCTCCTGAGGATCGAAGGTTCGAATGACCCCCTCACGCCGGCCGGTCCAGTCCTCCTCATGGTGGAGGCTTCCATCCGCCCGCCACTCGGTCCATCGACCGCGACGATCGGTCGGATCCCCGAGTCCCTCAAGCACGAGCTGTCCGCTGTCCGCCCAGCGTCGATAGCGGCGGTCACCCGTGCGCTCCTGCTCTTCCTGGAGGGTGCCATCCGGCCAGTGACGGCGCTGGATGACCCGGGTCTTCTCGGCGCTGAGCATGAGCGCCTGAGCAGGGGGAGGCGGCCCGTCGTCCGTGGCGCTGCGGTAGTACGCCCGGGCACGGACATCGAGCTCGTGGATGTGCACAGCGTCAGGGATCTCGCCCTCGACATGCCAGCTTCGGACCTCCTCCCAGCGCCCCTCGACCCACGTCTCGGTGCGCCAGCTGCTGTCGGAGAAGTAGCGCTGCTCGCCGTGGGGCCGGCCCTGCACGAAGACCATGGCGGTGGAGGCGTCGAGCTCACCGGTCTCCCAGATGTACTGCTCGCCATGCAGCACGCCGTGGTCGAAGGTCAGGTCGTAGCGCATCTCGCCGCCCGGGTGCCAGGCCTGCTGCCGCCCATGGAGGGAACCGTCCACGTAGCTGTGACGGAGCAGGATGGTGTCGGCATCGCTGCGACGGAGCTGCTCACCGTGGGGCTTGCCGGCTTCGTGATTTCGCGCCACCTGGACCCAGCGGTCGCTCTCAGAGCCCGACCACTCGCGGTCCACACCATGAAGCACACCGCTGGCGTAGTGCTGCTCGGTCTCCAAGACCCCATGAGTGTTCCAGGTGGCGATTCGACCGTGGAGAACGCCGCCGGCGTATTCTTCGAGGCGGGCACGCTCTCCCCCCTGATGAAACCACTCCTTGCAGATCAGGGTCTCGGGAGACTCCACATCCTCCCAGGTCCAGCGCTCCTGCACGGTCTGATCAGAGAAGATCCGACGGTCCCCTGTGACGGGGGCAGCAAGGGCGACGCCGAGCACGGCGAGGTTGGTCAGCAGCATGAAGATCACCGTCGGCAGGGTACCGTAGCGACGATCTCGTACCACGCTCAGGGCATCCGTCACGCGCGCGGCCGACCGGCGGCACTGTCAAGCGGCCATGGTGATGCGCCTGGAGCGCACTGAAGACGGACACCGAGCGCCGTTCATACACCGTGAGGGAGCGTATAGAGAACATCAAGAGCTCTGCAAGACTGCGGCTGGAAGCAATCTTAATTGGAGAGGGCATGCCACTGTAAGGACAAGAGCCCACAATTGGGTAAGTGTTAGAGACGGTGACTGAGGCCCTGAGCCGTTGTGCACACAGGATGAACCATGGACGTTGGAAGCGAGACACTGACGCAGTCTTCAGAGACCATGCAGGTCACGGGCCCAAGCCCAGAGGATCACCTAAGCGTCGAGACCGGAGATCACCTGACGGACGGCGGCGCACAGAAGGCGTCCTCCGGCGGCGGAGGTCCGCCGCCAGCGCCGTCCAATCCGTCGATGGGAGGAGGCGGCGGGCCGCCCAGCAGCAGTGGCCTGCCCACGCCATCGTCCGGCGGCGGAGATGGTGGAACGAGCCCGCTCACCGAGAACCGCGAGGTCCTGGTCGGCTCTGAGACACCCACACCAGCAACGGGGGCTGCTCCGAGTCCAGCGAAGGCATCCGGTGGCGGCACACTGACGCTTCCGACCATGACCGGAAAGCCATTCACAGCCTCCGAGATGACCATAGGGGCGTTAGACACCTCAGGGTACACGCTGAATTTCCGAGCCAAGAAGGCTCAGTCTATGCACGATCAGATCAGCAAGGTCGTCCAGACCAAGATCGGGTACCTCGTCGGAATCGGCAATGAGATCGCAAAGATCCACTCCACCATCGACACCGCAGCGGCGCAGCATGTCGCAGGGCTGACGGAGTGCCAGAGCACCCTCACCAACCACATCGGAGCCTCACAGGCAGCCCTCTCCAGCGAGAGCACAGCCGTCGCGGGACGGGTGAAGGGCATCATCGATGCAGAGCGTGGAGCGATCAGCGCGAAGGCGGGCAGCGTCCGAGGGACCATTCGCAGCGCCTCTTCCTCCATGAAGAAGGCCATGGACGGCGCACATCAGGGCGCCATCGACATCATGGAGACCGACTATTCTACAGCAGGAGAGTCCGTCACGACCGGAGTCAGCGGGTACAAGCAGCGGATCAAGACACGGCTCTCCGCTGCAGAGAAGACGCTGGCGATACCCGCCCGAAATGACCTGATCACGTGTGTTCACTACCGCGTGTCGAAGACGCTCGGGAAGAGCTTCAACGACAACGGACCGCTCTTCACGGTGCTCGCAGAGCTGGAGAAGCAGTACAGCAAGCAGCTCTCCGACGCCTACGGCGGCAACCTGGGCCGGCTGGAGAACCTCAGCAGCATCGGACACGACTCTGCAGACACCGCGAAGCGCTCTGGCTACAACCAGCTCCGGTCCTTTGAGAAGTCTGCCCAGGCCTCACTGGACGAGACCGAGACCAAGGTGCTGGGCCACATCGACACCGCGACCCAGGAAGCATCGGCGAGTCTCGATGCGATCAAGCAGGAGCGCACGCGCTCAATCAGCCTCGCCAAGGAGCAGGCCGCCACGGATGCCAGCACCCTCAAGAATGGCACCGAGGCGGCGATGTGGAGCCATGCTCACGGGCAGGGTGAGTCACTGCTGGCTGCTGCAGACACCGTCAGCGAGCCCCTGGAGAAGAAGCCCAGCAAGAAGACGGTCGAGTCGGCAATCACCATGCTCAACATGGTTCCCCTGGACATCGAGTCCGCGACCGCGGTCGGGCAGCGGATGGTCATTCAGTGGTCCATGGGCCACGCGATGGTGCAGAACGAGCTCGATGGAAGTGCTGGAGATGCCTCAAGAAAGTGGACACAGGATGCCCTGAGGCGAGTCTCGGCAGCCGAGCAGAAGAGCACCCAGTCGGTCAAGGACACCTCAGAAGGATCGCAGCACGGACTGGAGACCACAGCACAAGACATCGCCGCAACCATCGGGGTCAACAAGCGCGATGCAGCCAAGCACATCAAGGAGCAGGCTGGAACGATCGGCAAGAACCTCATCGCAGATGCGGACCGCTTCGTGCTGGCTCTAGACCAGAACAAGTCGCTGGACACCTCCACCCTGGATGACCTCAGCAAGACGATCAAGAGCGCGGAGACCACGGTCGCGGACGAGTTCAACGGACGCGCCAACAAGGCGTATGCGGCGATGATCGATGTCCCCGGTGTCTTCAACTGCACCGATGAGGCGAAGCTGTTTGCCGCGCTCCAGGGCATCGGAGGCTATGGCGCCGGCGCGCTCGCCTGGACCTACAACCAGAGCAAGAAGCGCAACCTGTACTCTGACATCCACTCTGAGTGCACGAGCGAGGAATACGACATCTGCCTGGCCTACCTCCAGGGCAACGATGCCAAGGGGAGCAAGCTCGAGATCAGCTATCACTCCAATCGCTTCTGGGGGCCAGACGAGGACGCGCTGAAGAGCCTCTTAAAGGGCCTCACCAAGGAAGAGCTGGATGCGGTGAAGATGCTAGATGGCTGGGATGATGTAGAGAAAGAGCTCTACAAGAACCTCGAAGGCGACACGCTCAACCTGCGCGTCATCAAGTCCCTCGTCGCCGGCAACAAGTCCCGTGCCGAAGCACTGGAGCTGATCAACAAGGTCACAGACGCCCGCTGGGACGAGGACATGGACGCGCTCCGCAACGCCATCGAGGGCGTCCCGGCAAAAGATCGCAAGAACATCCTGGCCCAGTTCGCGGTCCTCCAGGAGCTGGCCGGCCGCAGCGGCGGACTCGATGTGGTCGACTTCACCGCAGCGGAGCTCGACGAAGACCTGCTCAATGAGATGAACGGGGATGCCACGGACGCCAACGGCAAGCCAATCACGGTCACCAACGAAGACCTGACGGAGCGCACCCTCAGCAAGGGCGAGCAGCGGTTCGGCGACTGGGCCTCCATGGACAACATCCACGATGATGATCTGTACAAAGAGAGCGGGCCAGGATTTACGGATGTGGCGCTGACGAGCCTGATGATCACGGCGGCCTCTCCGCTGACGATGCCGCTCAACGTCGGCATGGCGTATGAGCTGGAGAAGAGCGGAGCGAGCAACAACCGCAGCCTGGGCACGAACGGCAAGGACCTGATCCAGAAGCAGGCGATGTACGGCAGCACCTCCATGGAGGGACGCGCTGCCGGCCTGCACTACGAGGTCAAGGAGGGAGAGAACGTCGAGAAGGCGTACAAGGACCTCAACTACGACCACAAAGACAAGGACGGAAAGGTCATCAACTCGGCCTTCCACAGCGGCGATGAGCGCAAGAACGCCCACGAGCCCTGGAAGGACAAGCTCAACGAGATCTACTCCGGCATGTACGGCTCCTCCGTTCAGTCCGACATCAAGAAGGCCGACTTCAGCGACAAGGAGCAGAAGCTGCTGCAGGAGACCCGCAAGGGCGGCCAGGCCAGCGCCGAGACGATGATCGACTACGCCCAGAGCGGCGCAGGGACGGAGGAATGGTCCGCATACGCCGCCTTTGAGGACGCCCCGCAGGAGCTCATCACCGCATACTTCAAGAAGCATCCCGATGCGCGCAAGCGCCTCCTCAGCGAGTTCAGCGGCGATGAGCTGGAGAAGATGCAGCTGCTGATGCTCGGCAAGATCGAGACCGACAAGCAGCGCTGGGAGGCGGCCAAGATCCGCTGGAACTACACCCGAGGCTCTGGCTCCGGCAGCCTCAACGCCGTCATCGGTAGCGCGATGGGGCCGACGGGAACTTTCCTCACCATGCCAGGTGCCCCCAAGGTCTCCGCCAACCTGTTCTGGGATCTGCTGACCGACTCTGGTCGGGTCATGGACCACAACTTCCAGACGCTGCAGAAGATGGTCCTGGATCGCGGAGGAGAGTCCAAGGCGTTCGACGAGAGCGGGATGCTGATCACGCTCGATGGCGCGGAGAATGGAACCGCGAACGATCAGCTCAATGCGTTCCGCCGCCAGGAAGACTCCTTGGAGAGCGCGGAGGAGATGTACCACAAGAGCCAGGACGGGCTCACGGACCTCATCTCCACCGTCGTCGGCATTGTGGTTGGCGCTGCGATCACCATCTTCACCGCTGGCGCGGCGGCTCCGGTCGTGGTCACGCTGCTGAGCGGCCTGAGCACGATAGTCACCAAGGCCGCCCTCAAGGGGGACCGGTACGGCATCGAGGAGATGGGGCTGGACGCCGGTATCCTCGCCATCGAGGTGGCAACGGCCGGCCTCGCCTCGAAGGTCACCAAGGCCGCGAAGGTGGCCGATGCCAAGAAGCTCGGCAACGTCGTCCCGGTCACACCAGCCGACTTCACCAAGTACGAGCTGCCCTCCAGCGTCGCGCTGGGAATCAAGGCCGGCGAGTCGTTCGTCACCTCAAGCGGCAAGACGCTGATGGACGAGAAGACGTACGACAAGGGCGTCGGAGATGGCATCCTGAGTGCGTTCCAGAATGGCCTCACGGGGATCGGCTCCGCCTACATCGGCAACGCCTCGAAGAACCTCTCTGGCAACATCATGGGCGGCATCGAGAAGAAGCTCGACATCAAGGCCAGCTGGGCGCGTCAGTCGCTCAAGGTCGCGGACAGCGGCCTCAGCAAGTACATGTCCGGTCAGGGCGACCTCCTCATCAGTGACGTCATCACCGGCGAGAGCAACTTCACCAAGAAGCAGCTGTCCCTGGCTGAGGCTGCCATCCTGACCATGGGCACCAAGGCCCTGTCGGTGAAGGACGATGTCGAGGCCGGCGATCTCAAGGAACAGCTCAAGACGGAGCCGGAGAACGCTGACCTTCAGAAGCAGCTCAAGGTGGTCGAGGACCGCATCAAGGAGCGGGAGCCGTACATCAGCGCAGGCTCCGGCACGGTCAAGGAGCTCTACAAGAACAAGTGAGCGCAGACGGCCTGGGCGATGGAGGCCGCGATGCGGGCTCGGTCGCCCAGGCGGTCTGACTCAGCACTTGAGGGTCACCGTGTTTCCGGGCAGCCCCCCCCTCACCGCTCGGCTTCCAGCGTCCCGAACCGCTGTCCCTGAGCAGCGATCTGCTCCGTCCAGGCAGCCAGCAGCGCGCCCGGCGCTGGAGGAGGACTGCCACCAGCAGGTTTTAGCCAAGAACTCGGGAGGCTACTGCGGCCTCGGTGGCACCAGCGTCTCCTGCCCGATCGGGGTTGGCGTTCAGGGCGAAGCATACAAAAGATTCGGCCTGTATTGGCTTGGAATAACCTGAAATATCCAGGCCGATGTCACACAGCTTGGTGCCAATTGCCGCCAACAACCAGAGGGCAGTCCTTGCCGAGGCGCAGCCCGGCCAAGCCCGAGCCTGTGCACTGGGGACCAGCAGACCACCCAGCGGTGGCGACGGCCCTACGCCCGCCGAACCCCCAGCAGCCGAAAGGGAACAGAGCACCGGAGCTGGTGCTCCACTACAAAGGCCTGGACGGCGCATCTCATGGGCAGCGCCAGTCAGCGGCCGAGCACATGCCACGCTCCCAGGTTGCCGAGATTGCCGGTGCTGTCTTCAGCCTGACCCGCGGTCGATGAGTAGCCACGGCCGGGGTCGAACCAGAGGCCGATACCCACACCGGAGTCATTAAACAGAGGGTCGATACCGCCCGAAAACCAGGAACAGGGCGTGTTTGAGTCCCCGATTAAGCCGATTTTGGCGCTTCCGAGTGTGGCTTCGTTGATACCCATCCAGTAGCAATGAACGCCACTGGATGGCGCGGCGGGGCTGAAGGACACACCGAGGTCGGCGATGTAGTCAACTACATCGCTGAAGCTTCCGGTGTTGGCGTAGTCATCGGTGTCGACGGCATAGACGGTGTAGGCCGTACCCAAGGTGAAGAAGGCCTGCAGAGACAGGCTTTGGCCGTGAGAGAAGATGTAGCAGCCGCTGTTGTCCTGATAGCAGAGCGCAATATCGTGGGTGGTTAGCCGACTGTAGGCCGCGCCGTGGAAGTCCGATGCTGTGGCCGTCAGTGAGGCGACGGCAGCATCCGTACCGCTGGCGGTCCAGGAGGACGACGTGTTGCCCCAGTAGGTGCTGGCGCCATCCGCAGACAGGAGGTGGGTCCAACCGCCGGTCCCGATGCTCATGTCGCAGTACACCTCGAAGGTCCCACTGCCATCGGGGTCAATCCAGTACGTCCCATCCCCAACCGAGTGGCCACGGTCAAGAATATCCAGACAGCTCTCCGCGGCACAATCCTCGCTGGCACCGTTATCGTCATAGGCATCGGCGTCAGTGTCGTCGCAGTCCTCGCTCAGGAGGTAGCCGTCGCCGTCGTAGTCACCGTCGACGGTACGGGCGAGACGGAGGCCGATGTCGGTATCAGTGGGCAGTGCCCAGTAGCCCCGATTACCAATACTCGGGCGTGGATGAAGATAGCTACCGCTCCTAATAAGCCTTCCGGAACCTGTTGATACTCCCACGGGATTTGTACGTCCGCCAGCAGAATAATACCCACTGTCATACCAGTCAGAATTCCACTCCCAGACATTCCCACTCATGTCATAGAGACCACAGTCATTTGCATCTAAACCAGCAACCTCGTGTGTCGTTGAGCTGCTGTTGCCCGAATACCAAGCGACGTCGCCAATCGTGCTGCTCCCCGCATAGAGAAGATCCTCGTCGCACCTTGCAGCACCCTCCCACTCCGCCTCAGTCGGCAGGCGGTAGCCCTCGCAGGCATAGACCTCCATGGCGAGATCACAGCTCACCGACGACCCGCTGCCTGTGCACTCATAGCACTCGGTGAGTCCCTCATCAGCGGACATCTCGTTGGCAAAGGCGGCAGCCATGTGCCAAGTCACCTCGATGGCAAACAGATCCTCTCAGACCAGAAGTCGTTTTCCTTCCCCCATTATGCAATCACCTCCGTCCCCTCGCGGAGATGATCGAGGTACCCCTTGAACACCACCGCACGGTTCTTCTTGCGGTCGTCGAGGGGATGCAGAACACCAGCCGCCTCAAGAACCCGCAGTGCTTTCGTCGCCGCGGGCCGTGAACACTCGAGCAGATCCACCGCACGGTTCACCGTAACGATCGGATGCTGTGGCAGCTGCTCGAAGAGCCGAAGGCTGAACACAGTGGCGTCATCCCTGGCAAGCAGCCGCTCTCGTGAAGCGCCGACGATCGCATGGAGGCGCCGTGCCGTGGCGATCGCCTCCTCGGCGACCGCGGCGACACCTTCCAAGAAGTACGCGAGCCAGCCCTCCCAGTCGCCCTCCGTGCGGACAGCGCCGAGGCGGCGGTAGTACTCTTGGCGGTGCACCTTCAAGAAGAGACTGAGGTAGAGCAGTGGGCGCGAGAGCAAACCCCAGTGGCGAAGGAGCAGCGAAATCAACAGCCGTCCCAGACGACCATTGCCATCGAGGTAGGGATGCAATGTCTCGAACTGTACATGCAAGAGGCCGATCCGGACGAGGGGCGGCAGGTCGCTGTCATCATGGATGGCATGCTCGAACTGGCTGAGCAGTTCACCGAGTCGGTGCGGCGGCGGTGGGACGAAATGTGCGTTTCCGGGTCGTGTGCCTCCGATCCAGTTCTGCGACCGCCGCACCTCGCCTGGCTGCTTCTGGGCGCCTCGAACCCCGGCCAACAGTCGGCGATGGGCCTCCGACAAGAGGCGCATCGAAATGGGCAAGCCGGTGTCACTGCCGAGCTCGTCCCACGCGAAATTGAGCGCATCGACGTAGCCACAGATCTCTTCGACGTCCGCGTCAACGGGTGCCTCTCCCGATGCCTCGACCTCGAGCAGGTCCATCAAGGTGGCCTGTGTCCCCTCGATCTGGGCGGAGAGGACCGCTTCCTTGCGGACAAAGGCGTAGACAAACCACTCCACCGAGGGCACGAGGTCACCGGCAAGGTCGAGCAGCCGCACCTGCTCTCTCGCCCGGGCAAGCAGCGGCGCAAGGTCGCCGCTCAGGTTCAGCGGTGGTTCACCGGGCGGCAGTGGAAACGGGATGAAGGCGCTGACCTCCTCACCCGCCACGGTGCTTCGTTCGTACTCTCCGGTCTGCCTTTTCATGATCCATCCTGAGAAGCATTCGCTTCACGTCGCTGACCAAAAATAAGCGTTCGCTTCTCTTGAGTCCATCAAAAGAAGCGATCGCTTCATATGGGTCACAGGGAAGTAGCGATCGCTGCACGTCGACCCGAAAGCACGACGCCGGGTTCATCGTTGCGTCTCACGTTTCAAACTGCCCTCCTGATGCCCACGGGAGACAGTGACCTGGTGCTCGACAATTCCAAATCCGGTATATACGACCACTTATGGCCATCGGTGGCAGCGCAGAGACCAAGAGAGCCATCATCCCCTGCGTCCTTTCCGTCAAACGGCCTCGAGCCTCGCCAGTGTTCGCTCCCACACGAGGTTTCGCTCATACTCCGCGCCGACGATCAGGAGCGTGAATAAGAACCGCCCATGGAGTGTGGGAGAACAAGGGACGTCATCCGCAGTTGAGCGCACCACCGCCTCAGCCGCTCGCATCCACCTGTGCTCCACAGATCGCACTTGCCTCCCCCCTCATACATCCCAGCACCGTGCAGGATGTGGCGTTTTGTCCACTTCGCCCAAATCCTTGTACACTTCGCACAATTACCCAGCTACAACCTGACCCGAGCAAACTGCCACCAGCAGGTTTTAGCCAAGAACTCGGGAGGCTACTGCGGCCTCGGTGGCACCAGCGTCTCCTGCCCGATCGGGGTCGGCGTTCAGGGCGAAGCATACAAAAGATTCGGCCTGTATTGGCTTGGAATAACCTGAAATATCCAGGCCGATGTCACACAGCTTGGTGCCAATTGCCGCCAACAACCAGGGGGCAGTCCTTGCCGAGGGCGTAGTCCATCTGGGACTTACCTTCCCTCCCGCGCGAGGTCCGCCGGAGAGCCTGCCGCCCTGAGCCTCGGTACCGAAGTGCGCCAAGAGCCGCCCCAGGCCCCCGCTACCACAGCGAGGCACGGCAACGAACCACATGCGACTGGCAATCGCCCGCTTTTGAGGACGATACACAGCACCCATCCACACGAAAATGAGCCCATCGCAACAGGTCATCAGCGCTCTTGCACGGCCCATCCGCCTCAGCGCTTCGGCGGCTCACATTGCCCGTCATCCCACTGCCAGTCGTCTCCGCATCCCCAGCAGGTCACGCTGCCGTCTTGCTTGAGACCACAGGAGTGACCGGTCCCCCCATCGACAAAGACGAATCCGTCGTCCGCTGGCGCGTCACACTGGCCAAGGTCGACTCCTTCATCTGGGCTGCTGCAACCCCAGCAGTCAACCGTCCCCGCCGTGGTCACACCGCAGGAGTGGGTATGGCCCACTCCAACCTGGGTGAAGCTCCCCGGGGGTACGACGGTCGCACCGAAAGGGCTGTCGCCCCAGCACAGGGCGCGTGCGTCTGGAGTGATGCCACAGGAGTGGTTGGGGCCGGTTGCGATCCGAGAGAACGTCTCTCCTTCGGGCGGCTGGCAGGCGGCTCCCGCTCCACTGCATCCCCAACAAGTCGCCACCCCATCGGCATCGAGAGCACAGGTGTGGTGGTCGCTGGAACGGATCGAGACGAAGGAGCCTTCTGGGGCATCACACTGGCCGCTGTCCCGATCACCACCACACCCGTAGCAACGGGCGGCTCCGCTGGGCTCGATGATGCAGGTGCTGTACGAGCCGACGTCCAGGTCGAGGGCTGACTCCGAGGGAACCTCACACTGCCCCACATCCGATAGGCCCTCACATCCCCAGCAGTGGACGATACCCTCCGTATCTCGCCCGCACGTGTGCCAGATCCCGGCGGAGACTTGGAGAAAGCGGACGCCCTCCGGAGGGGTGCTCTGCCCCTGAGAGGCGTAGCCCCAGCATGTCACATCCCCCGCCGTCGTCAGGAGGCAATTGTGCGTGTCTCCGACCGCCAGCATGGGGGCGATGGGGTCTTCCGGATCCATCCCGGTGTCCGAGTCCGAGTCCGAGTCCGAGTCCGAGTCCGAGTCCGAGTCCGAGTCCGAGTCCGAGTCCGAGTCCGAGTCCGTACAGTCCGGCGAACCCATACAACTGGGATCCATACAGTCAACCGCCTGATCTCCGTCATTGTCCTGTTGGTCTGTGCACTCGCCAGGGTTGACGCCCTCTTGCACGGTGGGATGACACCCCTGGATGTGGACCACACAGCAGAGTATCGAGAATAGTCGCATCCGCCCTCCGGACACACTTTATCTCGGCTCGAGCTGGGTCTAACCTTGTGTCTGGGGCGCGCCGGCGGCGCCTACGCCGGGGCCGCTAGCGAAGCCGCTATAAATTGTTAATTCGCCCAAGGGACCAAGAACTGATGTCTACCGTGCGCGTCGGGGCAGCTCGTTCTACGTCACCAGGAGCCTGCGCACCACGTACCGCAGCAGGAGACCGCCCGAGAGCTGGAACGCGCGCGGCGCGCTTTCGCTTGGTCTTGCCGTCCCCATCGTCAGCTTGAAGCTTGATGTTTTAATATCGCGCGCAGCGCGATCGCGGCCATGTGACAATTGTCAGTTTGCGGAGCCCGTTTGTCATTCTGAGCTGACAATTGTCACGTTGTGGGCCTGATCTGACACTTCGACCTGACAATT
>JAQXDW010000063.1 GCA_029251165.1 Myxococcota bacterium
GGCCAGGGCCATCGCGGCTCCGGAGCCTGCGGTCTCTGCGCCGGCACCCGCCGCTCCTGCACTGGACAGGCCGTCGCCAGCGCTGCCCATCCAGCCCTGCACCATGCTGTTGCTCAGCAGCCCGTCGATGCCGTCCGCGATCACCACGCCGCCGGCGCCGAGGCTCATCGCGCCTTGGATGATCTCGCCGGGGCCCGTCACTCCGGGAGCAGATGCGTGGTGCCCGGCCAGCGCAGCCGCCATCACCCGGTTGCCGAACATCTCATGGATCGAGGCCGAGAGACCGGCATGTCCTTCGGCGGACTGCTGGCGGGTCTTCAGCGCGAGCAGACGGGCGTCTTGCAGGCGCTCGCCTTCGCTCTCGCGGTGGTTCTCCTGCTCGTGCAGCGTGCGGAGGGTCTCGGGGGTGCTCAGGCGGGGATCATGCTCTTGCATGCCAGCTCCAGATGGGCTGATGGAGGGCGTATTCGTCTCTCCTTACTCTACCTGATCTCTCGCATCCTCTCGGGGGGTGTTTTCTCCTGCTCCCATTCAGGGGAGAGATGGTGCTGTTTTTGTTTTGAATAAGTGTCTTTTAAAGTTGGTAATTTTCGGAATGGTCAGGTGGTCGTGTGCTGGCGTGTGGTTCTGCGACAGCGCCCTCTGCTTGCGCACGGTGTGCTGCCTTGGGCCGCCACGCGACAGCACACACGGCAGGTGCGGGCGGTGATGCGTGCTCTTGAAGACCTGGAATGGGGATATGTTCCCGAGGCTGGACCGGTATCGCTTGCGGTGCGGTCGCCCTGCGGACGGTTGAGAAGGAGTAGAAATGCGAGTGGTCAGTATCCTGGTGATCCTGAGCGGCTGCACCGAGCCAGTCTCGTCGAATCGTCCTGAAGGCAGTGGGTCTTCGGTGGTTGATGTTCCTCCAGACTCCAGCGAGACGGACACGCTCGACTCTGCCGACACAGACCCGGAGCCAGACACCATCACGGGAGACGGAGAAGGCGACATCGCCGATGCGGGGGCTTGGCTGTTTGATGAGTCGGTGGTCCACGAGGTGACGCTGACCATCGACCAGCCTTCTTGGAATGCTCTCATCAATGATCCGCGCGAATATGCACCTGTAACAATCAGTATTGGGGATAATGTTGACCTGTCGGTTGCGATCAAGCTCAAGGGGAACACCCAGTTCCGGCCCATCAATCAGAAGCCCTCGATGGTCATCGACTTCAACCGGGTGGTGAAGGATCAGGAGGTCGATGGCCTCTCCAGCGTCTACCTCCACAACATGATCTATGACCCCTCGATGATGCACGAGCACTTCGCCTACCGGTTCTTCCGGACCGTCGGGGTGCCAGCCAGCCGCACGGCGTATGCCCACGTCACGCTCAACGGCATGGACTATGGGCTGTTCTTGTTCGTCGAGAAGCAGAACAAGGTCTACCGGGAGCGGTGGTGGAGCGATGCCGACGGCAGCATGTTCGAGGCTGGCTCGTTCAACTGGTCCTGCGATCTCGACCAGGACTGCACCTGCTATGAGGTTGATGAGCTGGCGAAGGGCGGAGAGGAGGCGCTCCTGGAGCTGTGTGATGCGGTGAGCATCGGAAACGAGGACTGGCTGGAGGCGGCCCGAGAGCGCCTGAACTGGGAGCAGTTCATCGACGCAACGGCAGCCGAGATGGTCATCTCTCACTACGACAACTACGGCTGGAACATCAACAACTACCGGCTCTACCATGACCCCAGCGCCGACAAGTGGTCCTTCACACCGTGGTCTACTGACCTGTCGTTTGGCTGGTATCCATGGTCTGGAAACCCGCACTGCGGCGAGTACGGCCAGCTTCCCCGCGAGTACAACGGCGGCTACCTGATCCGGCGCTGCTGGAGCAACGCGGAGTGCGCGGCAGAGCTGCAGTCGTCGATTCTTGAGCAGGCGGCGGTGCTGGAGTCGATGGTGATGGCTGAGCAGATCGACACCACCTACGCCATGATCGACGACTACATCCTCACCGATACCCGCCGGGAGTACAGCAATTGGTGGGTGGAGCAGGAGGTCGAGTGCATGCGAGACTGGGTGGCTGGTCGCCCGGCGATGCTTCAGTAGTCTGTTCCGCTGAGTCATTGAGGTCGCTGATGCCCGGAGGAACGGTCCTGGGCCGCGGCTTCTGCTTCCGAGATAAGAACGCCGCATGCGCATCATCAAGAAGTACAGCAACCGCCGGCTCTACGACACCGAGAGCTCTGGGTACATCAACCTCGACCGGCTCGCGGCGCTCATCCAGGCTGGCAATCGCGTGCAGGTGGTGGACGCCAAGACCGGCGCCGACCTCACGCGTGGGGTGCTGGTGCAGGTTCTTCGAGAGGTCGAGGGCGGGCTGGGGCTGATGCCGGTGGGGCTGCTGCACCGCATGATCCGCATGGGTGCTTCGGATCCGATGGTCAGCGTGCTCTCCAAGCCCCTCGCTGCTGGGCTGGAGCTGCTCGATGCGCAGCTGTCTCGGGTCGAGGAGCAGCTCCACTGGGTGCCGCCGGACATTGCACCTTCAGGGCTGATCGCGCACATGCCAGCAGCCTCGACCGCTCCCCAGACCCCTGATGTGGACGAGGTAGAGGCGCTGAAGGCCCGCCTCGCTGCGCTGGAGACCCGCCTCCTGAAGTCGTGATGGCCGGTGCTGCGGCTGCGTGCTGGGATGGCTTGGGTGGTGGCGGCCCTACTCAAGCGTCAGCAGCTCGCGCGCAACCTCGAAGCGAACCAGCGATGATCCCTGGTAGATCCCAGAGACCTCCAGGAGCCGCACGGTGATCACGTCGTCCCAGATGGCATCGGTGACCAGGACGTCGTAGCCGCCCTCTCCGATGGTCTCCAGGTCGATGTGGTAGTGCCCAGCGAGGTCGGCATAGACCCGATCGCCGTAAGGAGCGATGAGCGCCGTGAGGGACTCCATCTCGGCGAGGTCGAAGGCTGCGGGGCTGAGGTGCATGGGGTGGTGGCTGGCGAAGATCATCCCTCCGTCTGGACCCTCGCCGTGCAGGGCGAGCTCCTCGGCGAGGAAGGGGAGGGTGCCGCCATCGAAGTCGTGCAGGTCGGCCATCTCGCCGAGGATGGAGTCCATGACCCGGGCGTTCCAGTCCAGCGAGACAAAGCGCATCCCGCGGTAGGTGAAGCTGTAGTTCAGCAGCCAGCTCTGCCCACCGTCTACCGGGTTGTCCACCGGAACCGGCGCTGCCCGCCAGTCCTCGACCTGGCTGGCGAGGGTGTCGAGCATCGGGGCGACCATCTCGGCGAAGTCTGCCTCGACGCCGTTGTGGATCTCGTTGTCGCCGATGACCGGCATGAACGGCACGGTCAGCGCCCCCAGCAGCGTCGGAGCGATGTCGAGACCGGCGTTCCAGGCGATGTCGCCAGAGATCACCACCAGCTCGATGCCACGGAGGCCGGCGTTGTCGTTGATCCAGTCCACCAGCGTCGCGGTCCGGGCCGCGTGCTCGCCGTCGTCGAACAGGTGCGGATCAGCCACCGCCGCGATGGTGAACAGCGGCACCGGCGCACTCTCGGTGAGGGCTGGCGCGGTGTCGTCGGCGGGCGAAGAGCAGGCAAGCAGCAGGAGCATCGCGTGCACCATAGCGGATCCCGTGGCCATCTTCCGCTGAGACGCCCCCGCTCGGGGTGCCTGGCGTGGGGAAGAGCGCTCGGTTCTCCCCACGGCGTCCTCACGGGGTGAACGGATCGCTCTCGAAGTCGCCGTTCATGTACAGGCCGACCTTGCGGTTGTCCTCGGTGCCGGCGAGGCCGCAGTTGATGATGGTGCCGTAGACCCAGCCCGAGAAGTCGGTGTAGGCGCAGAAGTCCTCCGCGACGTTGTGCAGCCGCAGCGGCCACTGCGCGTCGAGGCCGCCCTGGTCGTAGGTCTCCAGGGTCCACTGCTGTGCCTCGGAGCCACTGCAGGGCTCGGTGACGACGTCCCAGGGGCCGATGAGGATGCCGTCCTGGGAGAGGCACTCGCCGTTGTCGAGGCTCTGGAAGCCGTGGTTAGAGCCGTCCTCGAACACCACCCACTGCTGAGCGGGGTCCTCGGCAGCGCAGATGCTGGTGGACTCCACCGCGCCGTCGGAGGCGGTGGTCAGGCAGCGGCTGGAGGTCTTGAACTGGATGAGCAAGAAGCCGGGCTCGTCGTCGCAGGCATCGCCGATGCCGTCTTGATCGATGTCGGCTTGGTCGGTGTTGGCATCCTCTGGACAGTTGTCGGATTCATCGGGGATGCCGTCCTCGTCGGCATCGGGATCCTCGCAGTCTCCGGGGGCGGCCTCAGGGCAGATGTCGCCGTGGCAGGTCCAGCCGGGGTAGTCGTAGGCGATGGCTGCCGAGCCGGGGGCGCACTCCTCGCTCTCGAAGGGATCTGCGGTGCATGCGGCCCGGAAGTCTCCGTCGCCTCGGACCTTGTCCTCGATGACGATGCGACTCTCCAGGGTGCCGGTGAAGTCACCGGAGATGGTGACCGTGCCGGCCTCGTTGCCGTTGCCGGAGAAGTCGGTGTCTTGCTTGAAGGAGCCATCGACGATGAGGGTGACGGGGGTGGTCGTGACGGCTGCTGGATCGGTTCCGTCAGGGTCGGCCGCGTAGTCGTGGACCTCGAGCTCGACGGTGTGCTCGCAGGCGTTGAACGAGAACGCGCTGATCGCACGGAGTCCGTCGAGACTGACGTCCCAGTCCACGCTGCCGCTGTCGCAGCTGGCGCTCCAGTCTCCGGTGCCTGAGGGGGTCTCGCAGTCGTTCATCATGCAGCGCGTCTCGTCCTGCCAGACCGCGAATGCCCGGGCGAGCTCGTCGTTGGCCCACGGGATGATCGGATCGCACTCGTCCTCGCAGGCAGGGGCCTCCACGACGTAGTTGGCGCTGTCGGTCTGAGCGCCGTCGGCCCAGGCGATGGTGACCACGCTGAAGCCGCAGTCAGGCAGCGCGATGATGCCATCCTCGGGCACCGGGCTCGCACAGCTGCCGTCGCTCCACTCGGGCTCGCCGAGCGTGGAGAAGCAGACCAGCGGCTCGTCGTCGAGGTTGATGATGCTGACCGTGGGGCCATCCTCGGTGAAGGTGTGGCCGCTGGCAGGATCGAAGTGATCCATCACCTCCGGGATGCTGCTCTCGGTGTTGCATGCAGCGAGCGGTAGGGCGAGCCATATGAGCTTCATGGGGGACACTCCGAGAGGCGGGCGGTTGCAGTCTCTCCAATCTACAGCGCCGCACTGGCTGCTGCGACCTCCAGTGTTCATGAGGTCTGAGGGCTCATCGCACCATCACAGCGGCCATACTGGAAGAAATCGACCTCATCCTGCGCGGCCTGCCTGATGACGCAGCCGCCGTCCACCACCCTCTCCACCACCCTCTCCACCACCCTGAGTAGGATGACCCTGGAGGTGCTGTGATCCGCTTGATGCGACTCGTCGACCGACACCATCGTCGGCTCCGAGAGGCCACGGCCCGTCGACGGCATCCCGTGGGGTTCACCCGCCTTCCGCTGCGATCTCCCGCTGGTCATGACCTCCCCTGTCGGCTGTACCCGGCGGCCGCGTCGGATGCACCGGGTGTGCTGCTGGTCCCCGGTGCGCTCGATGGACTCTCTGCGCTCACTGGGCTCTCGTGCGTCCTCACGGCCCCCAGGCTGGCCCGGTCGGGGTTCTCTGCGATGGTGTTCACACCGTCGGGACGGGAGGGCGTCGCCGGGCGCGCGGATCGCTGCGGACCGCTGCACCAGGACGAGTGCGCTGCGGCGCTGCGGCTGCTGCTGGAGCGAACGGAGCGGGTGGCGGTGGTGAGCATCAGCTTTGGGCTGCCGATGGCGATGGGGGCGCTGACACGACACCCCGCGCTGGCGACCTCAGTGGCGGTGATGATGGACTGGGAGGGGCCTGGTCACCGGCGGTGGCTGCGCGCACCGGCCACCGATCACACCACCGATCCGCGCTACTGGGCACCGCGCGAGGCTGTGGGGATGGTCGGCGCGCTGGCCTGCCCCTACCATCGGGTGCAGTCTCGCTGGGATCATGTCCACGGAAGGCGGGTCGAGATCGGCATGGAGATGCTGGAGGCGGCCAGCGCCGGACGCTGTCCATCGGTCTGGATCAACGACCAGCAGCACCGCCCCGGCACGACACCCCGCTGGATCAGCCCCCGACCCTCCGCTCAGGGACGGCAGATGGTGGCGTGGCTGTCGGACTGGCTCACTGCTCGGTGAGCGGCACTGATCATCGCTGATGAGCTCGCGCATGGTGTGGTCGGCGCCGACGGGCCTCGCGAAGCCCCGGTCGTCACAGCAGCGCCTCGATTGCTGCGGCGATCCTTCGGTGACCCTCCGGAGTGGGATGGCAGCCGTCGAGGGTCTCGCCCCCGAGCGCGGCGTACTCCACCAGCGCGACGTCGTGCTCTGTGGACTGCTCGCGCATGATCGCGCGGTATTCGTCTCGGGCGCAGACATCGAGCAGGATCAGGCGCTCGGTCTGCGCGCGGATGTCGTCGAGGGCCTGCCGGTAGCGCGACGGGGTGACCCGGACGGTGGTCTGACCCGCGCGCCAGGCGTCGACCTGTCCGGCGGCCCACCGTGGATAGCGAATGGCCCGGAGGCGGGTGATGAGCGCGAGCTGTGCGATGCGATAGCGCAGCCGGCCCACGGTGGTCTGGCGGCCCGCCAGGCGTGCGGCATCTCCGACCGTGACGGCGTGACCATCGTTGGCCCCAAACGCCGCGATGATCACAGACGAGGTGCGGGCTTCCTGCGCGCGACGGGCCACCTCCGCTCCCTGCACGCTGCTGTAGCCAGGCACCCCGAGGTTGACCGCACCCAGCCGCGCCGGCCAGGTCTCTGCACCATCCACGCCCCAGCCGAAGGTGCAGGAGTCTCCCAGCGCGACCACCTCCGACGCCGCCGTCGGCAGGCGCTGTCCGTCCGCTGAGATCGCGATCTGCCAGTCTCTCGGTGCCCCCAGCGACAGCGACGCGGCGTCCATCTCCAGGCCGGGCCGCAGCCGCCACATCAGCGCCTCATCGGACTCCAGCAGTTGGTGTGCACCGCTGAGAAATGCGGTGGCGTCGGGGAGCTGGTGGATCAGCTCATAGCCGTTGGCCCCATACAGCGAGAACAGCCGAGAGGGGTCATCCCCGACAGGAATCAGCCGCGCGAGGCCCTCCAGACCAGCGAGCAGGACGAGGGCGATGACGAGCTGGAGGGAGCGCCTACGAGCGCTCATGTGCACACGTGAGCGGAGTTCATGGCATCGGGAGTCGCCTCATCATTCCCCTCAGGCGATGCGC
Organism: Myxococcota bacterium; assembly: GCA_029251165.1. Lineage (GTDB taxonomy): Bacteria > Myxococcota_A > UBA796 > UBA796 > UBA796 > JAQXDW01. The sequence goes on from JAQXDW010000063.1 coordinate 7,289, forward strand.
GTCCAGATGGCCTCGGCCAGCGCATCGGTCAGCCAGTCGCAGTCCAGCAGCTGCGCGAGCGGCTCGGTGGTGGTGAGCGACTGGATGCGGTCGAGCAGCAGGAGGTGGACGAGGTGTGCGGAGAGCGCGCTGTCGTCGGCCATGGCCCATGCGGAGGCTTGCCGGAGGCACGCCGTGGCCTGGCGGGCGAGGCGCCTGGAGGGCCGTGCGCCGAGCGGCCGGAGGATCATCAGGGCCTCCTGGAAGTTGGCCCAGGCGAGGGGGAAGGTGGCGTTGATGTCCAGTGCGGTCTCGCTGGAGATCTCGGGCAGCAAGAGCCGACAGCGCCCACCGGTGGCGATGGTCATCATCGCGGAGAGATCGGGAGGCGAGAGGCGGACCATGAGGCTGCGCTGGGTGAGGCTGACCGGCAGCTCCCGATGCCCCTCCAGGGTGCCGAGGAGGACGAGTCCGGGGGGCAGGTTGAGCTGCCAGCCATCGGGCTCTGTGACCGTGCCGGCGTCCTGCCAGGCGGCGTGCTGGGCGCGAGGGTAGAGCGCCAGCCTCCGGTCCCGCTCCATGGCGGCGAGCAGGGAGGGGGTGTAGCGGCTCGGATCGGCGCGATCCATGCCCTCCAGCCAGACAATGCCCGGAGCGGAGCGCTCGTCGGAGATCGTGCTGGCGGTGACCTGCTGGATGGCCTCGGTGAACTTGCTGGGGATGAACCGATCGCCTTGGATCTGACCGAGCAGATCGGCCTCGCTGGACCACTCCGGCCGGACCGGGATGTGGTGGCGTCCGGTGCCGTCGATGATGTCTGGCAGGACGGCTGCGACCTCGGCAGACTCTGGACCGACCAGCAGCACTGGCGCGCCAAGATCCGCCGCAGCGGTCAGCGCGAGCAGGAGTCGGTCGGCGCAGGCCTCTGAGACTCCTGGAGTGCGGGCCTCCAGCTCTGCGCGGAAGGCGGGCAGGGTCGCGGGGTTGGTCGGGAGGGGGGCGACGGGGAGCGCGCTCTCGAGCAGCGGCGCCAGCGCGCTGACCCGCAGCTCGAGGCGGTCGAGTGTGGCGTTGACCTCGGTGCGGCGGGTCTCAAGGACCTCGGATTCTTCCTGGAGGCTTGCGATCTGTCCGCACAGCGTCGCGGCATGGGCCTGGAGCTTCTCCACGGCCTCGCTGTTGCTGATTCGCCGCTCGATCAGCGCCTCGAGACGAGCGACCATCGCTGAGCCGGGCTTTCCGACGAGGGCCGTGAGCGCTGTCGGAAGCTCTTCGTCCGTGACGATCCCAGGCAGAACGTCCGCTGGACAGCCCGCATCGGTCCACTTCTGGTGGAGGTCCTCCAGCTGTGGATTGATGATGCCGAGCCCGCTGAGGCTCTTGCGCTGCTCGGGATCCTTCGCGAGGCTGAGCAGCAGCAGCGCCTGGGCGCGTCGGGCCAGGGCCGGAGCGTCGGTCTCGCTCCAGGTGGCGAGCACGGCGAGGGGCTCAGGCAGGGGAACGGTGGGGAGGGGGATCTCCAGCCGACCGAGCACCACTGTCAGCGACTTTGGCAGCGCGAGGGCGAGGGCCGTCTCTTCGGCCATCAGGCGCCGCCAGGCAACGCTCTGGGCGGTGTGCTCCTCGGTGGAGATGATGATCGGAGAGAAGGATCCGTTCTCGCCGCGCACGGACGCGAAGGTCAGCGGCCCCGGCCCCCACTGAGTGGCTTCTGGCAGGCCGCCGTCCAGCCATCGGCTCGCCGGAGCGTCGATTCGGCGGCTGCACCAGTTGAGGATCCGGCGCGAGAGGTAGATGGTGGCTTCGCTGAGGTTGCCGGGCAGCGACCAGGGGTTGCGGGGATCTTCTTTCAGACCGAGCCAGGACTCCAGGCGCCGTCGGGCTGCCCGCACGGCATCGATGCTGGTCTGCGGAGCGGCGATCTGAGACAGCAAGCGCTGGACGCAGCGGCTGACCTGACGGGTGTAGGCGTCTGCGGAGAGGTAGCCGTCGATCTGAAGATACCCATCGCTGGCGCTCAGCAGAACCCGATCTCCGGCGTGGGCTTCGGTGGTCCGAATCAGCAGCTCTCCGGGGGTGGATCCCTGGACCAGACGCAGCCCATCGATGGACTGGAGGTGACGAAGAATCGGCTGGGCGACCTGCACTGCCGCTCGGCGGTCCTGGGGGAGACGGTGCAGCACTGCCGCAGGCCAGCCTTCGCTGACGACCGACTCTTCGGCGAGCTTGGGTGCCGGTAGGGTGGGCTGCCAGCTCTCCTCAGCACGCTGAGTCGCGGTGGGGGGCTCCGTTACAGCCGACTTAGAAGGCTGGTTCTTAATTAGGAGACTGATTCCGCTCGCGGTCTCGGACATGGAGCTCTCGGGTCTGTGACGATCCATTATCTGCTAGAATGGCCGTGAGTGGAGATGAAAGGCGCTATCTCTATGCCATGCCAATCCCGCCGCCAACGGATCCTCCGCCGCTGAGGCTTAAACTGCCGCTGCCGCCCTACCGCTACCTTCCCGGCGAAGGGCCCCACCCGCTGCGGCACCCTGGCGGGCACAGTCGTGATCCAGAGCATCTCGAGTCGGGAGCGGCCTGGCTGCGCGGACTCGATCTCTATGACCACCGCTACTACTGGGAATCCCATGAGGTGTGGGAGGCGGTCTGGAAAGCGACGCCGCAGGGACATCTCCGACAGCTTCTCCAGGGCCTCATCCAGCTCGCTGCGGCGACCATCAAGCATCACCTCGGGCACGACCGACCAGCCAGACGGCTGCTGAGTCGGGCCACCGAGCGGATCGAGTCGGTGATCGCTGCGCAGGGGGCAGGATGGTGTGACCTCGACCTACCGGCCACCCTCGCGAGCGTCCAGAGGTTCATCTCCGGTGAGGGAGACTGGCCGGTGATCGTGCCCGCTGAGGCTACGCGTAGAGCTGCTGCGCGAGGTAGTTCTGGATTCCGATCTGCTCGATGAGCTCAAGCTGAGCCTCCAGCCAGTCGACGTGCTCTTCCTCTGAGGAGAGGATCTTCTCCAGGAGGGTGCGGGTCCCGTGATCGGCACAGGTGTAGCACAGGTCGATGGCTTCCTTGAGCCGAGGAATGGCGATGTGCTCGAAGGCGAGGTCCGCCTGGAGCTGCTCGGCGACGGTCTCACCGATGTTGACGTTGTCCAGGCGCTGAACATTGGGGAGGCCGCCGAGGAACAGGATGCGCTCGATGAGGGCATCGGCGTGCTTCATCTCGTCGATGGACTCGCCATAGATGACCTTGTAGAGTCGCTCATAGCCCCAGTTCTGGCACATCTTGGCATGCAAGAAGTACTGGTTGATCGCGGTTAACTCGCCAGTAAGAATCGTGTTCAGGGCGTCGATGACGCGCTTGTCGGTCTTGAGTGACATGATCAATTCTCCGAATACTCGTGGGGGCTATATCAGCCCCGCGGAGGTGTGCGATCTCGTCGGGCTTGGGCGAGCCGACGAATGGTCCGCGCGCAGGAGCCACAGTCGGTCCCAGCATGACACTTCTTGCCGATGTCCCGGACGCTGGTCGTGCCGTGCTCGATGAGCGACTTCACTTCACGGTCTGAGACACCATGGCAGAGGCAAATGATCATCGTGGACCCCCTCTCGGGTTTTGAGTACGATAATGATAATCATTTTCATTAGGTGTGCCCACATTGTTTTTTGGGGGCTGAGAGGCTCTTGGAGCATGGCGTGCGCTGCGGCTTAATGGGCTGGCTGCACCGAGCATCGGGGCTCCGCTAACGCTATCCACGCGGCAGTCCTCGCGGCCTCTACACCCTTCTGCAGAGGTTCTTGGGGCCTCACCGGACGCCGGAGGAGGGGCGACCGTGTTAACCGGCATTGCCGGAGCCCCAATGCGTTTTCACCAGGTCTGCATCGAGGGAGTCGCTCACGTGGTCCCGACCACTGAGGTGACGACTTCCTCCATCGAGCAGAGCATCTCAGGCCTCTACTCCCGCCTCGGGATGCGTCCGGGCTGGCTGGAGACGGTCACCGGAATCCGTGCCCGTCGGTTCTGGGCACCAGGGGTCAAGCCCTCCACGGTCGCCACCCGTGCGGCAGAGGCGCTGCTCGATGAGACCGGTGTTGCTCGCGAGGATGTCGGCATCCTGGTCTCTACCTCGGTCTGCAAGGACTATCTGGAGCCCTCAGTCGCCGCCCTGGTCCACGGCAACCTCTCTCTGCCGACCACTGCGCTCAACTTCGACGTCGGCAATGCCTGTCTGGGCTTCCTCTCGGGCATGACCGTGGTCGCACAGATGATCGAGCTTGGGCAGGTGGACTACGCGCTGGTTGTTGCCGGAGAGAGCAGCCGTGAGCCGGTCGAGGCCACGGTCCGACGGCTGCACGATCCTGCGGCAGACATGGCTTCCTTCCGTGACAACCTCGCAACACTGACCCTCGGCAGCGCCGGGGTGGCGATGCTGCTGAGCAGCCGACGCCGCAGCCGCACTGGTCACCGCTTCCTCGGCGGTCTCGCCCGAGCCGCGACCGAGCACAACCGGCTGTGTGTGGGGACCTCTACCAAGATGACCACTGACGCTGCCCGCCTGCTCAGCGAGGGGGTTTCCCTGGCCGAGCGGACCTGGGCGAGCGTCCACCAGCACGTCGATCTGCGGCCGGAGGTGGTGCAAGAGTACGCGCTCCACCAGGTCGGTCGTGCCAACCACACCCGGGTGATCAACGCCCTGGGCCTGCCTGCCGACCGCGCGATGTCGATCTTCTCCGATCATGGCAACGTCGGAGCTGCCGGTGTCCCGCTGACTCTCTCCCTTGGCCTGAAGCGCGGCCGCATCCGCGAGGGTGATCGGGTGGGAATGCTGGGCATCGGCAGCGGCCTGAATGTCTCGATGATGGGAATCCGATGGTGACCTCGAAGCTCCAGTCTCTCTACCCCTGGAAGGGGAAGACCCTCGCCGTCGACGGCGGCAACCTGAACTACCTCGACGAAGGCCCTCAGGGGGGCGAGGTCATCCTCGCCGTTCACGGCAATCCGACCTGGTCGTTCTACTGGCGTCGTCTCGTCACGACCTATGCCGACCGCTATCGGGTGGTGGTCCCTGATCACATCGGCTGCGGCCTGTCCGACAAGCCCCAGGACTGGCCCTACCAGCTCGCCGGTCACCGGGACAACCTCGTTGCCCTTATCGAGCACCTCGATCTGCAGAACGTCACCCTCGTCGTCCACGACTGGGGCGGCGCGATCGGCATGGCGGCCGCCGCGAAGCTGCCCGACCGCATCAAGCGTCTGGTCATCACCAACACCGCGGCCTTCCGCAGCCTCGCGATTCCCGCTTCCATTGCCTCATGCCGCATCCCGGTGTTTGGCTCGCTGGCGGTCCGTGGCCTCAACGGCTTTGCTCGGGTGGCGACCTGGCGCGCCACCGCCGTCGGGCTCTCGCCGGAGGTCCGAGACGGGCTGCTGATGCCCTATGACTCCTGGGCCAACCGAATCGCAACCCTGCGGTTCGTCGAGGACATTCCCCTCAAGCCCGCTCACCCCAGCTACGCTGCCCTCACCGAGGCGGAGGACGGGCTCGCGCAGTTTCGCGATCGCCCGATGCTCATCTGCTGGGGAGACGATGACTTCTGCTTCACCCCGGCGTTCCGCAAGGAGTGGCAGGAGCGGTTCCCTGATGCCGAGGTCCATGCCTGGCCGGATGTGGGGCACTACGTCATGGAGGATGCCCCGGATCGGCTCGTCGAGAAGCTGGACGACTTCCTCGCCCGACACCCGCTGGATCTGGGATGAACGCCCCGCGCATCACCAACATCGCTGCGCTCATGGAGCAGCGGGCCGCTGAGACGCCCTACCAGCGGGCAGTGGTCTTCCCCGAGTCTCGTGATGCCAACGGCAATGTCTGCTGGACCCACCTCTCCTTCGCCCAGCTCAATGCGCTGACGGATGAGTATGCCCGGGGCTTCGTCGCTGCCGGGATGCGATCCGGCGATCGGGTCAGCCTTCTGGTCAAGCCGTGCCTGGAGTTCATCCCGCTGGTGTTCGCGGTGTTCAAGGTCGGCGCGCTGCCGGTCCTCATCGATCCGGGGATGGGCTTGAAGGGCTTCCTGTCGTGCATCGGGCGCATCAAGCCCCGGGTGCTCATCGGCGAGCCGATGGCCCAGGCGCTCCGGCTGGTGTTTCGCAAGGCCTTCGGCAGCGTCGAGGTCACGATCACCAACGGCAAGTCCACGATGTTCTGGGGCGGCGTGACCCTAGAGGGCTGCCGTGTCGCCTCAGACACGCCCTTCCCGACCGCTCCGGTCAAGCCTGAGGATGAGGCCGCGATCCTGTTCACCTCCGGCAGCACCGGTCCGGCGAAGGGGGTGACCTACACCCACGGCATCTTCTCCACCCAGACCCACCTCATCCAGCAGACCTACGGCATCAAGGCCGGTGAGGTTGATCTGGCCTGCTTCCCGTTGTTCGGGCTGTTCAGCATGGCGATGGGTATGACCGTGGTCATCCCGGACATGGACCCGACCAAGCCTGCCCAGGCCGACCCGGTGAAGCTCATCGAGGCCATCGAGGCCAACGGCTGCACCTCGGCCTTCGGCAGCCCGGCGATCTGGAAGAACATGGCCCTCCACGCCCGAGAGCACGGCCTGAAGCTGCCGAGCATGAAGCGCATCTTGATGGCCGGTGCGCCGGTTCCGGTGTGGATGCACGAGGCGTTTCAGGAGATCTTCGAGAACAACGCCCAGCTGCACACGCCCTACGGCGCAACAGAGTCGCTGCCGGTCGCCAGCATTGGCTCTCATGAGGTCCTTACGGACACAGCTCGCCGAACCCGAGCCGGTGAGGGGACCTGCGTCGGTCACCCGGTAGCGGGCATCGAGATCGCGATCATCGGCATCACGGATGCGGTCATCGAGCGCTGGAGTGACGATCTGCAGGTTTCGCCGGGCGAGGTCGGCGAGCTGTGTGTGAGGGGGGCGCAGGTCACCCCAGAGTACAAGGACCTCCCCGAGCACACCGCCAAGGCCAAGATCTATGGCAGCAACGGTGCGTTCTGGCACCGCATGGGCGATCTCGCCTACCAAGATGATCAGGGTCGGCTGTGGTTCTGTGGACGCAAGTCGCATCGGGTCCAGCTCTCCTGTGGCTCCCTCGTCTTTCCGGTTCCCTGCGAGGGGGTGTTCAACGAGCACCCCGAGGTCTACCGAACGGCAATGGTCGGGGTGAACGGCGAGGCAGTCCTTGTGGTCGAGCTGGAGCCCACCGCGAGCACGCCTCAGGAGACCATCATCGAAGAGCTGCTCAAGATCGGCGCGAGCAACCCCAAGACCGTCCACATTCAGCGGTTCCTCTTCCACGCCGGCTTCCCGGTTGATGTTCGCCACAACGCCAAGATTCGGCGACTGGACCTGGCGGAGTGGGCGGGGAATCAGGCATGAAGGCACTGGTCACTGGCGGCGGCGGCTTCCTGGGACGGGTGATTGTCGAGCAGCTCCTCGCACGCGGCGATGCGGTCACTGTGCTGTCTCGCAGTCGCTATCCTCAGGTCGAGGCCCTGGGCGCGAGCGGCATGTCGGTGGACCTCTCGGCGGACGTGCCCGATCTTGCTGAGAAGCTCGCGGGCTTCGATGTGGTCTTCCATGTCGCGGCGCGGGCCGGCGTCTGGGGCGCACGAGATGACTTCTTCTCGATCAACGTCGAGGGCACCCGCCGCATCCTGGAGGCTGCGAAGGCCGCTGGAGTGGGCCGGTTCGTCTATACCTCCTCCCCCTCTGCGGTCTGGGGCGGCTCAGACGAGGAGAATCTGTCCGAGTCCGACTGCCCGTATCCAACGAAGTACCTGGCGATATACCCGGAGTCTAAGGCGGCTGCGGAGCGGCTGGTGCTGTCCGCTGGCGGGGCTGGCTTTGCGACCACGGCCTTGCGCCCGCACCTCATCTGGGGGCCGCGGGATCCCCACCTCGTTCCACGGCTGCTGGAGCGGGGCCGGTCTGGACGGCTGAAGATCGTCGGCGCGGGCAAGAACCGCGTCGGCATCACCTACGTCGACAACGCCGCCCATGCCCACATCCTCGCCGCTGATGCCCTCGCGCCGGGCAGCCGCAACGACGGAAAGGCGTACTTCATCACCGACGATACGCCTGTAGTCCTGTGGGACTGGATCAACGCCCTGTTCGGTGAGCTCGGGGTCCCACAGGTCACCGGACGGGTCCCTGTTGGCCTCGCCCGGCTCGCGGGTGGCGTCCTGGAGTGGCTCTGGCGGACCTTCTCCCGCCCCGGTGAGCCCCCGATGACCCGGTTCGTGGCTGGGCAGCTCTCGACCCACCACTACTACGATCTCACCGCTGCCCGTCAGGACTTCGGCTACACCATGAAGGTCGATCCCAAGGACGGGCTCGCCCGGATGGTGGCGTACTTCAAGGCGCAGTCCGACGGCTGAGGTGTGCCTCGGCCGCCGGGCGTGCCTTGGGGCTCAGCCCTGCTTTGCCTGAATGATGAGGTTGTGCTCGCGCTCGTACTGCTTGAGGTTCTCGATGACCACGCCGAGGTTCTTGGCGTTGACCGGGCGTGCCCAGGTGCGATCGAGGGTGTCCATGCCGCGCACGATCTCCTGGAGCTGATCGCAGATGGTGTTGAGCGCCGCCTCGTCGACCTGGTTGCGGGACTTGCCCGCGAACCCTGCGCGATAGGCTGAGAACTGGGCGTTGGCATCCGTCCCGAGGCCCCGGGCGATCTCATCGGGGCCGGCAGAGGCTGCGGCCTGCTCGATGAGGCCGAGCTCTCGACGGTACAGCTCCAGGCGGCTGGTGACCTTGCCGATGTTGCTGATGTGGCTGTCGCTCTTGATGCCCTGATCGCGGGCTGTCTCCATCTCGCTGTGGATGCCCTCCAGGGCGGCGATCATTCGACGCAGCAGGGCGGCGCGACGGGTGCGGCGGGACTTCTCAGCGAAGTGGTTGCGCCAGTGGGAGAACTGGGTGTTGGCGGCGGTGGCGAGGATACCGACCCGGCGGTGGGCTCCCTGCTCGGCGCGTGCTGCGGGGATGGCGTCGAGCTCGGCGGTGTACATCTTGAGGTTGCTCTCGATCTGGGCGAGCAGCTCTCCCCGCCAGCCGGGCTCCTGTCGCGACATCAGCTTCGCAAGCTCGTCGCGGTAGCGGCGCTGCTCGGTGACGATCTCGCGGAGCAGGCCAAGATCGCGTGTCGGACGGGACTTGCCGGCGAAGTGGCGAACGTATCGGCGGTGGTTCAGCCAGCCCCAGTCGGCGATGCGGTGGGCGAGGACCTCGTCGGGACCGCCGGACTGTGCCTTGTCGATGGCCGCGCGCTCGTCGGAGTACAGCTTCAGCCGGGTGGTGACCAGCGGGCCGAGCTCGCCGGAGTCTGCCAGCGCGCCGACATCATTCTGCGCACCCTGTAGAGACGCAATCAGCTGATCGAGCAGCGCCAGATCTCGTGAGATGCGGGACTTGCCCGCGAATTCACGGCGGTAGCGGTCGTGGATGGTCTGGACACGATCGGCGATGGTGCGGAGGTCGGACATCGAGAAGCCTCTAAGTGAGATTGGTCTGGAGTATGTAATCGCAGAAATGGAATCAGGTATACCTCACCCATGATCACCATCGATCCCCATCCTCTCCTCGACCTCTTCGTCTCTCAGGTCACCTGGCCGGCTCCCTTGTCGCAGATCGCTGCGACCCCGCACCTTGATGCCCTGTGTGCTGCGGAGGCCGACACCCCATTCCCCGCCGCAGATGATGATCACAAGCGACATGTTCGTGACCTGCTGCGGCACGGTGGCTTCAAGCCTGCCGGTCGCAGCAAGCCATGCTGGGAGTACATGCGCGCGGCGGCTGGCAAGGGGAAGTTTCCCCGGATCAACGTCGCGGTGGACCTCACCAACGCCGCCGCGCTGCATGGCGCCCTGCCGGTCTCCACTGTCGACCTCGACCGGGCGACAGGACCGCTCCGGGTCGGGATCGCGGAGGCTGGCGCGCGCTACGTGTTCAACGCCTCGGGCCAGGAGATCGATCTGTCGGGGCTGCTGTGCCTGTTTGATGCTGAGGGGCCATGCTCCAACTCGGTCAAGGACAGCCACCGCACAAAGACCCACGATGGCTCTGCCAGCACCCTCACGATCATCTGGGGGACCGTTGCGGTGCCGGGGCGCGCTGCGGCGCTCGCGGACTGGTTCGACGACAACGCCCGACAGCTCGGCGGCACCGTGGAGCGTCTGTAATGCTGCCGATGTTCTGGGATGACACCCACCACGCCCTCGCCGAGAGCACCCAGCGCTGGGTGAACCGCCACATCTCTCCCCACGCTGCGCAGTGGGAGGAGGACGGGCTGTTCGACCGTGGGCTGTACCGAGCGGCTGGAGCGGCCGGGATCCTGGGGGTGACCTACCCCGAGGCGGTCGGCGGCGCGGGGGGAGATGTCCTGCACGGACTGATCGTCGGCGAGGCCCTCGTTCGCGGCGGCAGCGTCGGGACCGCGATGGGACTCGGCAGCCACGCCATCTCTCTGCCAGCAATCCTCGCGCTGGGCAGCGCGGCGCAGAAGGCCCGCTGGGCACCATCGATCCTGTCCGGCGAGCAGATCGCCTGCCTGGGGATCACCGAGCCGGGGACGGGAAGCGACGTGGCGGGCATCATCACCCGAGCGGTCCGTGACGGGGACCACTACATCGTCAACGGCGCCAAGACCTTCATCACCAGCGGGTGTCGGGCGGACGTGGCGGTGGTCGCTGTGCGAACCGGACCTGAGCGGCATGCCGGTGTCAGCCTGATGGTGATCGAGCGTGGCACCCCGGGCTTCACCACCGGCAAGCCGCTGAAGAAGATGGGCTGGTGGGCCTCGGACACTGGCGAGCTGTTCTTCGAGGACTGTCGGGTCCCGGCGGAGAACCTGCTCGGCGGAGAGGGCGCGGGCTTCCTCGGGATCATGGCGAATTTCGTCACCGAGCGGCTGCTGCTGGCCTGCACCTGCGTGGCGATGGCGAAGCTGGCCCTGGAGGCTGCGGAGGTCTACGTCAAGGAGCGCACGGCGTTCGGTCGGCCCCTGGAGGGCTTCCAGGTCACCCGCCACCGGCTCGCCGAGATGGCCACCCGAGAGGCTGCAGCACGGGCGTTTGTCTCGGTGATTGCAGAGCGGTTCCGCCGGGGCGAGGAGGTCACCGCAGAGGTCGCGATGGTGAAGAACACTGCGGTCGAGGCTTGCAGCTTCGTGACGGATGCTGCCGTGCAGATCTTCGGCGGCATGGGCTACATGCGGGAGTCGCTGGTCGAGCGGCTGTACCGAGACGCCCGGCTGTTCCCCATCGGCGGCGGCACCACGGAGATCATGCGGGAGCTGATCAGCCGCCGACGGTGAGTTCCTTCCCGGCGCGCGCCGTGTCCGGCTCGGAGCGCCTCGGGTGCGGCTTGTGCTCCTGGAGACTGGGAGCGCGGCACCACTACAGGAACCGATCCATGCCGTCGGAGTCCGGTCTGCTGGAGCGCGCGCGGTACCTGGGGTCGACGAGGTCACTGATCCGGCGCATCACCACGTCGGTGATCGACTGGAGGCGCTGCCCGTGGGCCTCGGAGGCCGCTCGGCTCATCGGCACGAAGTCCTCGGTGATGCGGTACGGCGACAGCGCCTCGCCGTCGGGCTCCAGCACCTCGCCGATCCGATAGACCACCCGGCCCTTCTTCGCCCACGGAGAATTCGCTGGGTACAGGGTGTCCGAGCCGCTGCAGCCGACGGGCACGATGGGTATGCCGAGGTGCTGGGTGACCTGGGCGAGCCCGGTGCGTCCGCGCAGTAGAGTGGGAGAGCGGGTGCCCTCGGGGAAGACGAGGATGTGGCGGCGGCCCGGCCCGAGCGCCTCACGGTGCATGCGCATGACCTCCGCCATCATGGTGTCGAACTGGGCGCTCAGCGCGGTGATGAAGCCCTCTGGTCCGCCGAAGCCGGCCATAAACCGGGCCGCCGTCGGGGTCTGTGGTGTGTCGGGGGGGAGGCGACCGTCGAGGAGATCCCGCAGCAGCCGGTAGGTCGCGCCGTCGGGCGGACTGCCGGTTCGCTGCTGAAAGACCCCAGCGATGAGGTAGCCACGCGAGGGCATCGGGATGTTGCTGGCCCCGATCATGAACGCGCTCATCAGCGGGTTCTCGAAGTACTTGCCCTTCACCCAGGTCGCGGTGGGGCGGGAGAGTCCGAGGCGGAGCATCCTCCACTGGAGCGGCCAGCAGCCGTAGCGGTCGGTGTGGTTCATCGCGATGAACACCGGCCGGTCCTGCGGCAGTCGGTCGAGCCCCTCGACGACGATCTCTGCACCGACCAGGGCGTAGTTGAGGCCCAGGAGGTGGGCGAGCGTTGGCTGCCAGCCCGGACTGGGGTCTGTGAATCGGATCCGCTGGAGCTGGTCGGGAGTGAGCACGACCTCAGTCTATGAGATCCGGCGCTCCGAGGACACGCGAGAGGAACAGCCGCCGGTCGGTGGTCTCCCGACCATCCTGACGCAGGCTCGGGACCTCCATGTAGACCCCCATGTCGTCGAAGCCCAGGCGCAGGTACATGTTGTACGAGGTGGTCTTGGTTGCGGAGGTCCGGAGGACGACGTGGGTGTAGCGGTCGGTGTCGATGTTCTCCAGGCGCTGCCGGACGAGCATGCTGCCCAGCCCGGTGCCGCGTGCGCTCTCCAGCACCCCCAGCTCGGCGAGGTAGAAGGAGTGCCGAAGCGGAATGAGCCCGGACAGCTCTCGGGTGATGTCCCGGCGGGCCATGACCGGCACCGCGAACCCAAAGCCCACGACCTGCCTCTTCCCCTTGATCGCCAGGAGGGTGAGGTGCTCGGGGGTGTGGAGGCTACGATGCAGCACTCCCTTGGCCTCTTCTGGCGTGAAGCGCTCGTTGTACGGCGGCATCGAGAAGATGGTCTGGTAGGCGCCAACGAACGAGGCGCGGTAGGGCGTGGCACCCTCCGGGCTCAGAATTCGGACGATGCGGATGTCGTCGGGGCGCTCCAGCAGCGTGACTTCAAGCGGGGCGACTTCAGGCGGGGTGACTTCGGACAACGGACCATCGCAGCGGGAGGGAGTGGTGATCTTCCCAGAACAGGACGTCTGCTGTCTATGCTGCTGCGAAGGTGATCGACAGAGCCGCATCTGCAACAAATGCTGTCACAATGACGTCGTCACCTCGGCGTGACCACCGAACGGTGGGTGCCTGTCCGTTGAGATGGGCCACCCGCCAGCAGGCCGCGACCCCCAGTCTCACGCGCAGTCGGCCCGGTGCAATGTCGGTGATCTCGACCTCTGAGGCCGCCAGCCGCAGGCCGGTCCCCAGTGCCTTGAGGACCGCTTCCTTGGCTGCCCAGATGAGGGTCTGGCGGAATGGATCGCTGCCAGCGAGGATGCGCTCGACCGGGGTGAACCAGGTCTCGGCAAACGTGGGCGCTCGGGCCTCGATGCGCTCGATGTCGATGCCCGGCCAGCCGCCGCTTGTCGCGACCGCCATGGCCTCGCCGGAGCGGTGGGTGATGCTGATCCGGACGTCCTGGGGCAGGTCGACTCGAGGGCGCCCGAGGTCATCGTTGTCGACGGCGAATTCGTGGTCCTGCGCGCCGGTCAGCGCACGGACCGCCGCGCGGGCCGCGAGGCGACCGGCGATGCGATCGCGCTGGCGTCGGGGGGTGCCCCGAGCGGTCAGCGCAGCTTCTTCGCTGGCCGGAAGCCGAGAGGGCGGTGCCTCGAAGCTGGCCTGGGCGATGATCGCAGCGGGCCAGCCGCCCTCGGGGACCGGGAAGCAGTCCTTCGGCGGGAGCGGGCCGGTGGCGATCATCTCGAAGCCTCGGATCCGCATGATCGGGGCGCTGCCGCTGCTGACGTCGATGTCGTAGCGATCACCACGGCGGCGGACGAGCGCCCACAGCGGCGCACTCTCCGCCGGAGACGCCAGGAGGTGGACCTGCTCGATGCTCGCGGGCAGGGCCAGCTCACCATCGACCACCATCCGGTGCAGCCCGGCGGCCTGGAAGGCGGCCTCCAGGATGAGCGGCGTGGTGATCAGTCCGCCGCTGAGCAGGCGGTGGTCCACCAGGATCTCTCCCTCCAGGCCGTCAGCGGTGATCCCAGAGGCGCTCTCCAGGACCTGGAAGATCGGTCCATGGAAGAAGCGCTGGTAGATCTCGCCCTGGCTGATGTGGCTGTCGAACGCGATCGCCGGGGGGAGTGGCTCCGGAGAGACCTCGGTGCGCAGCTCGATGAGGGCGGAGAAGTGCTCGGTGGTGAGCACTCGGCCGGTCTTCGCGGTGCGCTGGCTGCTGAGCGTGCAGCGAATGGTGGTCGGCCCCTGGGGCTCGGCGCGCACAATGATCCGGGTGGGGGCATCGCGGTACAGCTTGACCGGTGCGGAGAACTTGACCTCTCGGGCACCGCAGTAGGTGCGACCGGGTCGGCTGCGGGAGGCGACGGCGGCCATCATCTCCAGGCCGATGACCCCGGGCAGGACCGGCACACCGTCGATGGCGTGGTCGGCGATCCAGGGATCGGAGGCCAGCGACAGCAGCCGCTCAGCGATCACGTCGTCGCCCTCGTAGCGCAGGGTATCCAGCAGCGGATGGTCGCAGGCGCTGGTCATGTCCCCGAGTCGACCGGCGACGACCTTCTCGCCCCACATCTCTTCGAGGACCATGTCGACCAGCAGGGCAGCACCGGGCCCGGCGGGCAGCAGCTCGATGCCGCGGCTGACGAGCAGGGTGTCCATGCCGCCGCGAGATGCCATGCCGACATCTCCCCAGGCTGTCCAGTCCACGTGCAGGGAGCGGGGACGCCCCAGGCAGACGCGGGCCATCGCCTCGTTGGCGGCAGCGTAGTCGACCTGTCCGGGGTTTCCAAACCGACCCGCGACCGAGCCCATCGAGACCAGCCAGGTGTGCTCGTGAAGGGCCTCCGCGAGGGCGAGTCCGCCGAGCGCCTTGCCGTCGAAGATGCGGCGGAAGGCCTCCTCGTCCTTGTCGGTGATGAGGCGGCTCTCCTCTGCACCGGCACCATGGACGACACCGTCGATGCGGCCCCAGCGTGCGCGGACCTGCTCCAGGGCACCGTGAATGGTGGCTGAGTCGGAGAGGTCGATGGAGAGGAACATCACCTCTGCGCCCGCCTCGGTGAGCTGTGCGATGTTCTGGCGGACCTCGTCAGCCGAACGCAGCGGCTTCATGCGCTTCTCGATCTCCGCAGGAGTGCCACGGTGGCCGCTCTCCTTGAGGGCAGCGCGGATCTCGGCGCGGGTCGCGGTCTCATCAAGCGGCTCGGCTGCGGGAGCGGTCCGGGCCAGCAGGGCGAGCCGGCAGGGGCCGCGGTGGGCAAATTCCAGGGCGACCCGTGCGGTGATGCCTCGGGTTCCGCCGGTCAAGACGATCACCGGATTGTCGGTGATGGACTGCCCGGTAGGCGGCATGGGCTCCAGCTGGAGCGCCATGGTCAGCCGCCGACCGCCGTGGTGGAAGATCTCCACAGCGCCGTCCCGGGCCGCGAGCTCATCACAGAGGATGTCGGCCGCCTCGGGGTCGGAGAGGCTGGGGTGGACGTCGACGAGCCGGGCGGCGCACTCCGGCCACTCTCGGTTCAGCGCCTTGGTGAAGCCGGCACGTGCACCAATTCGGACCGCGATCTCAGCGGGAACCACGGTGGGATCCGCGCCGATGAGCGAGGCGCAGACCCAGTCGGCTGGGCGAGCGCTGTCCATGGCGCGCGCCGCGTGGAAGCTGCGGATGACGTCAGCATCGGCATCGATGACTGCATCAGGGGTGCCGGATGTCTGCGCTCCCCGGCGCTTCAGCTCGGCCTTCAGTGAGGCTGCCAGTGGACCCGCACCGAGCACCTGCACACAGCGGCCCGACAGAGAGCCGATCGCCCAGGCTGGGCTGTCGACGAGGACCGGTCGCCGGACCCGGAAGCTGTCTGGAAGGGTGTCGGAGGCGACGGGCTTCTCAATGCTGCGAGGCTCTGGGAGGCTGTGGGGATCCTCAGTGGTCTCCAGGTTCAGCGGTGCTGTGGTGCTGAAGGGGTCATGGACTTCCTCAGAGGAGGAGTCTTCGATGAGCTCCTCTCCCGTCGGCTCCTCCGCCGTGGGTGCTGCGTCGACACGCTCAGCAAGCTCCTGGGCGGGGGCACCATCGGAGAGCTGCGCGGTGAGGTAGCCTGCGAGGCCCGCGATGGTCGGATGGTCTGCAAGGTTGAAGCTGTCGTCCTGCTCCAGACCCAGCCGCTCTCGGACGCTGCTGAAGATCTCGGCTTGCTTCACCGTGTCGACACCGAGGTCCGCCTCCAGCTCGTAGTCTGGATCCAGCTCCTCGACCCCGTACCCTGTCTTCTCAGAGACGATGGCGAGCAGGGTCGGGAGGACATCGGCGAGCTGGGTGGTCGGGGCTGCGGCGGGCGCGGGGTATGCGACGGGCAGGTCAGTGTCTAACCGGGGAAGCTCCTGGCCAGGGCGGGTGTCGGAGACCCACTGGGTCAGCCGGCCGCTCCGCTCCGCCGGTGCTGCTGCGGACTCGGATGCTGCTGCGGGCTCGGGCGCTGCTGCGGGCTCAGCACTGCCGACGGTCTCGCTCACCCAGCCCGCGAGGGCGCGGATGGTGGGGTAGTCGGCGAGGTTGAACTCGTCGTCCTGCTCCAGGCCATATCGCTCTCGCACCAGGCCGAAGATCTCGGCTTGCTTCACCGTGTCGACGCCGAGGTCCGCCTCCAGCTCGTAGTCTGGGTCCAGCTCCTCGACCCCGTACCCCGTCTTCTCAGAGATGATCTCCAGGACGACGGACAGCGCGCTGTCTCCAGCGGGTGCTGGCGGGGCGGTCTCAGGGGCCGGCGCGGCCTCTGGAGCGGGCGCCGGAGACGCTCCGACTGTGCCGCCGACCTGTCCCGTGACCCAGCCCGCGAGGGCGCGGATGGTGGGGTAGTCGGCGAGCGTAAACGCGTCGTCCTGCTCCAGGCCGAACCGCTCTCGGATGACACCGAAGATCTCAGCCTGCTTCACGGTGTCGATGCCGAGGTCCGCCTCCAGCTCATAGTCTGGATCCAGCTCCTCGACTCCGTACCCCGTCTTCTCTGCAACCACCGCGAGCACCTGGGGAAGAGCGTCGGTGGGTGGGTGCGTGACAGCGGCGGGCTTGGCGGCGGGAGCTGCCTCGACGGGCTCACCCTCGATGAGGCGGAGGCTGCGCTTGCGGACCTCCAGTGTCGGACGGCTCAGGCCGCTGACGGTGTTGATCCAGCGCTCGTAGGTGGCCGGACTGGCCTTGCGATCGCCGGCATCGGCCTGCTTCTCCCATGCCAGGAGTGCCAGCTGAGAGCCAAAGCCTGCTGCCAGCCGGATGGCGTAGCGGACTGGGAAGGTGCCGCCAGGAGAGAGGCGAAGGTCACCGAGATCTGGGTCGGGCTCGCGGAGGTTGGGGACCGGCGGAACCTTGCCCGTCTGGAGCGCCTTGACGACGATCGCATCCTCCAGTCCTGCGCCCATGGCGTGGCCGGTGAAGCCCTTGGTGTTGGCGATGAGGACCTGGTTGGCGGCGCTCCCGAATGCCTGCCGAAGGCTGGAGATCTCCGCCGCAGCCGAGCCGCCCTTGGCGGGGGTGAAGGTCTCGTGGCTCATGAACACCGCCTGACGGGCGAAGTCCTCTCGCGAGACGCCGGCGTTCTTCGTGGCGTCGCCGACCAGGGCGTCCATCTCGTCGGAGATGTGGGTCGGGTGGAGCCGGGAGCCGTGGAAGGCAGAGTTGCCGAACCGGGCGGCCAGCAGCCGCGCGATCGGGGTCATGCCGCGCTCAGCGACGGCGTCTGCGCGCTCGATGACCAGACCGACCGCACCCATGCCGAGGATCATGCCGTGGCGTCTGCGATCGAACGGGAGCGCAGCTTCCTCGACTCGATCCTCGGTCGTGGCAGCACCGCTTGCGAGGAAGCCTGCACCGATCCACTCCAGCATACGGGGGGAGGTGACGTCGTCGGCGGCGATGATGATCACCCGATCCGCGCGTCCGGTGCGCACCCAGTCGCTCGCGATGCCGATGGCCTGAGTGGTCGAGGCGCAGGCGGAGTTGATCTGGGTGTTCGGCCCCCGTGCGCCGATCAGCTCGGCGAACTGGGAGTGTCCCATCGAGAGGACCTGGAAGAGGAAGCGGCGATCGAAGCGCCCCTCGCCGTCGTCTCCATTGGCCGCCATGTGCTGGGCAAAGTTGTCGTAGCCGGGGAAGGCGGAGGCGAAGATGATGCCGGTGCCGGCCCGCAGGGCCTCGGGCAGCGCCCAGCGATCTGCGATGCGCTTTCCAGTCGAGGTCTCGCGGAACTGCTGCACGATCGGCAGCCCGGCATCGCGCATGGCCTCCAGGCCAGCAGCAAAGGCGAGCTTTGTGGTGATGTCCAGCGCCGCGACCCGTCGGGCGTTGACGTCGTACTGCTCCTCAAGATCGAAGTAGCTGCGCTGGCCGGCCAGTCGGATGACCTGCTCGCGGTGCTCGACGGGGAGGAACTCGCCCTGTCCGGTGCGGCTGTCCTTCTGGAGACGCACGATGTTCTTGGCGAGCAGCTTGTCCTGCATCTCCTCGGAGAGCAGCGAGATGCGGTTCTCACCGCTGAGGATTCGGTCGAAGTTGTCGGGCCCGAAGACCTCTTCTCCGCCGGGCAGTCCGAGCGAGGCTCCGGAGCAGACGACCTCTCGCATCGGCAGCATGGTCTCGCCGCCAGCGGGCACAGCAGCCGGAGGAGGCGCGGGGGCTGGCTGGGCGAGCGCGGGCTTGGGTGCGTTGGCGGAGAAGGCCTTGCCGATTGCCTCGACGAGTCCCTGAAGTGCAGGGGTGATCTCCCGGACGAAGCCAGCGGCGTCGCCCTCGTTGAGTCCGCCTCGAACCGCACCCTCGGTCAGCGCCGAGAGCATCGCGAGTGCTGGTGCGGCCTCTGTGGATGGCGTGGGAGCGGGGAGCACAGCGGCGACGGGTGCCGCTGAGCCGACCTCCAGATCAGCGAACAGGTCTGCACTGCCGGGACGCGCGCGGACCGGCACCCCAAGCGCGAGGAACGCTGCGAGCGCCTCGCGGAACGAGGCGACGCCACCCCGCTTGGGATGGTTGGTGTAGATCGCGCGGTGCTCCTGGCGGCGCAGGATGGTGGTCACGAAGCCGGTGAGGGCGCGCTTGGGACCGCACTCCACAAAGATGCGTGCGCCGTCTTCGTACATGCGCTCGACCTGCTTGATCCACTCCACCGGGCTGGCGATCTGCTTGGCGAGGTTGTCGACGATGTCGCGGGGGGACCGGCCGTTGTAGTAGCTGGCGTCGACGTTGGTGGTGATCGGACGGCGGGGCGGGCGCATGTCGAGCCGGGCGAGGACCCGACCGAACGGCTCGCTGGCTGGAGCGACGATTGCGGAGTGAAAGGCGTGGCTGACTGGGATGGGGTGAACCGAGACGCCGCTCTCCTTGAAGACGGCCATTGCAGCCTCGACGGCAGCAGACTCTCCCGCGATGACGGTCTGGGTCGGGCAGTTCTTGTTGGCTGCGATGACGTAGCCGTCGATGTTCTCCAGAACCGCGTTGATCTTTTCTTCGCGGGTGGCGATGCCGGCCATCTTGCCTGGGTCGTCGATCTTGACTGCGGCCATCTCGCGACCACGGGCGGACACCGCGATGAGGGCATCGGGGAACGACATCATGCCAGCGGCGACCGCAGCGGAGTACTCGCCGAGCGAGTGGCCTGCGACCATGTCCGGGCGGATCCCGAAGCTGGTCAGCAGCCGCAGGATCGCGACATCGACAGTGAGGGTCGCGGGCTGGGCGATCTCCGTGGCCCGCAGCGCAGCGAACTGCTCAGACTCGCCCAGCGACTCGTTGCGACGGATGTAGCTGGAGAGCGGGTTGGGGAGCTCATCGGCGAGAACCGCATCGGCCTCTGCAAAGGTCTCTGCGACGATCGAATACTCTGCGGCAAGGTCGAGCCCCATGCCGATGTACTGGCTGCCCTGTCCGGTGAACAGGAAGGCGATCTTGCCGGGGTAGCGGCCGGACTCCATGTGGATGCCGCGCGACCGGAGCATGCTGGGGTTGCGGCCCTTTGAGAGGGTGTCGACGATCCGCGTCTTCTGCTTCTCCAGCGGCTCGGCGTCTGCACCGACCAGCCGCATCGGCGCGCTCGGGGAGAACGTCGGCATCGGGTCAGCCTGGACGGCTGCGAGGATGCCGGCCTCGTCATCGGCGCTGGTTCCCCACACGCCCTCGGGAAGCTCAGAGACGGTCGCCACTGCGGGCACGGAGTCGCCGCTGCTGTGCTCCTCAAGGACCACGTGGAAGTTGACCCCACCAAAGCCGAACGCGGAGACGCCAGCACGCCGACGGCGACCGGTCTGCCACGGCTCGGCCCGATCCTGAACCTTCAGCGGCACGGAGTCGAGCTGAACATCCTTCCGGGCGTTCTTGAAGTTGATCGAGGGGGGAAGGGTGCGGTGGTAGAGCGCCAGGGCAGCCTTGATGGTGCTGGCGGCGCCGGCAGCGGACTTGAGGTGTCCGATGTTGGACTTTACCGAGCCGACCCGGATTGGGTCGTCGGCGGTGCGTGCATCGGGACCAATGACCGCCGCGAGGCAGTCGATCTCGACCTTGTCTCCGACGATGGTGGAGGTGCCGTGGCACTCGATGAGATCGACGTCTGCCGGGGAGATTCCGGCGCGGCTGTAGGCTCGCTGGAGGGCGAGCTTCTGGCCGCGGGGGTTGGGGGCCATGATCCCCTTGCCCCGACCATCCGAGGAGCCACCGATTCCACGGATGACGGCGTAGATGCGGTCTCCGTCGGCTGCGGCCTGGCTGAGACGCTTGAGCACCAGCACGCCGCAGCCCTCGCCCATGACGAAGCCGTCTGCGGCGGCATCGAATGGCGCGGAGTGGCGGGCGGACAGGGCACCGATCTTGGAGAACTTGGCGTAGGTCGGGACGCCCATCGAGCGATCTGCGCCGCCGGTCACTGCGAGGTCGAACTCGTGCGCGAGCAGGCCCCGGACGGCGGTCTGGATGGCGGCCATGGAGCTCGCGCAGGCGGCGTCGACGGTGAAGTTGGGGCCGGTGAGGTCGAAGGCGTTGGCGATGCGGCCGGCGATGACGTTCGCCAGCTCGCCGGGCATGGAGTCCTCGGTGATCGGCGGCAGGCCAGCGACCGCGCCCTGCTGAAAGCTGGCGAGGATGGCTGCGCGCTGGAGCTTGGGCAGCGCCGCGAACTCTGGGGAGGCCTCCAGGGCCGCGATGATCGCAGGCAGCCGTGCCCGGACCGCGTAGTCGTCCGTGAACTCACCGCCCATGGAGTTGCCGAGGATGACCGCCACCCGACCGCGATCGTAGTCCCGATCGTCGCCGTAGCCGGCGTCATCGAGGGCGTCCGCGACGCTCTCCAGGGCGATCTGCTGGACGGGATCGACCATCTTCGCGACCATCGGCGGGATGCGAAACCGTCGAGAGTTGAACGTGAAGCCCCGGAGGAAGCCGCCGATCTTGCAGTAGGTCTTGTCGGGGATGCTGCGATCCTCCGACCAGAACAGCCCGGGCTCCCAGCGGTCTGCGGGGACCTCGGTGATCGCGGAGCGACCCGCGAGGATGTTGGCCCAGAACGTCTCGATGTCGTCGGCATCGGGCATCCGGCAGCCCATCCCGATGATCGCCACGGCGTCCTCGGCTGGTGCTGCTGCGGTGGACGCGACGGATGTCTCCACCTTTGGGGCCTCTGCGGCGGTGTGGTAGCGGGCGATCAGCTCCTCGAACGAGGGGCACAGCGCGGCCAGCCGGCGGCCCATGGCCACAGCCTTGCCGGCAGGGAAGGGCACGTTGTCTGGATCGTCAGCGTTCAGCCAGCCGTCTGCGGTCTTCCAGAAGTCTGCACCAGACAGGAGGGTGCGGAGGACGGGAGAGAGCGCGGCAGCCTGGATGCGGTAGCCCGCGATGCGGTGGTCAGTGCCGGGGCCTGCGCGCTCGACGCGAGTGGCGAGCCGGGCGGGGAGGTCCATCGCCGGCTGGGCGAGCAGGACGTCAGAGAGTACGACAGCGGTCGCGCCGGCAGCCAGCGCAGCAGCAGCCTCTTCAGGACCACAGCCGGCCTCCAGGATCGCCGGAGTTCCAGCCGGAAGTTCCGAGAGCAGCGCCATGCCAGGACGAGCCGCGCAGAGACCGCCAGCCTCCGCGCCGCGCAGCAGGACACCCGCGAAGCCTTCCGGCGGTGCGGTGGCGGTGGTGACCTCCAGCCACGTCGGCCGATCCTTCACCGGCTTGCTGTGCACACCGGTCAGGATCACTGGTCCGGTCCCCGGGACCGAGCGGCGAGTCCGCACCCTCACCCATGCGCCGGCCGGGATGGGTACGCGCTCTGAGCAGGTCATGTCGATGACGGGGATGGCACCGGCAGCGAGGATTGCCCCTGAGAGGTGGGCGCGCTCGGCTGGGATCAGGCAAAGCAGGCTGTCTGAGAGCATGCAGTGAACTCCGCATCTGTGGGAGTCGCCCGTAACCCACCTGTCCCGATGCGCCTTCATTGGGCACCCCTGCATACAGGCTTGCTTTTGGCGAGGATGCACCTTGATCGTGGACCGTTGCCGGACAACATTCGATATTCAGTGGACTGCTGAACGGTAATCGTGAGTAAAGGTAAGGTTTAGGCTGAGGCGAGCGCATGTCACGCTCTGCTCGCTGTTTTGGCTGCTGGAGCAGCGCATTGCTCGAGATCGTTCCGGTCTTCGCTCCAGTGATGCGCGCCGTCCGTTGTGCTCCGTAGAGCGGAGCCGGTCGGACGGCTGTATTCTCTGGGGGTGCTGTGGATGTTCCTGGCCTGTGGCGTCGAGCGCGACGCGGATCTTCTCCTCCGGCTGGTGTCGCTGGAGGCGCCGGATGCGGCGGTCCACCTCGCGGAGTGTCGGCGCCTCACCAGCGACATCCTGCGCGGAGAGTGCCAGCTCGTGATCGCGGAGAAGGCCGCGGCCTCTGCCGGAGCACCACCAGAGCAGCACTGCGATCAGATCGACGAGAGCACCTGGAAGTCGGAGTGCTGGTTTGTCGCTGCGGAGTCCTACAGCGAAGCCGATCCTGCCCGCGCCGCAGCGCTCTGCGCCCGCTCCGGTCCGTTCGCCGATCACTGCTCCCAGCACCTCTGGCAGCAGTCCATCCGGCGGCTGACCTGGAATCGCGGCAGCGATGCCTTCGTCTCTGAGCTGCCTGACGCAGCACGCATCTTCGCGGCCTGGGCCCCCCACCTCGCGTCAGACTTTGACTTCGAGGCCCGGCTCTGGCGGCGGTTCTACGAGGGCGGGTTCGAGCGCTCTGGAACGATCGCGCTGTCGAAGTGCGCGCCGCTGCCTGAGGCCGACGCCCTGCGCTGTCGGACCGCTGGGGCCTCGCTGTATGGACGCCGCATTCAAGAGATCCGGCACATCACGCGGGCAATGGCGGAGCTGTGCGCGATCCCTGAGTCCACCGCTGCTGCCGCTGCCGCAACCGGCGTGCCTGAGCTCAGCGTCGAGCCTGCCGTCGAGCTGGACGCGGTCGTGGCCCGGGCGCGTGCGGACATCTGTGATGCCGATGGCAGCCCCATTCCTGTCGAGCGCCGGGTGATGTCACC
The DNA here is from genome assembly GCA_029251165.1 of Myxococcota bacterium. Lineage (GTDB taxonomy): Bacteria > Myxococcota_A > UBA796 > UBA796 > UBA796 > JAQXDW01. Next base: position 30,856 of record JAQXDW010000063.1, read on the forward strand.
AGACGGACGGTAGGGGTATCGGGCTCACCGCCAGAACATCCACAGGTCATACAGCGAGGTGGAGTGGTAGCGATAGCTGGTCTCCAGCGAGTCGATTCCCAGCGAGCTGCTGTTGTCGTACCCTGCACCAAACGCCGTCTCTGCCCAGCCGGTGTCGTCGTCGAGGTAGAAGCTGTAGACGCCGCTGTAGCTGGCGTACCAGAAGCAATCACAGCCCGGATCGGCGTTGTTGTTCTCGTCGCAGACGTAGGGGTCATCGGTCATGTCGCCGTCCTGGGCGACCGGGGTCCAGGCGTCACCGCAGGCATCAGACGAGGAGGTGCTGGTGGTGGTCTGGGTGGTGAACGCAGCGAGGGCGTTGTCGGCGGTGTCGGTGCCGTCGAACGACCAGACCGCCCAGCTGCCCGACTGGTTGGTGACCAGCAGCTCGTCGGGGTCGGAGATCGGCAGGCTGCCGAAGCAGGCGGTGTCGGTGGACGGATCGCAGGTGGAGAGGTCCTCGCCGAGTACGTCGGTGACGCCGGACATTCCGGTGCCTGCTTCGTACCACCACCACATCGTCCAGCCCCCGCCGTCCAGCGTCATGTCACAGTAGACATCGAACGGATCGGCGCCGCCGGTCCCGTCGAGATCGATGGTGTAGATGCCGTCGGTGCTGCTGGGATCGGCGGCCAAGAGCGCCGCGCAGTCCTCGCACTGCTCCAGGGCCAGGTCGCCGTCGCAGTCGTTGTCGATGTCGTCGCAGATTTCCTCTGCCCCAGGGTTGGTGCTGGCGTCGTCGTCGTCGCAGTCGGTGTCATCCTCGACCTGATCGGAGGTCGCCGTGCAGTCCTCGGTCGCCTCGCCGGCGTCGCCGTAGCCATCGCCGTCGTCATCTGCGTAGAAGGTGGTGGTGGTGCCTTCATCGGTGTCGCCGTCGCAGTCGTTGTCGGTACCGTCGCAGACCTCGGTGCCGTCCGGGTTGGCGGTCGATTCGGTGTCGTCGCAGTCGGTGTCGTTGGTGACGTAGCCAGACGGCGCTTCGCAGCCGTCCGTTGAGACGCTTCCGCCGAAGCCGTCACCGTCGTAGTCGAGGTAGTACGTCGTGGTGACGCCCTCGTCGACGCTGCCGTCACAGTCGTTGTCGATGCTGTCGCAGACCTCGACCTCGCCGGGATTGGAGAGGGCTTCTCCGTCGTCGCAGTCGTCGCTGTTGTCTGCGTAGCCGGTGGGCAGATCGCACGCGGTGGTGCTGACGGTAGAGCCGTAGCCGTCGCCGTCGGAGTCCGCGTAGTAGGTGGTGAAGTTGATGGCGTCGGTGTCGATGTCGTCGTCGCAGTCGTCGTCGACCCCGTTGCAGACCTCATCGGCGTCGGGGTTGATGGCGATCTCGTCGTCGTCGCAGTCGGTGTCATCGGAGACGTAGCCGGTGGGCTCCTCGCAGCCGGTGGTGCTGGAGGAGGCGTCTCCGAAGCCGTCGGTGTCGGTGTCTGCGTAGAAGGTCTCCTGGTCAATGGCGTCAGAGTCGGTGTCGCCGTCGCAGTTGTTGTCGACGCCGTCGCAGACCTCGGCTGCGTTGGGGGAGATGGCACCGTCGGTGTCGTCACAGTCTCCGGGGTCAGCGGCGTAGCCGGTGGGGAGGTCGCAGGCGGCGGTGGTCGCCTCTGCGATGCCGAAGCCGTCGGCGTCAGTGTCCTGGTAGTAGGTCGTGGTGACACCCTCGTCGGTCTCCCCGCTGCAGTCGTTGTCGACCCCGTCGCAGACCTCCGCGCCGCCTGGATACGCCGCGGCCTCGGTGTCGTCGCAGTCGGTGTCGTCGGAGACGTAGCCTGGGGGCGGATCGCAGGTCTTGTATGCCGAGTCGGGATCTCCGAAGCCGTCGCCGTCTGCGTCTGCATACCAGGTGTAGCGGACGTCCTCGTCGATGCTGCCGTCGCAGTCGTTGTCGATGTCGTCGCACTGCTCGGGAGCCGACGGGTAGACCGCTTCGTCGAGGTCGTCGCAGTCGGTCCCGGTCGCGACGTAGCTGTCGGGCGGCTCGCATGCCTCGGTCGTCCGCTCAGCATCGCCGAAGCCGTCATCGTCGAGGTCCGCGTAGAAGGTCGAGGTGACGTCCTCGTCGACGCTGCCGTCGCAGTTGTTGTCGACCCCGTCGCAGATCTCAGACGCGCCTGGGTTCACCACGGAGTTGGCGTCGTCGCAGTCCTCGGAGGCGTCATACCCGTCGCCATCGGCATCGACGCGCGGCGTGCCGGTCTCGGAGAGCGTGCCGGTGTCGATGGCCTCGGGGTCCTTGCTGCGGCAGCCGATGAGGAGCGCGAGGATGAGGACAGGGAAGGTGACGGTGTGCATGAGGACTCCTCGGGGAAGAATGTTCGCACACTGCCAGCGCGGATGATGGCCAATCAGACGGGGGGCTCCGCTCCTCAGGCCGGCCGCAGGGAGCCAACGAGGATGTCGCCTCCGTCGAGACGGCCCCCGACCTGAGCGGTGTCGTGGAGCGGCGCGCGACGCCGAGGGGGGCCGATGTGCCTGTGCTTGGAGCACGGAGGAAGACCGCGCCGAAAGGGGGCACCGTCTTACCCTTCTGGACAGCCCTGACCGTCCTCCGGCTCGTCGGGGTCTCGATCTCCTCAGCCCAGGTGCAGCCCGGTCGACATCAAGCGGGCCAGTCCAGCGTCAAACAGCAGGATCCGCTCGGGGTGTCCGAGGGGATCGGTGAGCTGAAGGATCCAGCGCCCCAGGGTCGGCTCAAACAGACAGCACCAGCGCCCGCTCAGGCCGTCTCCGGTGACCACCACGTCGCTGCCGCTCGCCTTGAACCGGATCGACCGGTCGCGGTAGCGGAGGGTCAGGCTGCCCCAGCGGTGGCTGATCCGGAGGTGTCCGATCGCCCGCCCGAACGCCTCCAGGTCGCCCATCAGCGCGACCCGACGCTGGCGGGCGGTGGACTCCTGGCGCCGTCGACGCTCTGCAGCCTCGTGCGCCTCCACCTCCGCCTGCTCGATCTGAGCCTTCAGCTGCTCTGCCAGCGTGCTCCCAGGCTTCTCTGTCACGCTCCCTCCAGGTCTTGATCCGCTCACAGGAACACCTCGGCGGACCATCTGCGACCGATCTCCCCATTGACATTCGCACCCGGAGACCGCCCTATTGCGATATCTTGGCGGCAAGGAGGCTCCATGCGGCTGTGGGGGTTGCTGTTGCTGATCGCCTGTGGTCAGGGCGAGCGAGAGCGCGAAGCCGTCGCGGAGATCTGCACCACTGCGGTGTCGTGCAACAGCTATGGTTGGTCCGATCAGTCGGAGTGCGAGGGCGGCTGGATCGACAACGATGACTACGGCACCGAGTGTGCCTACAACGGTCCCTACCTGGAGTGCGCCGAGGAGTGTCTGGAGAGCGACTGCGACAGCTTCGAAGACTGCGAGGCGTACTGCTGGGTGAGCTACTGCCTGTGAGGCGGGTGTGGGCTCACCCTGCCGTTCGGTGTCGTACCGCCTGCTGAGCCGCTCGGCGGAGGCCCCGGTGACGACTGCATTGCTGACGGTGAGCCGGCGTCGTGGGGAGCGAGGGGGTGCCTACCAGCCCTTCGCCTCGCCCTCTCCAAGCAGGCGACCTTCTCGGACCAGCCTGCCGGCGGAGGCGATGTCAGGGTGCATGAGCTGATCGTCGGGCCAGAAGTCGATTGACTCCCGGATGGTCGCGAGGTGCTCGGCGATCTTTGGCGCGATGACTGCACCGGCGCGCTGTCGCAGGTTGAGTCCCTGGGCGGCGAGCATCAGCTCGATGCCGACGATGTCGGCGACACACTCCACCATGCGCAGCGCGCCCCGAGCAGCGATGGGGCCCATCGAGACGTGGTCCTCGTGGTGCTGGACGGTGGGGATGGTGTCGACGCTGGCGGGGTGAGAGAGGGTCTTGCACTCGCTGGCGAGCGAGGCTGCGGTGTACTGAGCGAGCATGAAGCCGGAGTTCAGGCCGGTGCCCTCGACGAGGAAGCTCGGCAGGCCCTTGGAGAGCTGGCCGTGGGTGAGTCGGAAGGTGCGGCGCTCGGAGAGGGTGGCGAGCTGGGCGATCGCGACCTTGAGGTGGTCCATCGCCATCGCCACGCTGGCGCCGTGGAAGTTGCCGGCCTCGACCCACTCCCCGTCGATCAGCAGCGGGTTGTCCGACACCGCGTTCAGCTCGTTGCGAACCTCGACGGTGGAGAAGCTCAGGGTCCGCCAGACCGCGCCCATGACCTGTGGGGTGCAGCGGATCGAGAAGGCATCGGGGTCGCGGTCGGGGGAAGCCAGCGTGCTGCCGGCCAGCAGCTCGCGCAGCCGGCGGCCGACGAGGCCCGCGCCCGCGTGGGTGCGGCCGAGGGCGCGGGGATCGATGCAGCGGGTGTCGGCGCGCACGACCTCCATGGTCATCGCTGCCGCGATGATCGCTGACTCCATCACCCGGCGCGCCCGGACCACTGCGATGGCAGCCAGGGCGGTGGTCAAGGAGACCCCGTTGATCAGCGCGAGGGCTTCCTTGGGGGTCGGTGTGAAGGCGGGCAGTGCATCGCTCTTGTCGAGGTAGCCACACGCGACCGCAGCGATGTGGGCCATCGGCGCGAGGTCGCCGGCTGCGCCGACGCTGCCCTGGGCGGGGACCCGGGGGGTGACGTTGTTGTTGAGCATCGCCAGGAGAATCCCGGCTGCGGCAGCACGGCACCCGCTGGCGCCCTGAGCCAGAACGTTGACGCGCGCGGCAATGGCAGCCCGGACCACGGTGTCCGGGAGCGGATCGCCGACCCCGGTGCAGTGCCCGACGATGAACGCCCGGGCGAGGGCATCGTCGTCCATGCCCTCGGCGTGATCTCCGATGAGCCAGCGGCGCTTCTTCGCCAGGATCGAGCTTCCTGCTGGGGTTGTCTCGGCGTTGCTGCGCATCATCCAGGCGTTGTTGGGGTGGATCTGCACCCGAGCCCCCAGGGCGATCTCGTGGAGCAGATCAGGAGTGAGGGTCTCTCCGTCGAGCAGGATCATGATGGCTCCTCGCCGAGGTGAAGCAGGACCGGCAGTTCCTCCAGCAGCCCGCCAGAGTGGATGAGCGCCGCGAGGGCCTCGATCTGTTCGGAGGGAGGACGACCCTCGGGGAGTCGCGCCAGGCAGGTGCGCACCCGAGCGAGGGCGACGGTGGTTCCGGCACCGAGCGCTACGCCGGGCTCCTCGGTCTGTCGGAAGGTGAGGGCTGCAGCAGCGCCGAGCAGCTCGATGGCGATGACCCGGCGGCTGTTGGTGAGCACCTCTGCTGCGATGCGGGCAGCGGTGGTCGACATCGCGACGTGGTCTTCTTGATCCTCACAGGTCGGGATCGAGTCGACGCTGGAGGGCCAGGCAAGCGAGCGGTTCTCGCTGACCAGTGCGGCGGCGGTGGTCTGCGGCAGCATCATGCCCAGCGAGGGACGGTCTGCCTGGGCCAGGCCAGGGGGCAGCCGGTGAGAGAGGGTTCCGGTGGTCAGACGGTACAGCCGCCGCTCGGCGAGGCTGGCGATCTCTGCGGTGGCGATCTTGAGGATGTCCATCGCCATGCCGACAGGCTCTCCGTGGAACATGCCGGCGGAGTACGCTTTGTTCTCGCCGGGCTGATCGACCAGGATCAGCGGGTTGTCGGTGGCTGCATTCAGCTCGACGCTGATCTGTCGGGTGGCGAAGTGCAGGGTGTCACGGCTCGCGCCGAGGACCTGCGGCGTGCAGCGCAGGGAGTAGGCGTCCTGGACCTTGTCAGGCAGGCTGTCGATGAGCGCGCTGCCTGACAGCAGGGCGCGGAGGTTGGCCGCGCAGGCCTTCGCGCCAGGGTAGGGGCGCAGCTCGTGGACCGCTGCGACGAAGGCCCGGCTGACCCCCCGGAGGGCCTCCATGGTCATCGCCGCGGCCACCTCTGCCGACAAGATGAGCCGGTCAGCATCTGCACATGCCAGCGCGGCGATGGCGGTGGTGAGCTGGGCGCCGTTGGTGATCGCGAGGCCGTCCTTGGCCTCCAGGGTGATCCGCGTGATTCCAGCAGCGGACATGCCGGCCTCAGCGGACATCCGCTCACCGTTGACGACGACCTCGCCGTGATCGCCCTTCATGAGGACCAGGCCGAGGTGAGCCAGCGGTGCGAGATCGCCAGAAGAACCACAGCTGCCCTGGCTGGGAATTATCGGGGTAATTCCAGCATTGAGCATCGCGTTGAGGTTCTCGACGAGGAGCGGCCGACAGCCGCTGACCCCCTTCGCCAGTGCATTGGCCCGCAGCAGCATCATCGCCCGGACCACCTCGACGGGCATCGGCTCCCCGACACCGGCGGCGTGGGAGCGGATGAGGTTGACCGAGAGCTGCTCGCTGTCTTCCGGCGGGATTCGGACCCGGGCCAGAGACCCGAAGCCGGTATTTACTCCGTAGACCGGCATTTCTCCCCGGCTAGCCTGAGCGACCCAGGCGTAGCTACGAAGCATCTCAGTGCGTGCAGATGCCGCGAGAGCCACCGTTCGGTTGTGCCGGGCGACCTCGACGACGTGCTGAATGGTCAGGCTGTGACCATCGATCTCCAGAGTGTCCATGGGGCTGGATGTAATTGGTTTGCGAGTCGGAGATCGAAGAGCGGGCGACATACCGTGCTCTTGATGTCCTAAGATGGCGTGGTCATGGCCGGTCAGACAAAGACACAGCCCCTGCAGAAGCAGCGGGACGGAGACACCGACGCCTCTGCGGCAGGAACCCAGCAGGAGGAGGCGTTCTCCGATCTGGAAGATCCCCTTGCCGAGTCCATGGTCGATCCGATGCTGGCAGGGGCCTCGACCGACACCGCTGAGCGCGGTCCTCCTTCAGAGGAAGCGCTGGGGTTGCTCGATAGCCTGTGGGCAGCAATGGAGGAGCTCGACGAGCGCGTTGAGGAGGAGGGAGACGGCGCGACCGAGGCTGTCGATACGGGCATCGCCGCGGCCTCTGCCGCCTCCCCAGCCGGTGGCCCGGACGGCGCACCCCAAGCTGCTCCAGAGGACGATGCGGGCTGGGGACTGGATGCTGCCACCGTCGATGCGGGGATCGACACGGCATCTGAGGTCGTCGCGCCGGGGCCTGAGGTTGTAGCGTCTGCCAGCGTGATCGCGGAGCCTGAGGTCGCGGAGCCTGAAGTGATCGCGTCGGATGCAGCGGTCGAGGTCGCGGAGCCTGAGGTTGTCGTGCCTGAGCCGCTCGCACCTGAGGTCGTAGAGCCTGAGACTGTCGTGCCGGAGACCGTTGATCCTGTGGCACCAGAGGTCTCCGTCGTGGAGCCGGTTGAGGTTGTCCCGCCTGAGGTCGTCCTGCCCGAGACCGCTGAGCCTGAAGTGCTTGCGTCGGATGCACCGGTCGAGGTCGCGGAGCCTGTCGAGGTTGTCGCGCCAGAGGTCGTCGTAGAGCCTGAGCCTGTCGCACCGGAGACCGTGGATCCTGAGACCGCTGAGCCTGAAGAGCTCGCGTCGGATGCACCGGTCGGGGTCGCGGAGCCTGAGGTCGCGGAGCCTGTGGTGAGCGAGCCGGTCATCGACGAGCCTGAGGCTGCGGGGGGAGCCGAGCCTGAGCTGCTCGCATCTGAGGTCGTAGAGCCTGAGTCAGGCGCGCCCGAGGTGATCGCGCCTGAGTCTGCCGAGCCTGAAGTGCTCGCACCTGAGGTCGTAGAGCCCGAGACAGCCGAGCCTGCGGTGAGTGAGCCGGTCATCGTGGAGCGTGAGGCTGCTGCGGTTGTTGAGTCCGAGACCGCGGAGCCCGAGACTGTCGAGTCTGAGACCGCGGAGCCGGAAGCGCTCGCGTCAGACTCCCCGATCGAGGTCGTGGAGCCCGAGGCTGCCGAGCCTGCAGCGAGCGAGCGGGTCGTCGTGGAGCCTGAGACTGCGGATCTCGAGTCGGTCACCGTAGAGCCAGAGGTGGCGGAGTCCGAGCCCGTCATCGCCGAGCCCGTCATCGCCGAGCCCGAGTCGATCACCGTAGAGCCTGAGGTCACCGAGCCTGCGAAGAGTGAGTCGGTCGTGCCTGAGCCGCTCGCACCTGAGGTTGTAGAGCCTGAGCCTGTCGCACCGGTAGAGGTCGCGGATCCTGTGGCACCAGAGGTCTCCGTCGTGGAGCCGGTCGAGGTCGTCCTGCCTGAGGTCGTCCTGTCTGAGACCGCTGAGCCTGAAGTGCT
>JAQXDW010000080.1 GCA_029251165.1 Myxococcota bacterium
ATGGTCACGGCGCTGGTCAACGACCTGCGAGCCGTCCAGGCAGACCAGGGCGCGGCGACTGCCGACTGGCGCGTGTCGATGGAGGGGGTCTCGGCGCTGGTCGAGACCCTGACCACAGTGGCCGCGCAGGCAGAGAAGAGCACCACGGTCATGGCCGCCACCCTGCTCCCCGCAACGACAACGGCTGAGACCTTCCGCACGGCCTCCGACACCCTCGCGACGGTCCTGCCGAGCATCGCAGATGCAGCGGGCAGCTACGAGCGCTCGAAGTCCGCGCTGGATCAGTCGGCAGCGGCCCTTCAGACCGGCACCGAGGGCTACCTCAAGGCCGGCGAGATGGTCACGGCGCTGGTCAACGACCTGCGAGCCGTCCAGGCAGACCAGGGCGCGGCGACTGCCGACTGGCGCGTGTCGATGGAGGGGGTCTCGGCGCTGATCGAGACCCTGACCACAGTGGCCACGCAGGCGGAGGAGAGCACCGCAGCCATGGCCGCAACCCTGCTTCCCGCAACGGCAACGGCCGAGACCTTCCGCACGGCCTCCGACACCCTCGCGGCGGTCCTGCCGGGCATCGAGAGCACCGCGACGAGCTACATGAACGCACAGTCAGCGCTGGATTCTTCCACCACCGCGCTCAATCAAAGCACGCGGGGCTATCAGGAGGCCGGCGAGATCGTCCGGAGCCTGGTGGACTCGCTGCAGCAGGTTCAGAGCGACCAGGGCTCGGCGCTGACCTTATGGCAGTCCTCTGTGGAGTCGATGAGCACGCTGATCGGTGACCTCGGCACCGCCTCTGAGGCGGTCAAGGGCAGCGTGGGTGAGCTGTCCAACGTGCTCCCACCGATGGCCTCGGCTGCGGACTCGTTCATGGAAGCCAGCAAGCGGATGTCGATCGCACTGCCCAGCATCGAGGGCGCTGCTGAGAGCTACGACCGCTCTCAGGAGGCCCTCGACACGGCCTCGACCACCCTGCTCTCCAGCACCGAGGGCTACCGGACCGCCGGAGAGGTGGTCCAGGGAATGCTCACCGAGCTGCACGGAGCACACACCAAAGCGATCTCGCGCATCTCAGCGGGTGTGGACGAAGCGCTGCTGGGGAAGATGAGATCCGCCGGCGAGCAGCTGATGACCTTCAACCGTCATCAGCAGGCGAGCCTCGGCATCTGGCAGGCCTCCACCGACCAGCTCTCAGAGGTGATGGGCTCGATGAAGCAGACCGCCACCAGTCTCACTCAGGTCGCGGGCCGACTGGAGCAGACCACCGCGCCCACCCTCACCGCCAGCCTGTCCTTCCAGGCTGCCGCAGAGGCCCTGTCAGAAGTGATGCCGCGCATCCAGGACAACACTCGCAGCAACGCCGAGATCCGTGGAGCTCTGGAGTCTGCCAGCGCGGCGCTCAGCAAGGGCACCGACGGCTACAGGGAAGCCGGCGCCGCCGTCGAGCGCATCGTCGCCTCGCTGGAGAGCCAGCACACCGCCACCCTCACCGCTGCTGCGACCGGCCTGAAGGCTGCCCTGAGCGATCCAATGGACGCTGCCGGTGCAAGGCTGGAGGGCGCGCTGACCGCTCAGGCGGGACTCCTGGCCGCCTGGCAGCAAGCGCTCTCGCAGTTCACCCCGGCCATCTCTCAGCTTCACCAGTCCACCACCGGACTCTCCAGCCTCGCCGGCCAGTTCCGAGACGCCGCGATCCCAGCTTCCGACGCTGCCCGAGGCTTTGAGGACGCCGCCCGACGCCTGACCACGCTCTTCCCGCAGCTGGAGTCCTCCGCTGACGGCTACGACCGAATCAACAAGGCCCTCGCTGCTGCGGCCACGGAGCTGACCGGGGCTGGCGCGTCGTACCAAGCCAGCGGCAAGCAGATGCAGACGCTCCTCAAGGAGCTCCAGCACACCCTGAAGCTCCAGGTCCTCGGCACCCGAGAATTCAACGGAGCGATGGACAAGGCCGCCCACTTCGTCGACACCATTGGCCCGGCCAGCGAGCGGGTTGAGCGTGCAGCGGTCGGACTGCATGATGCCGCAGAGAAGACCACCGAGGTGGTGCGCACCGTACAGACCACCGTCGAGATTCAGGACGGCGCGATCGTGCAGATGCGCGATACCGCAACCACTGTGGTCGATACCCTCAAGCATCAGGCCGCTCACTGGAGCACCTTCCTCTCTGAGATGGGTCGCCTGGAGATGGTCCTGAAGAACAGCGTGGAGACCCTCAGCAACGAGCTTCCACACAGCATCGACCACACCCTGGTTCACTTCGACGCTGCGCTCGGTGAGGGTGTCGCCCGGATCGGCAGCGCAATCGAGCGACTGCGCGAGGCCATGGATGATCTCAACGAGCGACTGGAGGGCATGATGGCTGACGGGAATCGTCGACGGTGAGTCTCTTGTCCGCCCGACCTGTGACCCTCCAGCGTGCTGTCGATGGCATGGCTGCGCCGAAGGGTGACCATCCCGCTACGCCGCTGCGAATTGCCGCTCAGCGTGACCGCCTCCTGGCGATCCCGGTCGCGGAGCTGGCCCACTACCGCATCAACGCCCGAGCGCTGGCGATCCTCCCGATCCTGGCGGTTGAGATCACCAACACACCGCTTCGGCAGCGGGTCATCGCGCTCTCGATTGCCCAGGCAGAGCAGCTGACCTGGTCGACCCTCGCCCGGCTGCTGCCGTGGATCTACATGGTCGATGATTTTCGGCGGAAGATTCACTCCCGAGCCCGAAAGTCTCCCCCGCCCACAAATGCCCCGCGCTGGCTGCGCGTGCACTGGCGCAGCGCGCTGGGTCGCGAGAGCCCTGCGGCAGCGCTGGCCGAGGTTGGACTCTCCACAGAGCACACCCTCGCCCGACTGCTGGCGCACCTCCAGATCCCATACGGCACCCCGCTCGCCACCGCTGTTCTCAGCGCAGTGGTGCACAGCCGAGACGACACCTGGCTCGCCGCTCAGCCGTTCACCGAGACGCTTCGATTCATCGAGTCCAGCGGCGCAGCGCCCTCCGTTCGTGTCCCACTTGTCCGCCGAATCCTGGCCCGCTACGCCAGCCGGATTCGGGATCCCGACGAGCTGGAAGGCGCGATGCTGGAGCTGATGCTGCTGGCGCGTCAGCAGCTCGCTGGCTGGCCACGGTCCCACTCTGGAGCCTGGAGCGGACTGCCTGCGGGAGTGCTCCTCGCCTGTCGGTGGTGTCAGCGCAGAGACGAACTCATCGAGGTCTTTGGTGTCGACGACTTCCGAGTCGCAGGCTGGATACCATGGCTTCGATACATCGAGCGAATCGAGCGAGCAGGTCCAGTGGTCGGGGTGACCATCGGCACCCGCATCTTTGCTGAGCCGGCCGATGCACCGACGATCTGCCGGGTCTACTCCCCGCCGACCTGGCGCGACTTCATGCGGCGGCAGGCCGACAGTGAGCTCCCCCTTCCGCCGCCGCGCCCTGAAGTTCGGCTCTCTGGAGACCAGGAAAGCCGCCCGGAGATTGACCGGTTTATCCTCGACCGGTGTGGACTTGGGCTCATCCATACACAGCCTTCTGACTAAACGGAAGAGTGGATCAAGGGTAGACTTTAAACAGATGCACCCACTCGATCTTGTCATCTCAACATCGGATCGCCATCCGCTGGACACCCTCTTGCTGGGAACGGTGGTTGCGGGTCGCTATAAGGTCATCGAGTTGCTCGCCCGTGGCAGCCGGGGCCGGGTCTACCGGGGAGAGCAGGTCTCTCTGAGCCGACCGGTCGCCCTGAAGATCCTCCCGGGAGCCTCCGAGGATCGCCACATCCACCACAAGCGTTTCCTCCGCGAGGCCTCGACCTGCGCCCTCCTCCGCCACCCGAACACCATCACCATCTATGACTACGGTGAGCTGAAGGTCAGCGGGGTGGATCTGCTGTTCATCGCCATGGAGTTCATCGAGGGCCACTCGCTGGCTGAGCTGCTGGTGAAAGAGCAGCGCCTGTCAATGGACCGGGCCCTGCGCATCACCTGGGAGATCGCTCGCGCCCTCCGCAGCGCGCACCGGGCCGGGGTGATCCATCGGGACCTCAAGCCAGCCAACGTGATGGTCACCGACACCCCCGAGGGTGAGCTGATCAAGGTCGTCGACTTCGGCATCGCCAAGATCACCCTCGATGGTGCAGAGTCGATCACCCTCGATGACCGCGTGGTCGGCTCACCGCAGTACATGGCCCCCGAGCAGGTGCTCGACGGCGAGGTCAGCCCTCGCAGCGACATCTACGCCCTCGGCGTGCTCCTGTACGAGCTGCTCAGCGGCACGGTCCCGTTCCCTGGTCGCGGCGCCACCCAGACGATGATGGCGCAGATCCATCAGCCGCCTCCATCCCTCGATGTTCCTGGTCTTCCAGCGGCAGTGAGCGGCCTGGTGATGCGCTGCCTGGAGAAAGATCCCCGGCGTCGGTTCAACGACACCGCCGAGCTGATGGTGGCGCTGCGAGAGCTGGAGTGGGCGGACGACGAGCCGATGGAGACCAGCGAGTCAACGATGTGGGACCTGCCCCGTCCGCCAGTCGATCTGCTGGAGGACAGCGCGGACTTTGCGAACGAACAGACCGGAGACACCGAGCACAGCGGCATGTTTCGCGCAGAGGATCTGACGGTTCCCCGGATCCGCCCCGTCGAGCATACGGAGTCCGAGCTGACCGAGATCAGCGCGCGCGAGCCGGTCGCCGAGGAGGGCACTCCTGGGCACTACCGCCGGATGCTGATGGGTGCGATGCTCCTCAATGCCATTCTCCTGGCGTTCGTCATTCTCTTGCTGCTGACCCGTGGAATCTGAAGGCAACGACAGCCTCAGAGAGCGCTCCCCGCCGCTCGGCGGCCGACCACCGCACACCTCCCTCCGCGAGCGGAGGCGCAGCCCGCGCAGCGCACGCGGCCACCGTGCTCATCGGTGACGGGATCACATCCGCTCGGCGAGGATGTCCTTCACGATGATGTCACCCGGCACCCCTGCTCGTTGCCTTAGATGCAGTGCGGCACCCCTCAATCTCTTGGGAGAATGTGATGCTGATTCTGTCACTGCTGATCGGCTGCAACAAAGACCGCGAGCCCGAGCCGATCGCCTCCGCTCAGGACACGGCTCCAGAGACCAGCCTCACCCTCCTGGTCCCCGAGGATGTCGCCTGGATGCCGACCGGAGCGGCGCAGGTCAGCGGCCAGGCCAGGGGCATGACCACCCTGACCCTCAACGGAGCATCGATCCCCGCTGAGACCGACACCTTCTCGGAGAGCGTCACCCTCACCCGTGGGCTCAACCACATCGTGGTCAGCGGCGTAGACGTCGGCGGCGACACCCTCACCGACAAGGCCACCGTGCTCGCCGGAGAGTTCGCCAGCCCCGGCGACACCATGACCGACGCCCTGAGCACACACATCGGCCTCTCTGGCCTGGATGCCATCGGTGCGCTCGCTGCTGGGGCGCTGGATCCGTCCCTGCTCCTGGACAAAGAGGGCACGATAAACCCAATCTATGCCGCCGAGCCGCTGCCAGGGAACACCCTCTACGCCGATCTTGCCGGCCTGACCTTCTCTCCCGCCGACATCGCCATTCTGCCCACGACCGGTGCCCTGGAGGTGACTGTCACCCTGCCGGATCTGCTCATCGACCTCGACGCCTACGGGGAGGTCGTCTGGCTCGACTACGGCCTCGATCTCCAGATGACCGCTGAGGCCGCGATCATCACCGCAGAGGTCATGATCACGGCAGAGAATGGCGAGCTGGAGGTCACCATGCTCGATCCGGCGATCAGCCTGGAGGGGTTCGCCTACGACCTCTCCATCCTGCCAGACTTCATCGAGGGCTACCTGTTCGTCGAGACCATCCAGGGCACCGTCGAGGACATGCTGGTCGAGCAGGCAAACACCCTGGTCCCCGCGATGATCGATGAGACGCTGACCGGACTGGAGTTCGCCTACACCGTTCCGATCCTCGACTCCGTGCTCTCGCTCGCCGCAGCGTTCGATGGCGTCGACATCACTGCTGATGGCGTGGCGCTGGACATGGGGGTGGACATCTCCGTTCCCGGCACCGGTACCGTGAGCTACGCCGGCTACCTCGCCGCGCCGCTCAGCAGCATCCCGGCGCACGACGTACTCGATCCCCTCTCCCTCGTGCTCTCCGATGACCTGCTCAACCGCGCACTGTTTGAGCTGTGGCGGGGTGGAGTGATGGACCTCACCCTGTCCACCGATGACGGCAGCCTCGATCCCGTCGCCATGGATGGCCTCCCCCTCGACACCGCAACCGTCCATGTCAGCCCGCAGCTTCCCCCGGTCATCGTCAACGGAGAGACCGGGCTGCTGCTCCAGGCAGGCGCAGTGGATGTCGTGGCATACACCCCAGGGGCCAGCTTCGGGGAGTACATTTCGCTGCGGCTGACCGTGAGCGCGGATGCCTCCTTCTCGGTCATCGACGGCATCGTCCAGCCACAGCTCGGCGCGCTCGACTTGGACATTGAGATCATGGAGAGTGACTGGGGAATACCAAATTCCAGCATTCCCGAGATGGTGGACTGGATGCTTCCTCAAGAAGATCTGCTCGCGATGGTCAGCGATGTCGGCGTTGCGCTCCCGTCTCTAGGTGGAATCACGATGTCAAGTGCAGAACTACAACGCAGTAAAGAAAGCCTCTACAGCGTAATTTCAATCGATCTCACTGTGAAATAGAGGCTTCTATACGCTTGGTCTTTTTTAGACCTGCGCTATCCTGGAAGGAGCCGTTACGGCCATGTGTGTGCTGACCGGATTCGACTTCCCGTCAGACAGCACACTCGTCCCAGGAGTGGCCCCTTGTTTCAACTGACCTCCCAGGATCGCTCTCTCTATGAGGACGGCACCCTCTCCGCAGAAGGCCTGAGCAGCGCCTTCAAGCGGCGAGATCCCCGCATGGCTGAGTATCTCGTCAAGCTGGTGATCCTCGATCCCGCGCCGGCTGGGTTCCTCGATGCCGTCAAAGAGAAGAAGCCAAACTACTTTAAGTTTCTCCGCGAGCTCACTGGACAGGACTGGACCCGCCGCATCGATGCAAAGGATCCAACTCTGCCCGGCCAGCCCGGCTACTCCCGGCGGCACCGCACCACGGTCATCGCCGAGCAGCACGGCGAGACCTGGAAAGAGCTTGAGCACGCCGACCGACTGGAGATCCTCCCCGATCGCCTCGGCGTCTGGTCGGTCATCGAGCAGCTCTACGCTGATCCGAGCGCCTGGTCCCGCTCTGCGCTGCTCGCCATCATCGAGAGCGTGCCCCTGAAGTGGGGGCCCTGGCGTGCGCTGAAGCGGATCTACAAGGCCGCAATGCTCGACCAGGACTGGGAGATCTTTGCAGCCCTCATCGTCCGATGCGATCGCGAGGTCAGCCGCGGCGACATCCGCTCCGATCTCTCGCTCCGCGCTCCTCTTGTTCCCAACGACGACAACGTCCTCGAGAGCCTGTACGTCTCCTGGGGCAACAAGCCGGTCAGCACCCGCTCCTTCTACTGGAACGACTCTCGCTCACGCGCCCGCGATGTCAGCGTCCGCACCCTGGAGTACCTCCTCCGCCGGACCCAGCGGTTCCTGCTGGAGCTGGCCCGCGCCCAGCCGACCGCCTTCGCACCGATCGCGACTGAGATCCTGATTCGCTACAGCAGCAACTCCCGGTGCAACCAGGCCTGGCTGATGGAGGACAAGGAGCTGTGGGTACACAGCATCAGTCCCCTCATGCGGATCGTAGAGCTGTCCGCGAACAACCGCATCCTGGAGTTCGCGTTCTCCATCCTGGAGAGCCGCTTCCGCGAGCAGCTGAAGGTCGCCGACTCTGCCTGGATCACCCGCCTGGCGCTCTCCGAGCGTCGTACGTCGCGTCGCATGGCTGTCCGCTGGTTCTTGGAGCCCCTCTGCGGTCACGAGCAGGGTCGCTTCCACGAGGTCGGGCTACAGCGCGCAGTGGTCGCCTTCCTCGACTACAACGACGAGACCAGCTCCGGCGATGAGCGCTGGAGCAGCTGGTCGGAGCAGCGGTGGCATCGCTCCTGGAATTCGGACGCTGGCGACACCATGTGGCCGGTTCTCGCCCGCCAGTTTGCCCTCGACTACATCAAGGGCAGCTATGCGGTCATCGCAAGCGCCCTCCCACTGGAGAAGGTGCTCTGGCTCCTGCGCAATAAGAACCAGGCGTACCGAGATGTCGGAGAGTTCCTTCTCTATCCCGGTGAGGGAGACTCTCCCTACGGTGACCAGCTCACCCTGTCGGTCTGGACGGAGCTGCTTGAGGACTCCACCACCTTCGACTTCGCTGCCCGCGCAATTCGCACGAAGTTCTCCGGGGTCCAGCTGACAGCGGCCTGGTACGCCGAGCGACTGCTGAGCACACACAGCGCGGTCCGTGAGCTGGCCACCAGCCTGCTTCGCGACGAGACCAAGTTCCGCGCAGACGACGACTGGCGCAGCTTCCACATGACGATCGCCCGATCTCATAAAGCACAGGCCGACATCCTCCAGCGCTCGCTGTACCAGCTCTCCCGCAAGGACGACGACGGTCACGCCGACATCGATGACCTCCCGGCGACCTTCTTCCGCGCGCTGCTCACCCACCCCTCCTGCCACACCTCCGTCATCGACTGGGTCGATGGTGGCCGGGTCCCCCTCGCTCACCTCTCGACCGCGTTTCTCCGAGAGCTGTCCGCGAAGGCAGAGTGGGAAGAGCACGGCTGGGAGTCCTTCCTCGAAGAAGAGCGCATCGAAGCGCACGAGAAGCTCGGCTACCTCTCCGCGGTCGGCACCGCAGCCCGGCGCTGGCTGATCAACGAGGCAAGCCTGTCTGACCTCGGCGTGGACTGGGCCCTGGCGCGGGTCGAGCGGTTCGAGTCCAGCTACAACTTCGTCCGGGATCTGTTCCGTCGCGACGTCACCTTCAGCCAGCTGGCAGCAGAAGGCGGCACCAGCACAGACGGCGTCCACGCCATCCTCGACAAGATCATCGCCCAGAAGGATGCCAGCAGCACCCAGGCAAACTTCTACAAGAAGTTCCTGCTCCTGCGTCACCCCCTGGCCCGGCGAGACACGGATCCCAACCTTCCGCCGCTCTCTGACGACCTCACCCTGCCCCGCACGGCGCTGACGTTCGCGCGCTTCTCTGAGATGAGCGCCGACGAGCGCGCGCCGATCCGGGCGCTGGCGATGACGCTGGGACGCTATGAGATGGCCCGCTGGACAGAGACGGAGCCCCTGAGCTTCAGCACCCTCAAGCCTCTCGTCCGGGACGCCTTCCACGACGTCCGCCAGTACATCGTCACCGCGATGACCAATCCCCGACGACCCGAGAGCCGCATCGACGTCTCGCTGGAGACCTTCGAGACCGCAGATCTCTACACCTGGTGCTTCGATGCCCGCCGCGATCTCCGCGAGCTGGGCATGCAGGTCATCCTCCAGCTGCCCGAGCGCTTCGGCCAGCCCGCCCAGCTTCTCCAGCTCTCCGAGAGCCGGGATCGTCGGGTCCGTGAGCTGGTGATCTCCGTCATCTGGCGTCAGTTCCGCGCGCTCGAGGTCACCAGCGGCTGGAAGCCCAACGAGAAGAGCGTCGTGCCCCAGAGCCTGTCCCTGGCCGCCAGCCAGCGGGTGGTCGCGCTCGCAGGCGCGCCGCCGACAGGCATGAAGCCTTCGGATGTCAAGAAGACCCGCAAGTACCTCGGCAGCGGTGTCGCGGAGTCGGTCGATGTCCAGATCACCGCACGAGAGGTCTTCCGAGACTTTGTGCGCGCCGTGCTGTTCCAGATCCCACCGGTGAGGCAGTCTCCCAAGCTCCCAGCGCGCGACAAGCCGCTCCGGGGTGCCTGGCGTGACAAGCGGACCCTGATCATTGCCGTGAGAGATCTCTCTCTGCGAGACCAGGACTTCGCTGCGTTTGTCCTCCCCATCCTCAAAGAATTCCAGAATGTTCGAGGGCGGATGGTTCAGGAAGCCTGCCTGGCTGCCCTGGCCCACATCCACGTGGCCCACCCCGAGCTCAACGCCCTTGGAGATGTGGCATGAGCACCTACTACCTTCCGTTCCGCGGCGAAATCGTCGACATGACCGCCCGCGGACGGCGCCTCTACCTCGCCGTCCGGCACACCGAAGGGCAGCCGCTGGGTGCCTGGCAGGTTGACCTCGAGGAGCTGCTCGTCATGGGCAGCCAGTTCGATGCGCTGGAGCCCATCGGCATCGACGCCGACATCCGCTGCGTGGCAGCCAGCGCAGAGTCTGTCTTCTTCGGCTCGGCAGCAGGTGGCGTCTACCAAGACACCACCCTGCTCGCGGAGCTCGGCGAGACGATCTCTGGCATCGCGGTCCTCTCTGACGGACGCCTGCTCGCGCGTCTCGACCAGCGTGTGGTCATTCTCTCCGCAGCCGGTGCAGCACTCCAGACCTTCGAGTACACCGCTGCGATCTCAGCGTTCGCAGTCGAGGACGGCGGCGACCGGTTCGCGATCGGCCTCGAGGATGGTGCCATCCGCCTGAACTTCACGCGCGATGGCCGCTTCGAGGAAGGCTACCTGCTCGACGAGAACGACGAAGTCCTCGAGCGGCCCCACTCCCGCGCGGTGACTGCGCTGCAGTTCGTCACCGACACCGACGGTCTGCGCCAGCTCATCTCTGCCGGGGCCGAGCTGACCATGCTCCAGGCGCCCATCGACGAGGGCCGCCCGATGCCCCGCGAGGCATCGGAGATGCACTCTCGCCAGATCCACGCCCTGGTTTCTGGTCCCCATGGTCGGTTCCACTCCCTGGGAGCGGACAAGAGCATCAAGACCTGGACCAACACCTACAGCCGTCGTCGCCCGGCCGCTCAGGGGCTCGACGACATCCCGACCACCGGCATGAGCATGTCGCTGCCGGTCAAGGACGACAAGGGGCGCTGGGTCGACCATCCCCACCTCATCGTCGGTGCCGGGAGCACCCTGCACACCTTCAAGCTCCAGGACGTCAAGCTCGAAGACGACGCCGCAGATCCAGACACCCTCAAGAACAACGGCCGCATCGCTGCTGTCGGTCCGAAGATTGCTGGAGACCGCGTGTTCATGAACGCGCTGGGCAGCAGCCGGGACAACGCGCTCCGCAAGAGCGTCCTTGAGCTGGTCATGAACTGGAAGGACACCGCATCCGTCGAGTTCCTCACCGAGCGCGCGGGCAAGGACTCCGTCCTCGACCTGAGGCTCAAGGCCCTCACGGGCGTCTTCTCCTCCGGCCACCCCCGCGCGGTGGTTCTGATGGAGGGTCTGCTGGACTCCAGCTTCGAGGAGACCCGCGAGGCCGCCTACGACAACCTCCGCCTCTCCCTGGGTGAGACCGCGCTCCGCCCGATGCGCCTCGGGCTGAAGAACAGCAGCACCGCCGTCGCCAGCAAGGCCGCCAGGCACCTCGGCGAGCGCGCCCGTGCGGGTGATGTTGCCGCGCTGGACCTGCTCAAGGGCTGCCTGACCCACACGCTCTATGAGGTCGCCAACGAGGCCTACAGTCAGCTGTCAGGCCGCAAGGTCGAGGCACCAGCGATTCCCGGCGTGGAGGGGGTCCTGATCGGAATCCGCTCCAGCCATCCAGAGGTTCGCCGACTCGCCGTCGCCCACCTCAAAGAGCGCGACCTCATCAACACCCTGCCCGCCCAGGTTGTCCTCCGCCGGATGCGCGAAGACAGCGACGAGGCAATGCGAGAGCGCGCGTTCTACGTCTCGCTGCTCGGTCGTCCCCGGCTCGCAGAGCTGATGCGCTCCGACGACGATGAGCTGCACGGTCAGCTGTGTGATCTGGAGCTCCTCGGAGCCTCCTCGGAGGAGCGCCAGGCCGCCCTCGACACCCCGCCCACCGGCCAGGATGTCACCCTCGACTTCCTCGATGAGTCTCTGCTCAACGAGATGTCCGCTGGCAGCAGCGCCGACATCTCCGCGATGGCGACCGTCACCCATGCGCGCCTCGGCAACCGCGGCGCGATGCCCATCCTCCTGCTGCTCTGCCGCGAGAAGTCCGCCCGACTCCGGCGCCGCGCATGCCGTGGTCTGCGGTACATGCTGCACGACTCGATGGCGCTCCAGGAGCTGGAGAGCCTCATGCTCTCCGACGACGACGCCACCGTTCGCCTCGTCGCGTTCGACGGCGTGATGGTCGCCTACGGCACGAAGTCTCGCGGTGGTGCCCCTGCGCCGAAGCCGGCTCCCGCGCCCGCCGCACCCGGCACCAGCATCGACCTGACCGACAAGAAGGTCGTCGTCACTGGCACCCTGACCGGCATGACCCGCAGCGAAGCCAAAGAAGCGCTGGAGAAGCTCGGGGCGAAGGTCGCCGGCTCGATCTCCAGCCGCACCGACTACCTCGTCGCCGGTGAAAAGGCTGGCTCCAAGCTTGCCAAGGCCCAGAAGCTCGGCGTCTCGGTCCTCAACGAGGCGCAGCTCGCAGCGATCATCAAGGGCGGCAGCGCCAGCACACCCCCGCCGCCTGCCGCAGCGCCCTCGGCATCGAGCGGTCCGCCGGCCATTCTCGCGCCGATCCGCAAGGCCCTCGACGCCAAGCATGCCGATCTGAGAAAGGCTGCCGTGGTCCGCCTCCAGCGCCACCTCGTCGCCCGCTTAGAGTCCCTCGGGCACCTCCAGGAAGACACCCCCGCGCCAGCTCCGACGGGGATCCTCCAGCGTGCTGTCTCGACCATCAAGAACCTGATCCGCAGCAGCACCAGTCCGCTGACATTCCGCAGTCCGGACAAGGCTGCAGACGAGATCAAAGTCGAGGTCGAGCTGCTCCAGCGCGCGCTGGACGACACCACCTTCGACAAGCAGATCACCAACGAAGCGTACAAGACCTTCTACAACTACGATCTCATCGGCGGTGCCAAGCAGCACACGTTCGCGCACCTGCTGAAGAACAGCAACCGTCACATCCGGGTGATGGCGGTCAAGGATCTCCTGTCCTTCCTGGACCAGGACTGGTCCATCGGACTCCTCACCAGTGTCCTGAAAGACGACGACCGCACCTACCGCAACGAGATCTTCGACAACGCCTGGTCACGCGTCGAGGGCACTCCCCTCGCTCCGGTCTTCCTGGAGAGCGCGCTCGCATCATCGCACACCGACATCTCCCGAAAGGCGTTCCAGAAGGTCATCGCCGCGACCGGTGACTGGATGGCCCCCATGGTGCTCGCTGGGCTGTCTGCCAGCGATCGTCAGATCCGCTCCTCGGCCATGTCCGGCGAGGCCCTGGAGAACCTCAAGAAGCTCGGCAAGGCGGTCGAGCACCTCAGCGCCGCCCTACAGTCGAGCAACGACAACACCCGACGCTCCGCCCTGGAGATCCTCAACCAGCAGCCGGATCTCATCACCCCGGCGCTCTACGAGCTCGTGCGCGCGTTCCTGCTCCAGACCCGCAACCAGTCCCTCCAGCGGGCCGCGTTCGGCAACGGAATCCGTCGCTGGACCCAGAAGATGGGTCGCGAGCAGCAGTTCATCACCGAGGCCTTCGAGCACGGCGTGAGCGGCATGCGTCGGGCGGTGATTGGCTGGCTGCGCGGCATGGAGACCGACTGGGCAGAGGCACTCCTGCTCAAGGGCATGGCTGACCGGGACACCGGCATCGCCGAGATTGCCTTCTCCGAGCTGCTCCAGCGCAGCCAGGCTCGTGGCGATGAGCAGGCCTTCCTGACCAAGACCTACAGTGACTCCAAGTCACTCCGGAGTGATGTCGTTGAGCGACTGCAGCGCCACGACGGCGACTGGGTGGAGGAGATCCTCCGTCAGGCGATGGTCGACGGCGACCGCTCTATGGCCTCGATGGCCTTCGAGGAGCTGCTGCGGCGACACCAGGCGCGGGGTCAAGAGCAGGCATTCCTTACCTCCGCCATGAAGCTCGGCGAGCGCCTGCGTCGGCAGGCCTTCGGGCTGGTCAAGGGCGCCTCGGCGGCCTGGAAGAACGACATGCTGCGGAGCTCGCTGAGCAGCGAGGATCCCTACATCCGCAACATGGCGCTCCAGGAGCTGATCACCCACGATCTCCCCGACGACTTCTACACCAGCCTGCTCAACCACCAGTACGGGGACATCCAGTCCGTCGCGCTTGAGGTGCTTGCGCGCAAGGGCCGGCTCGACGTCATCCAGAAGCGGCTCAAGCGCCTGCTGCGCACCGACAAGCCGGAGCGCTGGTCCTGGGAGAGCAGCGATGCCTATGGGCACCGCCACAGCCGCTGGAAGAACCTCAAGGTCATGTCCCTCAAGGCCGCAGCCGAGTCTCAGGCCTCGGAGTTCTATGAAGACGTCCGCTATGTGGTGGATCAGTCTCGAAACAGCCACCGGCGCAACCGCTGGAGCGCACCGGACAAGGACGGTCGCTGGAGCGAGCCAGACATCCGCAAGCTCGCCATCCTGACCCTGGGCTGGGTCTGCGATGCGAGCAACCAGGAAGACCTCAAGGCACTGTTCGCGGAGGAGCGCGATAGCGCCTGCAAGCACAACACCGCCATCGCGCTGGCAAACGCCGGTGTCTACGATGGCGCGAAGTGGCTGTACGACCAGAAGGCGTCCAACGAAGAGACCATCCAGGCCCTCATCGCGGTCGGTGGCAGCGAGGCACAGTCCCTTGTCCAGCGCATGATGAAGGAGCGTCCCGCGCTGTGCGACGAGGCGCTGTTCTCCTGGATGCTCCGCCTGTCAGTCACCGGCGGCGACATCGCCTTCCTCTCTCTCGGGCTCACCTCCGCCCAGAGCAAGAGCCGGCTCAACTCGGCCCGCCTGCTCCAGGTCAGCCACAGCCGCGATGCGCTGCTCGACACCCTCGTCGAGTTCCTCAACGACTGGGACTTCTTCGCAGACGATCCCTTCGCCAAGGCCCACATCGGCGCGGACTGGTACGACGTCTCCAAGCTGCTCTACGAGTTCTACTCCCGAGAGTTCCCGGTGGAGTACGAGGTCTCCCGAGCAGACTGGCGTCGGCTGGGGCAGCTGTATGCCCACGGCACTGCTCAGGTGCGGGCCCGGGCGGTGGAGCTGCTGTACGCGCTCCGCAACCACGGCCTCAAGCAGCAGGAGTTCATCACGAAGCTCCGGCAGCGGGCCGACAACCACCTCCGCAGCGCCAACCTCACGCCGAAGGTGCTGACCCTCGACGGCGCAGCGGTCGACGAGTCCCTCGCACACTCGCTGGCGTTTGGTGCATACACTGGTCTGATGCGTCAGACCGGCAGCGTCGCACACCGCCGCGATGCCCTCCGTCGTCTCGTCGACATGAGCATCGCCAACGATCCCCGAAAGGCGGTGCCGATCCTCCAGGCTGGCATGAGCAGCCCGGTCGCGGAGCTGCGACGAGACGCCTACGGTCACCTCATCCGGCTCAGCCACGACGCCCGAGCCCGCTTGTTCCCGGATGTCGCCCCCGCCCCCGGTGTCGACATCTCGCTGGATGATCTGGCGGATGCTGGCATCTACACCGAGGAAGAAGACCTCCAGAAGATCGCCATCAGCATGCTCTGGCTGACCGATCAGCAGGACAAGATCGAGGCCCTGCTCCGCAGCCGCGATGATCAGACCGCCTACTTCGCCTTCCTCGCGGTCTACGAGAACCGCCCCGAGCGCCGCCTGGATCTGCTCCCCATCGCCCTGGGCTCTCGCAACAGCAGCATCCGCACCGCTGCGGCAGAGAAGCTCATCGCCGAGCTACAGCGCCGCCGCTCCGAGACTCAGGACGGCCAGCCCCTCGATGATGCGCCCATCCTCGCGCTCATCCACGAGGCGCTGAGGTCTCCCTACCCGGAGCTGGTCCGCACCACCGCCGTCCTGGCTGCCCAGGCCAAGGAGCCCGCCGGCCAGCCGCACCTCGAGGCGCTGCTCTCCTCACACATCATCGACGACCAGCGCACCGCCATCGATGCCTTCGTCGCCCTCGATGCTCCAGGGACCGCCCTGCGCTTCCTCAACCGCGCCGACGGTGACCTCACCGGCTCCGTCGACCGCAATGAGCTGTTCCGAGGTGTCCGTGAGCTCAAGGACACTTCTCCCGCGGTCCTCGATCGCCTGTTCGAGCTGGTCAGTCAGGGGCCATCGGATCCCGAGTACACACACGCGGTCTCGACCATCCTGCACTTCTCCGGACACCACAAGCCGATCAGGACCACCGCGGTCTGGGCAGAGATGGACGAGGACGCGCGCGAGCAAGAGACCAAGCATGGCTACGACGATGCCCTGCTCGCACGCCTCATCGAGGCCCTCTATACGCTCGGTCATCACGAGACGCTTCAGCGCAAGCGCCTGATGACCCCGGCCCAGAGCGCGCGAACCGCCGCCGTGGATGCTGCGATCCTGCCCTGGGCGCTGCTCCCCGCGACCAAGGAGAACCTGGGCATCAAGCTCCAGGCCGTTCGGGTTGCGGCCTGGCGGCGTCTCAACCGTCCAGAGTCCGCAGCCAACCAGAAGGCGCTCATCAAGGCGCTCGATGTGTTCGGCCCCAAGAAGACCATCTCTGAGATGCAGTTCATCTCCGCAGAAGCGCTGGGCAAGGCCGGAGACAAGTCCGATGGGCGTCCGTTCTCTTTCCTTCGCCGCATCTCGGTCACGGAGGATGCCGAGCACAGCTGGCGCCTTCGTGCCGTCCGGACGCTCGGCACCATGGCCGATCTTCGCGCCGTCGAGGCCCTGCTGAACATCGCCGGATACGACGAGCAGGGTCAGCGCCTCCCCGATGAGGGCGAGTCAGGCTGGTACAAGATCAAGCTTGAGCTTGCAGCCCTTGAGGCGCTCGGACAGATGGGAAGCTCTCCCCTGGCCGGCGCCTTCTTCCAGGCTCTTGCCGACGGCACCCGCAAGCGCGACGGCCGCTTTGTCCGCGCCTCCGTCAACGGACTCGGCTTCTTCGGCAACCACGAGTCCCTCGCCCCGGCTGCGCTCGCGCTGCTCAAGACCGCCTCTCGGTCCAGCTACCACGGTGTCGCTGGAGACTGCATCAACGCCATCCACACCCTGTGGAGCCGCAGCAAGGACGACGACGTCCGCGCAGATGCCGTCGATGCGCTCCTGGTCATGCTGGAGGGGCGCAATTCCAGCCAGATCAGCAGCGCCTACAGCAAGCTGCTGGAGGCCATGCCCGCCGGCGATCTCCGAGCGCAGGTGGCCCTGTTCAAGAGCAAGTCCAACACCAACCACACCGACGACGCGGTCAAGAAGCTCGCCGAAGAGGCTGCGGCTGATCAGCTGTTCACGCTGCTGCGAGAAGGGCGCACGGACAGCATCTCCAGCAGCCGAACCGATGCCATCGCCAAGGGGCTGCGCACCCGCATGCCCCGCCCGGTCTCCGAGGCCCTCGTCGCCCTCAAGGTCGACCTCAAGGAAGAGACCACCACCACCCTCGCGGAGGCCATGGACGTCATCAACGCCGGCGCACCGGAGATGGACGAGAAGGGCCGCGCCTACATCGTGCAGACCACTGCTTCGCTGCGAGAGGGGTGGGTCGAGGCCCGCGACCTCCGCAACCGTGGCCACAGCGACAAAGCAAAGCGCATGAAGTTCCTCCGGCCAATCTGGTCGCGGTTCCTGTCGCTGTGTGGCGTGCTGGGCATCGGCCAGGAAGAGATCGCTGCACCGCTGCTGCTGTCGGACATTCCCCTCTCGATGCAGAAGACTGCCCTGCTTGCTGTAGAGGGCCTCTCAGAGCAGCCCGTCGAGGCGATGGCAGAGGTCTTCCGGACCGGTCAGCGCAGCCTGCGCACCCTCGTCGCGGCCTCACTGTCAGAGGGAAGCCTGCCCGCCTCGCTGATCCCGCTGGTCGGAGACGATGCCAGCAGCCTCCACCTCCTCACCGAGCGCAGCGGCGCCGCAGCCATCGCTCCCCTCCGACAGGAGGCCGGCAGCGGCAACACCCTGGCGCTCACCGAGCTTGCCCGGATGAGAGATGTGACTGGAATCCAAGCGCTGATCACCGCCCCGGTCGCGAACCTGAGCACGGACGAGACCGTGCCGGCGGATCACCCGGTCGTGGGCCGCGCGCTTCGTGCGCTGGGCACAACCGGCGACACCGCCGCGGAGGCCGTCTTGGAGAGTGTTGGAAAGAACGAAGCCTACGATCAGTCGCTGCGGCGGCTGGCCTGGA
The DNA here is from genome assembly GCA_029251165.1 of Myxococcota bacterium. Classification (GTDB taxonomy): domain Bacteria; phylum Myxococcota_A; class UBA796; order UBA796; family UBA796; genus JAQXDW01. Next base: position 18,084 of record JAQXDW010000080.1, read on the forward strand.
ATGCCAGGCGTCGGTCCCAGCGGGTCCGCGCACGGCGTGAGAAGTACTCGGCGGAGAACTCCTGATGAACCCTCGCACCCCAAAGCCCCGTCGGTTTACCTACGGCGGGATCAGCTCCCTGGTGTCCTCTGATGGGGGCCAGAAGCTCCTGTTGGTCGGCGACCAGGAGCGCGCAGGCCCTCGGGCCGATGTGCGCATCACCGCTCCTGGCGCCTTCCGAGAGGCGATGAGCACGCTGCTGCAGCTCATCGAGCGAGGCTACAGATATTACCCCTCAACCCCTGAGATCGGGGCCTCCGTCGGAGAGTCCTACGACAAGTGGAAGCAGGCTGCCCCCAACCTCAGCCCGGTCGAGTCCCGTCGCGCCTTCATGAAGTTCATCGCCGACTCCGATCCGGATGCTTGGCAGGTCATGGATCCGGTGGTCACGCTCTCCCAGGATGCGATCACCTTCGAGGTCTTTGACCGCCGTGCCCGCATCTATGGCGCGCTGACCATCAACCGCGGCATGTTCGAGGGTGACATCACCCCAGGCACGCTGCACATCGAGGGGGGCAAGGACGTCCTTGAGGATCTCTCCCTCATCGACAGCCGCAGCGCGCTCTCCCTCAAGATCGGCGCCGAGGTCGCAGCGGAGCTCGATGATCGACACCGCGGCGAGGTCGTCCGTGAGGAGTCCTTCCCGTCATCCTGGCAGCGTCAGCTCGTCCAGATGCTCGCAGCCTCCACCCTGCCGGGTCGGAAGGTTCCGATGGCGCGGGTGGACATCTTCAACATCCTCCGATTCCTTCGGCTCAACCGCGAGAACAGCGGCGACCCCTCTGCGATGCGCTTCGCCCTGGTGCCCGGTGATGCCCCCGAGATCACCATCGAGCCCTGGGAGTGGCGCTACACCTGCAGCGGTGCGCCCTACGCCGGCGAGCAGTCAGAGATCATCGGCCTGTGGGATCGCCGGGAGGCCATGGACCTCCAGCGCCTCCTGCCGTTCGTGCAGCGCGCCCAGGTGCAGCTGCTCGGTGAGGCCCAGCCGACCTTCTGGACGCTGGACTGCGGGAGCTTCTCGTTCACACTGGCCACGCCGGGCTTCCGACCAATGAACTGGTCACGTGGCCTGATGATGGACATCCACCTCCCCCGTCACACCGCCAACCCCTCGGGCTATGACGCCGTCCTCGCCGCCCTCAAGGCTGCCGGGAGCGCCAGCGCCGGGGAGCTGTGCAGCGCCACCAGCCTGTCCGCTGCTGACGTCGAGGCCGCCGTTCGCCGCGGCTGCCAGAACGGACTCGTCCTCCAGGATCCACTGAGCAAGAGAATCTTTGCCCGCGAGCTGTTCGCGGGTGGCGTGAACGTTGAGGAGCTGAAGTTCCGCAGCGGACAGGAGGGCAAGGCATGGCGCCTGGTCGAGGCTGGTCGCGTCGACAAGCGACTCACCCAGCGCCCAACCGGTGAGATCGACTTCGTAGAGGCCCCCACTGCCGACAATCCCGCAGGGGTCTCCAGCTCGGTCACCGAGCCAAAGCATCCCTTCCAGGAGAAGGAGCCACGGTTCACCCCCAAGCTGGAGGTCAACCGCGCAGGTGCAACCCGCAAGCCTGGCTGCACCTGCACTTACTGGAAGCGACAGACCGCCAGCACCAAAGAACCCTGCGCCCATCTCCAGGCCCTCTGGCTGAAGCACAGCCTCGATGTCCAGGAAGAGAAGCAGCTGGAGAAGACCGACCCAGGTCGGATCAAGGTTCGAAACAGCACCTTCGTCAAGCGCCGCAAGAACGACGAGGAGGTCCACGAGATCACCCTCATGTTCCGTCGGGTGACCGAGAGCTGGGGGACGCGGCTTCAGCTCCGCGACGCCCACGGTCGCAGGCAGGTGCAGATCTTCCATTCCGTAGCCGATGCACGCGAGGCGTTCTTCGCCCGATGTGCTGAGCTGGAGCTGAAGGGCTTCCTGAACGCGAGCAGTTGAAAATGAGCAAGACCAACACCAGCCAGGATCACGCTGCGCTTGTCGAGTTCTGGCAGGAAGTCGAGCGCATGGGAGGCCCGGAGCGATACATCCGCTCTGAGCTGAAGCGCATGGGGGTGCCCATGCGCACCCGCATCAAGATCACGCGCATCAAAGATGACAAGAGCCTCAAGGCCTACATCGCCGCGCGCAAGCGAGAGGAAGACGCCCGGGCGCCGCTCCGTCGCAAGGTCTGGGATGCCTACAAGGCCACCCACCTCGTCCATGTCGGGCTCGACCTGCACTGGAACGACGTCGTCGGCGTGGACTTCTTCGACCCCTACCAGCGCCGTCAGCGCCTGACCGACAACGCGCTCCCAGAGCTCGAGACGGTCGAGCAGCTCGTCGAGCGGCTCCAGGAAGCCGTGCCAGAGATGAGCATCTCGCTCCTCCGGTGGCTCTGCTACCACCGTGAGGTCGCGAAGACGGTCCACTACACGCCGTTCGTCATCCCCAAGAAGTCCGGCGGTGTGCGCCACATCTGGGCGCCGATGCCCAAGATGAAGGCCACCCAGCGCTGGATCCTGGAGAACGTCGCAGAGCGCCTGCCCCGACATGGTGCCGCACACGGCTTCACCGTCGGTCGCTCCATCATCACAAACGCCCGGGCTCACATCGACTCCCAGGTCGTCGTCGGCCTCGATCTCAAGGACTTCTTCCCCACCCTGACCCTTCCCCGGGTCAAGGGGATCTTCCGGTCTGCGGGCTACTTAGAGGGCATCTCGACGCTCCTGGCGCTGCTGTGCACCGAGTCTCCTCGGATGCCGATGCGTCACCGCGGTCAGAACGTCTACGTCGCCACCGGGCCACGCTGCCTGCCCCAGGGCTCTCCAGCCAGCCCGGCGCTGACCAATGCCGCCTGCATGCGACTGGACCGCCGCCTGTCCGGTCTCGCCGCGAAGTGCGGCTGGCGGTACACCCGCTACGCCGACGACATGACCTTCTCCTACCCCAACAGCGGGCAGGGGCGGCCCCGGGTCGACCGCTTGCTGGGCGTCATCAACACGATCATCGCGGAGGAGGGCTTCAACGTCCACCCCAACAAGACCGTCGTGATGGGACCAGGAACTCGCCAGGAGGTCACCGGGCTGGTGGTCAATGGTGCCGGTGAGCCGCGAGTACCCCGCGAATTCCGTCGCATGCTCAAGGCCGCGGTCAACAACGTCCAGCAGGGCAAGCCGTTCCACGAAGACGAGAGCATCAGCACCCTCCAGGGCTATGCCTCGTTCCTCTTCTCCGCCGATCCCGAGGCCGGACGCCAGCGACTCCAGCAGGTCGCAGCCCTCACTGAGGGGCTCTCTGAGGACTGAGCGCTCTGAGGACTGAGGGACGGTGAGAGGCGCTGGTGTGAGCCGACGAGCGGCCTACCAGTCGCCGGCTGGCCCGCCGTACACGCCCATGTCCGCCCGAGAGCCGTCGGCATCGTTGTAGGCGGCGTCCGGGTTGCCAGCGTCAATCATCGGCGAGGCCGCGCGGATGGTGAAGTCGCCGAGGTTGGGATCGATGAACTGGGGGTCGTCGGTGAGGTCCCCCTCGCCGGGCGCAGAGCTGTCGTTGACCATGAAGTCACCTTCGTGGTTGGCGTAGCCGAGGTTGTGCGACGCGGTTCCCTCAGAGCACAGTCCGATGCCTTCGTTTCCGTAGGCTACCGTGTTGTACATCGTGGAGCCCGAGCCCACGTCGATGGCGCAGGACGCCTTGTCGTTGCCGGTGGTGTTCAGGGCGGCGACCACGTTGGTGATGATCACGCCCTGGCCGCTGGGCATGTTGATCGCGCCAGAGCCCTCAGCGGACTGGTTGCTAAAGAAGGCGCTGTTGCTCAGCCGGATCGCGGAGTCAGTGGCGTACAGCCCGGCGGCTCCCCGAGCGTAGCTGTCCTCCACCACCACGTGCACGAGCGTCGGCGCGCCCCCGTCGATGTAGATTCCGCCCCCCTCACTCTCGGCCGCCGCGCCGATGACGTGCAGACCGTCGATGCTGCTGTCGGAGTCGAGCAGGGCAACGCCGCCGCCGCTGGTCGCGTTGGCCTCGCTGACGGTGATGTCAGACAGGGACGGACTGGAGGAGGAGAGCAGCAGGCCGCCGCCGTAGCCGCCGCTGGTGAAGGCATCCCCCTCGCGAAGGGTGAGACCGGAGATCATGGTCTCGGCGCCCTGGCCGTTGGTCACCGACAGGGCGGTGCCGTCGCCGTCTGCGTGGATGGTGGTGGTGTCTGCGCCGGCGCCGCTCAGGCTGACGGCGACCCCAGCGAGGCTGACGACCTCCTTGTACTCTCCCGCACAGATGGTGATGGTGTCTCCATCTGCAGCAGCATCAATGGCATCCTGGATGCTGGAGAATTCTCCGCCCACCTCACAGACGTCGCAGGTGCAGTCCTCCGCTCCAGTGTCTCCGGTGTCTGGACCGGGGTGAGCAGTGGTGTCTTCGCCGCTGGGATCGAGCAGCTCGACACACTCGCCGTTGAGGAGCTGGTAGCCGTCACCACAGACCGGATCCTTGCCGCAGCTGGCGAGGACCAGCGCCGAGAGGGGGAGAGAGAGTCTCATGGTTGCGCTCCTGGCCTGCCTGTCTTGGGTCGAACGAGAGTGAACATACAACGACCGGCCCCATCTCGCAGCCTATGGCTCCGCGCCAAACAGCCGGGTGAAGTTCTCCGTGACCTGATCGGCGACCGATGTCGGGCTGCACTCCCACAGCTCCGCCGCAAACGCAGCGGTCCCGGCAACATTGGCGGGCTCGTTGAGCTGTCCAGACACCGGAGAGAGGTAGGGGCAGTCGGTCTCCAGCAGGATGCGATCCCGAGGCAGGATCTCCAGGAGGCGACGGAAGTTGTCGGCCTTCCGGGCATTCGCTGGAATGGAGAGGTAGTGACCGGCCTGTGCAATCCGGCGACCGAGCTTGACCTTGCTGCTGTAGCAGTGCCAGTTCACCCGGGTCGCGCCAAGCTCCGTGAGGATCTCCAGCGCGCGCCGCTCGGCCTTGCGGGTGTGAATAATGATGGCCTTGTCCGCATCCATCGCAAGCTTCACCAGCGCGCGAAAGATCGTCTCCTGGCGTGCCCACAGCGCCTCAGGGACCCAGTAATGGTCCAGGCCGATCTCGCCGACCGCGAAGCAGCCGTCGAGGTTGTCCGCCAGCCATGCGATGGCCTCTTCCGCCGGGATCGGCTCATCCTGGGCATGGTATTCCACCCCCATCGCGAGCATCTCCGGCAGCACAGCGGTGACCGGGTACAGCCCAAAAGCAGGGCGAACCAGCGTGCTGCGCGCGGCGAGCGCGGCAACCCGCTGGTTATCGGCGGGGCCGAGACCATTGGAGATGATGGTGGTCACTCCAGCCTCAGCCGCGCGCGCCAGGACGGCGGCCTCTTGCGCCGCCAGTCGGGGATCGGTCAGGTGGGCATGAACATCAGAGAGTCCCACTGCAGATCCGACCCCCGATCCGCTCGATCGCTACTCTGCGCTCAGGTAGGGCAGCAGTGCGAGCTGACGGGCGCGCTTGATGGCAAGAGCCAGGCGACGCTGGGTCTTGGCAGTGTTTCCAGAGATACGACGGGGAATGATCTTGCCACGCTCGGTCATGAACGCACGAAGAACGCGGGGCTCTTTGTAGTCCAGGACGGTGTTGGGATCAGTGTCGAGGCGGCTGGTCTTCTTACGACGGCGATAACGAGACATATTCTTGGGCTCCTTCTCAGAGATTCTGACTCTCGGACCCGATCAGGGTTGAGCGATGATCGGGGGTCGCTTGGTCAGTCCATGGTTGGGACGACCAGCCTACCTAACGCCAGTCTCAAGAAGGATCAAGTCAGCGCCTCAACGTAAGCATCAAGCTCAGCAAGCTCTTCGGAAAATGGGGCCTGAACCGGTGGAAAACGGAAGCCTGTCTTGGGGTCGAGATCGAAGGCGGTCACTCGGAAGCTGATCGCGAACCGCTCACGCTTCCACTGCGCGAAGCAGACGAGCCGCACAAACTTCCGAATATGGGCAGCAAATGCGCGGGCATCGCCCCGGTACCGCTCGGTGAGGGACGGCCAGAGCGCGCGGAACATGTCCAGCGGCTCCTGGCCGAGCTGAACGAAGTGGTACATCAGCTGATCGAGCACAAAGAACGGCATCAAGTCGTCCTCGTCAGTCTGCCCATCTTCTGGCGGCCGCAGCTCGGCGGTCGCTGGGGTGACGATCACACTCTGGAGGGACTCGACCCCGTGGTACTCCGCCGCCCACTTCAGCCACAAGGTCACCAGGGACTTCGGCACATCGGAGATCGGAGAGAGCCCGCCCGAGGTGTCGCCGTCCATGGTCGTGTAGCCGACCGCCGCCTCGGACTTGTTGGAGGTGGAGATGAGCAGGAACCGTCGAACGTTGGCGATCATCCAGATCAGCCCGCCGCGCAGCCGGGCCTGGACGTTCTGAAGCGGGATGTCGTGGCTGGGTTCATCCCAGGACAGGCGGGTTCCGGTCATCTGCTCGAAGACGTCGAGGTGGACGTCCATGGTCGACTGGATGGCGCCGTCGAGGTGATCCGCGCCCAGCTCCGCAGACAAGGCCGCTGCGGCGCTGCGGGTGGCAGAGCCGGAGTTGTCGGTGCCCATGTAGGCGCAGACGAAGTGCTCTCGGATGTGTGCCTTGAGCGCCTCCGCTGAGAGGTCGGGGTTGTCATAGCGAAACATCCGTCCGATGAGCAAGGCACACATCGAGGAGTCGCGGCCGCCGGACAGCGCCAGCGCAAAGCCGGGGATGTGGCACTTCTTGACGTACTCCCGCAGCCCCAGCGCCAGAGACAGCTCCAGCTCCAGGTGTGGGAGGTCCCGGGGGGTGAACTGCTTGATCAGGCCAGCATCGACCAGCCACTGCAGGCTCGGATCGGGGCTCTCCGGCGGCTCGGTGATCCAGTACGGACCCGGCGAGGGTGCAGGTGCTGCCGTGGTGAAGTCACCGGCGATCTGGATGGTCGGCGGGAGCGGACCGAAGTCTCCGCGAAGCTGGGCCTCGCACTGCTGACGCCAGGAGCCTTCCTCCATGCGCGCGCGCTGGCAGACCTCAAGATCGACCACCACGTCTACCATCTCGATGTTCTCGGTAAACAGCAGCCGCCGACCCTCTCGGATCGTCTGGCCTTCCTGGGCGATGAACAGACTGCCGTCGAACACAAGCCGGGTGGCGTCGCAGCCAAGCAGGGAGTTGTAGAGGTACACACAGTGATCCTCGCGGCTGATCTGCTCGACCATCTGCCGGCGGACCCGATGCTTGCCGAGCACAAACCAGCTCGCGGAGGGGTTTGCGAGCAGGGTGGCGCCGGCGAGGGTGTAGGAGCTGCCCGGTCGGATGCCCTTCCAGCCATCCTCGCAGATCTCGATGGCAAACTTTGAGAGCCCCTTCGCCTCAAAGACCAGCCCACCAAACGGGATCTCCTCGCCTTCTGGGGTCCGGAACGCCTCGACCCGGGTGTGCGGCCAGCCGGCAAACCAGCGGTTCTCATACTGCACATCACCGGTCGCGAGGTTCTCCTTGGGCACCAGGCCGACGAGCTTGCCATCCGCCAGCACCGCCGCGACGTTGTAGAGCACGTCGTTGTGCTGGACGGGCAAGCCGATGATGACCACCATGCCCACGGTCTCCGCACGCAGCGACACCAGCATGCTCCAGCTGCGCTTCAGCGTGCCAGACATCAGCAGGCGGTCGCCGAGGCTGTAGCCAGGGATCACCATCTCCGGCAGCGCCAGGAGCCGCACACCGCGACGACGGGCCTCGGCGATTGCGGCGGAGATCCGCTGGTGATTCCCGGTCCAGTCTCCGACAGTCTGGTTGATCGAGGCGGTGGCGATATGGGCAGTCAGGCTCATGGTGGTGCTCCCAGTGTCGAGACACCCTACCAGTCTTGCATCAGCAAAGCCTCAGAGCTGCTCGGCTCCCACCAGCCATGCCGCGCCGCCGTCCGAGGCGCCATAGTCAGAGTACGGGGCGCCGATGAGGATCTCGGAGAGCCCATCTCCGTCGGCATCTCCGATCCCGGCCACCGACCAGCCGGCTCGCTCTCCGCTGGCACCGGTGAGACCCCGCCCGATCTCGGAGAGCTGCCAGGTGCCAAACTCCGGACCAGAGATCAGCCAGGTGGTCCCGCCGTCGATGGCATCGCCATCCGCGCGCTGGGCACCGATGATGACATCAGAGAGCCCGTCACCATCGACATCTTCGGCACCACTCACGGCGTACCCAGCGTAGTCACCCGCCTCTCCGAGGTATCGGATCGGCGTAACGGAGAGTTCCTGGGTTCCAGTGAGCCCCCCGTCGCCTGTGACCAAAAATGCCGCCCCGGCACCCGCGCCACCGCCTTCGTGCCCGTAGGCTCCGATGAGCATGTCGGCGCGCCCGTCGCCGTTGATGTCTGACACGCCGGCAACCGCCGCCCCCGCGTAGTACCCCTCGCTGCCGAGGAAGGTGCGCTCAGCGAGATCCGGGATGTACCCGCCGTCCTGGTCCTCAACCAGCCACACCACCCCCTTTCCGCCGTCGTACTTGGGCGCCCCGATGAGGAGCTCAGGGTGCCCATCGCCGTTGGTGTCGCCAGCGCTGTCGACGCTCCAGCCGGCCAGAGCGCCCGCCGGGCCGATGAACGACTCGCTGATATCGGACAGCACAGCGTCCTCGCCTCTTGGATGCGCGCAGTAGACCAGTCCCGCCTCCTGTCCCCCCTGGTCGCTGTAGGGAGCGGAGATGAGCACGCTGTCCCCGTTGAAGGCCGCCACCGAGACCCCAGTGTAGCTGCTCTCCTCATCGCCCAGCAGCACCACGCCGACGGTGTCGATCTGCGCAGAGGCTGTGATCGGACCGGCGACCAGCCACGCCATTCCCTGCCCCTCCGCGCCGCCGTTGCTCGCGCCGACGAGGATGTCATCGAAGCCATCGCCGTCGAGGTCACCGGCCCCTTCGACGCTGTAGCCGGTGAAGTCGGAGCCAGAGGGACCGTAGAGTCGGATCGCAGCACCGGACAGCGCGCCGGAGGATGTGCCGGTGATCAGGTAGGCCGCGCCGGTGTTGGTCGCACCATCACTGACAAAGCCCTGTGCCCCGATGAGCACATCCGCGAGGCCGTCGCCGTCGACATCCCCTGCTCCCGCGACCGCCCAGCCCGCCAGCTCGTCCTCCTGCTCCGACCACCACTGCGCAGTCGGCAGCGCGGTGGAGCAGTCGCTCTGGAGCCCATCGCAGTCAGTGTCGATGTCATCACAGAGCTCTGGCGCGCTGGGGTAGATGCTGCCATCGGTGTCGTCGCAGTCGGTGTCATCGCGGGTGTAGCCCTCCTGCACAAAGCAGCCCATAGTGGGCTGCGAGGAGTCGCCGTAGGTGTCGCTGTCAGCGTCGATGAAGAAGGTATCCAGGGCGCCCTCATCGATCTCGCCATCGCAGTCGTTGTCTCGCTCGTCACAGGATTCCTCCGCTCCGGGGAAGGTATCGCTGCTGCTGTCATCGCAGTCCCACGCCGCCGGATCTGCGACCCATCCTGCCGGACTGGGCAGCCCCAGACAGACCCGGAGGAGCGAGTCCTCGATCGGGAAGCCGTCGCCGTCGGCGTCGAGGTAGTAGGTCGTAGAGACCGCCTCGTCGATCTCACCATCGCAGTCGTTGTCTACGCCATCACAGATCTCAGTGGCGAACGGAAAGACCGCTGGGTTGGTCGGACTACAGTCGCTGGTGTCCGGCCAGATGTCGCTGTCGGAGTCCACGATCGGCTCTCGGTCGGCACTGACTTCGCAGGCCAAGTTGAACCTCTCACACCAGTCTACTGAGCCACAGCCTGTCAAAAGGAGAACGAGCACACCCGCAGGGTACACCAAGGTCACAGCAACTGACGCTCTCCCTCCGACAGCAGATCGACAATGTTGTTGGGCAGCATGAGCCGCGCGGCTTTCTCTCCAGCCCAGCGCGGCACCGATCCGCCGACGTCCGTGCAGGAGCGAAACCGAGCGGTCAGCCCATCCGCCCCCTCGATAAGGGCCCAGCTCCCCACGTTGATGCCAACCTCGACCGCATCGGGCCGGCTCGCCACCAGGGCAGCATGGGCCTCCGGCCATACCGACGGCGCATCGATCCGCTCCCAGGAGAACACCCACACCCCGTCGAACTCAGACTCCGTGCCCCGCAGAAACCAGTACCGATCGGAGAACGGCGCGGGCAGGTTGAGGACCTGCAGATAGTCCTGGCTGCGGCCCTGCTGGGAGAGCACTGTCGAGACCGTCAGATCCGCCGAGCTCCACTGGAGATTGGACGCGATGTCGAGGATGATCGCCTTGAGCAGCGGCGCGGGCAGGTCCGTCTGCGCGCGAGCTTCCAGACAGTCCACCCCATCCAGCACCTTGTGTCGACCGGTGATGTTGTCGAACCCGCCTCGGCTGCTCGTCCCGACGTCTTCCCAGCCGGACTCCGACTGAATCGCAGCCTGAGCCTCCGCCCCGGTCACGCCAGCCCATGAAGACGACACCACAGCCAGTCCGATCAGCATCCAGCCTCCCCCTGCGCACCACAGCGTACCACCCCTCAGGACATGTCCATCCCACCCTGAATCGACTGGACCGACACCCATTCACAGCGGGGGCGCTCCAGGAGCGTGGGCGGCTCGGATGGACCGAGAGGGAGATGAGCGGCTCGACGGCGAGGCCAGAGAGGCTTCGGGTTCGTCCAGAGGGACGCGTCGGTGGCGGTGCGCTCACCGAGAGCACACCACCCAGACGACCTCAGCGCCGCTTCTTGTTCTTGCGCTTCTTGCGCTGAGCCTTCGTCCGGCTGTTGGCCGGGTTGCGGAAGCCGGGACGAATCACGGCGTCAGTGGGGCGGGAGAGCGGGTTGGACGGGGAGCGGATGGTGGTGCCCTTCCCCTCAGAATCCTCTTCTGGGGTCTCGGGAGTCTCGAGGGTCTCGTCGTTTTCTTCGGACATCTTCTTCTCGTTGAATGAGCGTGATGGACCGCAGTATCCCTAACTACAGCTGCAGGGCCAATCGCAGGGCATCGAGGAACGTCGTCTCAGACTCCGTGACCTCTCCATCAGCCTCGACCATCTCGGTCGCCAGACGCAGCGCAGTCTGTCGCTGTGCGGGCTCGGGGAGGTCGTCGGCGAGGGTCTCCAGCCAGAATCCAAAGCCATAGTCGAGGAAGCCCTGGAGGCTGGCGTGCATGAAGTCGCCGATCTCCTCAGGAGGGATCTCGCGCAGCTCCAGGCGAGAGCGGGCGAAGTCGATCAGGGCGGCCATCTCCTCGTCCGCGAGCAGGCCGTCTGCGGCAGCGGCTGCGAGGAGGACGTCGAGGTAGGTCTCCTCAGGTGCAGCAGGGACGCGGACGTCCATCAAGGCCGGAGGAATGCCCGCCTCCAGGACTGCCCAGGCACTGCGGCCCTCCAGCCCCATTGCATCGCCGGCAGCGAGCAGCGCCTCGGTCTTCTCCTCGCCCTCCTCCTCGACCAGGGCAATGATCACCATCAGCTGGTAGGCAACCGGAGCGGAAGCCGCCTCACCCAGCGCAGCAAGGCGCTCGGTCGTGCTGGCCGCAGTGACGCGGGCGAGCGCTGCCTGGACTGCATCCTCCGGTGCTGCGGGACGCTGTCCGTCAAAGGCAGCGTGGTCTCGAATAATGGTGCGCATCACGTCTTCGCGGGCCGGGGTCACTCCGCCGCCGAGATGGGCGCCGATAACCATCGCCTCAATCAGCGCTGAGGCGCTTGAATCTACTTCAGACATGGCACTCTCCATTTCAGCCGTCCCGTACGCCGCCTGACTCATGAAGATTTCAACGTTTCTTGGACTGTGCTGTTTTTTTCACCAGATGCACCACGCATGTGCGGGCCATGGCCGACAGCGCGACCCAGCGGCTGCTGATCTCGCTCCGGGAGCACACAGCGACGCTGCCGACCGCATCACACCAAGAGAGCTTCCGTCCCAATCATCCTGCCACCGGGCTGCGCGGGTCGGCGAAAGAAAGAGAGTCAAAAAACAGGACGCAGATCCGTGCGATGATCCAGTACAAGAAAGCAGACCTGGAGACACCATGCGCCTGATGTTCCCCCTGCTCCTGTTGGCATGTAATGACAAGAGCACATCCTCCCCGGCCGAGACCACGCCAGCGGACTCCGGCCCCACAGACTCCGGCGAGCCGATTGTGGACTTCTGCGCCGACGAGGGACTGACCGTGCGCGAATTCGACGCCTCGGGCACGGCCGGGGGCTTCGACACGGTGGTTCCAGACTTCACCTGGAACATCACGGACAGCGAGGGGCTCGAGTCGAGCTGGACCTTCTCCGAGCAGTGGTCTGGCTGCGACAGCTACATGATCATCAACTACTACGGGGACTCCAACTACCCCGTTGAGCTGGACAACGACCGCGAGATCACCGACTGGCTGGAGTCCTCGCCGCGCAACGTCCACTACTTCTTCTTCTCCTATGATCAGGAGCCGGAAGGAGTGCTCTCCGACCTCACCGAGCAGCTCAACAGCGCGCTCGATGACCTCGACGATGACCTCGCGGAGCACTGGCGGGATCGCATCCACTACGTCGTGGACTCCCCGTGGGAGGCCGACTGGGTCGGTGGCCTCAACAGCCAGTACTACATCAGCGGCAAGTACGTGCAGTGGGCGCTGTCCATCGACCGGCTCGGGGTCGCCCGAGAGACCGGCTACTTCTGCGACCCCTCCGACGGCTGGGCCACCTGCCCGCCCGAGTTCCTCATCTACGAGCCGCAGATCTACAACTTCGAGTCTGACCGCGAGGAGGAGCTGGCAGCACAGACCGACGTCACCATCGTCGATGTCTGGACTGACGAGCCCGCCAGCGACACCGGCTGGGCGGGGGTGAAGATCTACGCCGACATCGAGCTGCCGGACGCTGCGACGATGGCGACGTTTGACACCATGGACTTCGACCTGACGCTCAAGTGCGCCGGCTACCCCTCCGGGACCGAGTGCCCCGCGTGGGACTACCTCGTCTACGCCTACCTCTGCGAGATCGACGATCCAGAGACGGAGGAAGACGAGTCGACGTCCTGCCCCACTGAGATCGGTCGCTGGATCACCACCTACTGGCGGCCTGGTCGCTGGGTCCACGACGTCAGCCCCTTCCTCGCGCTGCTCCAGGACGGCGGCACCCGACGCCTCGCCTTCTACACCACCCAGTACTACGACGTCAGCCTCGATGTCCGGCTGTCCAATGAAGGCAAGGGCTACCGACCGGTCGGCCTGGAGCCGATCTTCGACGGCGGCTCGTTCAACCGGCAGTACAACTGGGGGGTCGACCACGCGATCAGCGAGACCGAGTGGACCATCGGAAGCCACGCCACGGACGAGGTCACCTACACCATCTCGACGATCGAGGATGGCTGGCTGACCGCCGAGAGCGGCGGCGACTGGCAGCGAATGGACTGGACCGTCTCCGAGGAGGGCGCCTGGTACTGCCACACCGCACAGGACATGGCCTCCGAGGAAGAGGCGGCGGCGGTGACCTTCGCCTGCACCGAGGACGATCCGAAGACCAAGAAGGACGACGAGTCCGCCTGCGTGGGTGCGGATCCTTCCGACCTCGAGACCGGCTGCAACGAGGGCGCCTGGACCGCGCTGACCGGAGACGCCAGCGCCGGCGTGCTGTGGGGAGCATGGCAGGAGGTCTGGCATGACGACAAGCTGCCGATCAACTTCACCCCGCCTGAGGGCACCACCCAGGTCGGTCTGATGGCGATCATCTCTGGGCACGGCTTCGGCGACACCAACGCCAACTGCGCAGAGTTCTGCGACCACCAGCACGCGTTCACCCTCAACGACGGCGCCAGCCACACCAAGACCCACCCCGAGGCTGGCTCACCGATGGGCTGCGCCGAGCAGGTCGTCGACGGCACGGTGCCCAACCAGTCTGGGACCTGGGTCTACGGGCGCGGCGGATGGTGTCCGGGGATGGAGGTCGTCCCGTGGGTGGTCGACATCACCGACGATGTGGTGGTGGGCGAGGAGAACACCGTGAGCTACTTCGGGCTGATGGACGGAGAGGTCTGGCAGCCGGACAGCACCGGGGCGAACATTCGCATGCAGAGCTACCTCGTCTACTACGAGTGAGTCCGCGCAAGCCGTAGCGAGCGGTTCAGGTCCTGGAGGCTCCGCTCGCGCTCTCCACGCCGTGTCGATGGTGAGAGCAGCCGCCACCGTCACCGCGAAGCCGCTGCACGAACCAATCCAGCCACGCGGAAAACCAGCGACAGGCCACGCCGGTCAAAAACTCCCCGGCGCGGTCAGGCCCGGTCTGGTACTGATCGGCCCATGAGTGCAGAAGACCTCCCGCCGTGGCCCGATGGGCTGACCGACCTGCCCACCTGGCTTGCGATCCCGCTGTCGGAGTACCTCTCCGAGCCCAACCCACGGGTGCGGCTTCACTGGATGCTGGACACCGTCGAGGTCGCGATCCGATGGGCGGTCGCGATCGCCCTGGCAGACGTACGCCTGGCGCATGACGGCGCGCTGCCGAAGATGCTCCAGCGCTCCATCCAGGAGCACATCGAGCGCCCAACCGTGGGGCGCTGGGTGGGCATGCTGCGGGCACTCTCCAAGGCTGCTCCCGGCGGCGCGCTGTCGCCAGCAGCCTTCACCCTGCACGACGACCACATCGCCCCGCTGTTTACCTCAGAGGGCTCCGAGACTGACTCGATGCTGGTCTTGCGCAACCGGGTCGCCCATGGCGGCGGCATCTCCTCGCGGAAGTCCGCCGAGCTGGTCACGGCCCACGACGGCCGGTTCCTCGACCTGATGCGCGCCATCGGCGGCTGCACCGCTGGCCTGTCAGTCCACGGCCACCACGAAGAAGAGGGCGTCGTCCAGCTCCACGGCCTCTCCCCCACCCTCGTCACCGCTGGCCTGCCCGTGTTCGGCTTCACGGAGGGCACACCCGCAGGGACCGACGAGGCCGCACAGCGACCAGAGGGCGCCTGGATCACCAACGGCGATCAGCACCTCTCCCTTGCACCGCTCATCGCCTACGGCCCAGTCCGAATTCTCGGCAAAGACGGGCAGTTCATCACCCGCTCCGAGGGTGCAGTCCCGCAGATCTACGCCCGCTCAGGCCCGCAGAGCCTCTCCTACACCCCGCTGGGCCGAGACGAGGCCCACTCCGAGCGCGGCGAGCTCGACAACTTTCGCACCCTGTTCGGCCTCAACGAAGCCCGCGCGCCCCGAGGCGGCAGCCAGCGGGCATTCACCGCCACCGACTTCCTCAAGGAAGCCGGGCGCGATGCAGAGGGGCTCATCGGCCGGCAGGCAGAGATCAAGGAGATCAAGACCTGGCTTAAGAAGATCCCGACCCGCCAGGTCGGCACCGCTCGGATCGCGTGGCTGTGCGCCGGACCAGGCGTCGGCAAGTCGATGGTGATGTCCCGGATCGCACGGGATCTCGGAAACTCCAGCCACCACGGTCTGTACTACCACCGCTTCCAGACCGGAGACGTCCGCAACAACCGCCGCATGTTCCTCCAGCTCCTCCAGGAAGCCCTCTGGACCTGGGCTCCCCTCAAGGAGCGGACGGCTCCGCCGGTCATGGGCGATGCCGATGTCCTGCTCGAGGACATCAAGGAGCGCCTCGCGGTGCTGGCGAACCTGCCGCCAAAGAACCCGCGCGCCCCAGCGGCATCGTTCCGGGTGATGCTCGACGGACTCGACGCCATCGTCCCTCAGGATCCCGACTTCCCCAGCCTCCTCCGCCAGCTCGCGGTGCCTGGGACCGCCTTCCTGCTCTCCGGTCGCCCCGACCATGACCTCTCCACCACCTTCTCTGGCGACGACATCGCGGTGATGTTCGGGCCGGCCGGGCTGCCGCCGATGTCGACGGACAACATCCGCGCCCTGCTCCTCGACGGCCTCGGCAACGTCCGGTACGCCCTGCTCAAGCGGGACGAAGACGACGAGGATGACTCCGTCCACAACGCCTTCATCGACCGCGTGGTCAAGAGCGCCGGTGGGCTGCCGCTGTATGTCGAGCTGCTGCTCGAAGACCTCCGCAGCGGCTTCCTGACCGTCGATGACGAAGACAAGCTCCCTGACGGACTGAACACTTACTACGAGGGCCTCATCGGCCGGATGGGCATCTCCGATGTCCAGATCAACCTCATCCTGCTGATCTGCATGCTCGGTCGTGCCGAAGAGCCCCTCGATGTCGTCGCCATCCGCTACCTGCTCTCGACTGCGGCCGACATCAACGAAGAAGACCTCGCCCCCGAGGATCTCGAGCATGTCACCTCGGTGCTCCGCGCGGGCCGCACCCTCCTGAGGGAGACCTCCGCTCCCTCTGGAGAGCTGGCGTATGCCCTATATCATCGCGGGTTCAGGGAATACATCAACAGCACCCCAGTGCTCCAGCGCACCCGCCGACGGGCCGAGGCGCTGCTGTACCAGATGGCCAACCGCTGGGAGGAACTCCCGAAGGGCAACCTCCAGAACCACATGTTCCGCTGGGGAACCGAGTATGCGCTGTGGTGGGGGCGCGGACGGGGTCAGCAGGCTGCGCGCAGCCGGCTCATCGACTTCTCCTACCTCATGGCCCGCACTGAGGCGCTGCCGGCGTTCGAGAACCTCAACCTCGCCCGAGAATATGGCGAGGCCCTTGCGGCACTCGGCGGCCCAGAAGGGGATCCCGAGTTCGCGGCCTGGAGCACCTTCTTCCAGACCCGCGACCACCTCCTCCGTCGCGGCAGCGAGACCTGGCCGGCCCACCGCATCCTGCTCCAGGCCGCCACGGAGTACGCTGACTCGTCTCCGATCACCCAGGCCGCAGCATCCTGGCTCACGACATCCCCTGATCGCTGGCTGTGGCTGCGGAGCCAGCGCCGCCCCGCCCACGTCGCGCTCAGCGCCTGCACCTCGATCATGGAAGGGCACAAGCGCAAGATCGACGGCGCCGTCCTCCAGGGCACCACCCACCTGCTGACCTGGTCCATGGACAACACCCTCCGATACTGGAATCTGGCAGAGGGCACCTGTGCTGCCACGATGGAGGGACACACCAAGCGCGTCAAGGGAGCGCTGCTCCTCGACGACGCACACGCCATATCCTGGGCCGACGACGCCACCATCCGCCGGTGGTCGCTGGCAGACGGCGTCGAGCAGCACTCCTTCCAGGGGCACACCAAGCCGATCGAGGCCAGCGTGCTCTTGCCGGGTGGCGGCCTGCTGACGGCGTCACGAGACAAGACCGTCAAGCGCTGGAGCGTCGAGACTGGTGACTGTCTGGGCACCTACAAAGGTCACAAGCGCTACCCCAAGGGCGTCGGCTTCCTGCCCGATGGGCGGCTGCTGACCCTCGACCGGACGATCCGGGTCTGGGATCCAGACAAGGACAAGCCCGTCCTGATCCTCACCGGCCACACCTCCGACGTCCTCGGCACCACCGCCCTCGACGACGGGCGGCTGCTGAGCTTCAGCAAGGACGGCACCCTGCGGCTGTGGGACACCACCTCCGGCGAGTGCACCGCGACCATGACCCATGACGCCGACGTCCTCGGCAGCATGATCCTGCCCGGCAGGCGGCTGCTGAGCTTCAGCAAGGACGGCACCTTGCGGCTGTGGGGCCTCGATGATGGCCGGGCGCTCGGGGCAATGACCGGCCACACCGGCGCGGTCCTCGGAGCGATCCTGCTGCCAGGAGACCGGGCGCTGTCCTGGGGGGCGGACCGCGAGCTGCGCAGCTGGGACCTCACCGCCGCCGCGCCCATCGCGCGGTTCATCGGCCACGCCGGCTCCATCAAGATGGCGATTGACCTGGGAGATGGTCGCATCCTCTCCGGCGACAGCCGCGGACCGATGGAGATCTGGGACGCCGACACCGGCGCGCACCTCGCCCAGCTCTCCGGTCACTCCACCACCATAGAGGGTGCATCCCCCCTGCCAGATGGTCGGGCGCTGACCTGGGCCGCCGACCGCACTGTCCGCACCTGGGACACCTCCCCAGAACTCCTGGCCCGCATCACCGCGATCGACGCGGCCAACACCAACACAGACGATCACACCAGCTACGTCAGCGGCACCTGCCTGCTCCGCGATGGCCGGGTGCTCTCCTGGTCCAAGGACAAGACCCTCCGCCTCTGGGGGGGCGAGACGGTCCAGGTGCTTGCCGGTCACACCGAAGGCGTGGAGGGTGCGCTGGAGCTGCCGGGCGACCGCCTGCTGAGCTGGGCGACAGACCACACCTTCCGGATCTGGGATCTCGACACTGGCGCGTGCCTGTCCGTCTTGTCTGGCCACACCAAGAACATCCAGGGGGCTCACCTGCTGGACGATGCCCGCATGCTCAGCTGGTCCTCCGACTTCACGCTGCGCATCTGGGACCTGTCGACCGGCGCGGAGGTCGCCGTGCTGGAGGGTCACGAGAAGCTGGTGAAGGGCGCGATGGTGCTCTCCGATGGCCGCATCCTCTCCTGGTCCTCAGACGCCACCCTCCGGCTGTGGAGCGCAGACGGCGCGCCGCAGGTCACCTTCACCGGTCACGCCGCCAAGAAGATCATCGAGGGTGCCGCGATGCTCTCCGGTGGCCGCATCCTCTCCTGGTCCTCGGACAGCACCCTCCGGGTCTGGCAAGAGGACGGCACCGAGCTCGCGGTGCTGGAGGGGCACGAGGCGAAGAAGTCGGTCAAGGGTGCCGCCGTGCTCTCCGATGGCCGCATCCTCTCCTGGTCCAACGACAAGACCCTGCGCTTGTGGTCCGACGATGGCACCGAGCTCGCAGTGCTGGAGGGCCACACCGACGCGGTCTTCTTCGCCGCAGAGCTTCCCGAGGGCGGCTTCATCTCGCACAGCAAGGACAAGTCGTTCCGCCGCTGGACCGCCGAAGGCACCCCAGACGGGGTCATCGCGGAGGCGCAGGCCGCGCGGGACTGGACCGCGCCGTGGATGATCTGGAAGGCCGCCCGGCGGGCCACGTGGTCCTGCGGGACCGCAGTCATCGACGAGGCGGTGGGGGGGGCGCGCATGCTCCTCAACAACACCGACACCCCAGCGGTCGTGCACTGGCATGGTCCGCGCGGTCGCTGGTTCACCGACTCCATCGATGCCAGCGCCGAGCTCATCGTCCGCGACACCCTCTCCCTGTACTTCCTCCACCTCTACTACGGTGCTGAGCGCGTCGATCTGGCACAGGCCAAGGACGCCATCACCTGACATGCCCCGGCGACACCGCACCACCCCTGGAGACTGGCGCTCGCTGATCCGGCGCCTGGATGAGCTTGTCCGGGCCGGCAGCGGAGCCGATCCGTTCGATGAGATTCATCGGCTCATCGCCGCTCGCATCCTCGACGAGCAGCGCCACGGCGGGACCAGGCTCTCCGCAGAGACCCTCGACCCTCTGCTCGCAGAGGCCGACGACGTGTGGCCCGGCCTCTCCCTCGGACGCAGCCAATTGCCGATCGGAGTGCGCGCGGCCGCCACTGGACTTCTCACGGAATTCGCGCTCCTGGAGAGCGGGCTGGAGGCCGTCGACAGCCTGTTCGAGGGCCTCAGCAGCCGAACCTCTCGGGGGGAGCGGGGCCAATTCTTCACCCCTCGCCACGTCGTGCAGGCTGCCGTTCAGATCGCAGACCCCCGCCCCGGCCAGCGGGTGCTCGATCCCGCCTGTGGCTCCGGCGCCTTCCTGCTCGCTGCCCAGCGGTGCTGCCCAGGCGCCGAGATCCGAGGCCAGGACTTCGATCCCCGAGCCGTCCGCACCGCCCGCACCCTCGTCGCAGCAAGCGGCGGCGACGCCTCCTGGATCTCCTGCGGAGACTCCCTGCGCAGCCCGCCGCAGCCTGCCGACCTCATCCTCACCAACCCCCCATTTGCCGGTGAGATTCAGGACGACAGCCTCCTGGCGAGCTTCGCCGTCTCCGGGCTGTTCCGGCGAGTCGAGCGAGACGTGCTGTTCATCGAGCAGTGCGTGCGGCTGCTGAGGCCCGGGGGGCGACTGGTCGCGGTCCTGCCCCACAACAAGGTCGGCGCGCTCGCCTTCACCCCGCTGCGGCGGTGGCTGATGCAGCGGGTCCGGCTGGTCGGGGTGGTCGGCCTGCCGCGCGAGACCTTCCTGCCCCACACCAGCCAGAAGACGGCGATCCTGATCGGTGTCAAGCGATCCGAGCCAGTCGAGGAGATCCCCTCCGAGCCGATTCGGATGGTGGTCTGCGAGTCGGTCGGCAAGGACAGCCGGGGCGCGCCGGTGTTTGCAGCGGGGGCCGACCGGCACGGCCCCGCCTGGAGCGCGCTGGCCCATGACCTCGATGAGGTCGTCACCGCAATGGATGGGGTGTGGGCGTGAAGGCCGTGACCATCCTCACCGCTGAGCTCGCCGAAGGCCTCATCCTGTCCCCAGAGCGCTACGATCCCCGTCGTCAGGCCCACACCGACGGGGTGCTGCTCAGCGAGGTCGCAATCCTCTCCACCACCAGTCTGCGCCCGTCCACAGTGACCGGGCAGTGGCGGGTCCTCGACACCAGCCACGCGGAAGCCGGCATCGTTCGCTGCGACCGTTCTCCGGTCGCGACCATCGGCAGCACCAAGCGCGTGCTCCGCTCGGGCGCGGTCATCGTCTCTCGGCTGCGTCCGTACCTGAGACAGGTCGGCCTGGTGGATCCGGACCTGATGGCGGGGGGGGCTCAGCTGTGCTGCAGCACGGAGTTCTACGTGCTCACCAGCACCGATGAGCAGAGCATCGCCTTCCTCGTCCCGTTCTTGCTCTCGCAGCCCGTCCAGGCAGCACTGGCAGCCGGCCAGGAGGGCGGCCACCACCCGCGGTTCCCCGCGACCCTCCTGATGGGACTTCGCATCCCGACAGCACGCATGGCCCAGCGCACAGCGGACAGCGCGGCGGTGGAGACCGCCGTGGCGCAGGTGCGGGCGGGTCGGGCGGTGCTTGCGGCGCTGACCGGTGCGTGAGGCTGCCTACTCGGGCTCCACACCCTCAAACCGCGACACCCGAATCCGACCATCGATCATCCGCGCGGGGCGCTGCATCAGCTCGTCCATCTTCTCCCAGAACGCCGCAGACATGTCAAAGCCCCCGGAGATCTCGGTACCGAGGAGCAGGATCAGCAGATCCGCGCACTCCTCCGCCAGCGCAGCCTGACCCTTGCCCTTGGTGACCGCTGCAGAGATCTCCCCCAGCTCCTCGCTCATCAGCGCGACCCGGTAGACCAGATCCTCACCGCCAGAGCCCTTGAAGTCATGCTTGTCGTGAAAAGCCTGCACCGCGGCGGACATCTCCTGGTAGCTGTCTCGGCTCATTCTTCCTCCATCAGCGCAGCAAGGGCTGCGATCCATGTGGCTCCGAGCGCCTCCAGCTTCGGGGTGAGCGTCTCCAGCTCACCGCGCTTGCTCTTCTTGAGCCATCCAGGGGCAGCCGCCCACAGCGCAGCAGCATCGGCCCAGGGCCAGCCCTCGGGACGGCCCGTGAGGCTCGCGCCGATCTGGGCAACGCGCTCGGCGTCAGACTGCGCTGCGGCATAGGCAAGCACGGTGAAGCCGGCGAAGATGAGATCGACGGGACGAGCGGTACGGACCGCAGCATCCCAGGCCGCGACGGCATTGCTCAAGGCGCTGCGGCGGAGCGAATCCGACTCTGCTGCAGCATCTGCCTCCGCCCAGTCGCACATCGCGATGCGATTGAGCACGCTGCTGCGCTGCCCGAGCGCCCCCATGCGCTCCAGGATCTCCAGGTCCTCGCGGAGCAAGCCGCGCGCGACGATCGGCTGGCGACGCTTGAACAGGTAGTGGTTCGCCAGCACGCCCTTGGTCAGCGCCTGCCCTGCGAGGTCACCGTGGCGCTCCTTCAGGGCGAGGCTCTCGTTGCACAGCTGCACCACAGTCTCTCCGTCGGACTCCCAGGTGGCCTGAGACTGGAGAACCCAGGACAGCAGCCGGTCGCGATCTTCGCTGCGGGGCACGACCATGCTCCGCAGGCGGTCGGCCTGCTTCTCGAGGAGGTCAGCGATGGCCGACTCCGGCGGGCTGAGGCCGTCGAGCCAGGTGCGGACCAGGGCGGCATAGAAGTCACATGTGGCCTCGACGAGGGGCTCGTCTTCGTCAGGGGTCTCGGCATCACGGACCTGGGTGATGGCCTCCTGGAGTGCGGCGAGGTCGTCGGCCTGCTTGCGCTCAAAGATGGCCTCAAACCAGTCTCTGGCCAGGACAAACAGATCGATGTGGGTGCTGCCGAGGAGCCCCTTGAAGCAGGCGATGGCCCGAGCACGGTTGTCTCGGCCGCCGATGGCCCGACGCACAGTGGCCTCGACCCAGTCCAGCTGTGAGAGGCCGGCAGCATCGAGGCTCCAGACCCGGTCGGGGTGGCGAGCCGCCTCAAGGAAGCGAAGCGCCTCGGGGTAGGCGGTGCGACGAGAGGCAGAGGTGGCCGCGCGCAAGGCGTACCTGGCGACCACATCAGCGCGACGGGGGCCAGCGTTGAGCGCATGGCGCACGATGCGGGCGGCGTCTGACTCTTCGCTCCATTCCTCACCGCCGTCTCGCATCATGAGCGCAGCGACGACCTGGTGATGGAACTCCTTGACCAGCTCCTTCTGGGTGCTGCCATGGCGCTTGGCGACCATCGCGATGAGCACGGTGCGGGTGACCTCGGTGTCGAAGCGGAAGTGATCATCGTCGTCGAGGTCGGTGATGAGGGCGTGCTGATCCTCGATGTCTCGCAGCCGACGGAGCACGTCGAGTCGGGGCATCGAGAAGCCACTGGAGAGCGCTGCGGCGTCAAATCGACGCCCACACTGGGCCGCCCCCTGGAGCAGCAGCAGCTCGTCGGGGCGCAGCCGCGAGAGCCTCTGGCGAGCAAGATCGGCCATCTGGCCAGGCACCACGCTGGAGAGCCGGTCAGCAGTGAGGTCTACGGGCACTGTGATCGACAGGCCGTGGTCAGCCTTCTCGGACGCGACCAGGCCAGACTCGACCAGCTCATGGAGCAAGGCGAGGATGTTCAGCGGGACACCGCCGACCTGCTGGCGAACCGCGGCGGTGAAGTCGGCGGTCTCTCCCGAGACGCCCGCGCCATGCAGCAGCGCAGCGACGCCCTCGTCGCTCAGCTCCGTGAGCTGGACGGTGTGGACTGGCAGCCGGGTGGCGAGGGTGTCGAGCCAGCGGGTGTGTGTGACAGGAAGCGGACGATGACACAGCAGCACACCAAGGGGGTTGCCCAGGCGCTCAGGCGGCAGGTGGCTGAGGTCGATCAGGAGGTGCTCCAGCAAGGAGAGGCTGCTCTCGTCGGCCCACTGAAGGTCGTCGATGATCAGCAGCACGGGCTGCTCGGTGAGGCGACGACGGACCGCACGAACGACGTCGCGACGCAGCCGATCCAGAGAGAGCTGATCGGTGTCGACGCCACCTGACATGCCCAGCAGCAGCCCGACTCCAGGCAAGAAGTCCAGTGCCTCACTGGCTGCCCCGGCGATCTCCCGCATCGCGACCTGTCGGGCGTAGATGGTGGAGATCGCGATGCGCTCCTGATCAAAGATCGCACCGAGAGCACCAGAGAGCGCGCCGTAGGGCTCCAGGCAGCCCTCCGAGAGCTGCGGATCTTCAGACTCTCCGATCCCAACCTTCCACTCCCCGAGCAGCGCCGCCCGCAGGGTAGAGGCCATGCGGCTCTTGCCGATTCCAGCTTCTCCTTCGATGGAGACCACACAGACACCGGGGCGCGTGATGTGGGCGATGATCGGCTCGATGGAGCGGTTGTCGAGCGGGACGTACCGTGGGGTGCGGAGGCTGCCGAAGACCTTCTCCGGCTCTCCCGCCGCGGCCTCAGGCTCCTCGACCACGGGCTTTCGGTGGACCGTGCCCAGCAGCAACATCGCGATCGCGGTCAGCACACCGCCGGTGAAGACGAGGACAGGATAGCGGCCGGTGAGGGTCAGGGGGAAGGCGAACAGCAGCGCGGACAACGCGAGGACGAGCGGCGCCACTTGCGGGACGGGATCGACGTCGATCATGCTGCGGAGCTGCTCGATTCGCTCACCGATGATGGCATTGACCGACAGCACCGGCGCCGCCATCGCAGCACAGATCACGATGCCCGACCAGCCCATTCCCATCGGGATCGGAGCCAGGGCACTGGCGAGGGTTCCACACTGGACCGCGAGAACAAGCAGCCCGAGGTCGAGCCGCTCAGCGATGGTGGCATGAATGCGGGGCATCGCACCGAACACCGCGAACACGCTGAGTGCCAGCGGACCGAGCAGCAGCAGCACCCCGTGACCGACCGGCCAGATGAGCGCATGCATGCTCGGCCAGCCCGATGGGTTCAGCGCAATGTCCTGCATTCCCGGATTCAGCGGAGCACTCAGCCGACTGGTGAACACCCCGAGCACCAGACCGAGCACCAGACCGCCGATCATCTGCCCGGCGATCAGCGCGCGGGACTCATTCTCGACCGCTGGCGGACTCGCGATGCGCCGGATCGGCATGAGCACGATGCCGAGCAGCAGAACGGCTCCAAGCCACAGGACATCGAAATTCCGCCAGGGCACCAGGTCTGCTCCGACGCCAGTGTTGGCCGCGATGCGGGTGGGACCATCCGTCGTCCAGGCATCCGCCGTCAGCTCAATGCGCACCCCAGGCACCGGCGCCGACACGA
Organism: Myxococcota bacterium; assembly: GCA_029251165.1. Classification (GTDB taxonomy): domain Bacteria; phylum Myxococcota_A; class UBA796; order UBA796; family UBA796; genus JAQXDW01. The sequence continues at coordinate 42,695 of JAQXDW010000080.1, forward strand.
CGTCTGCGACGTCCATGTCGATGACCATGAGGGTCTCGTAGCCAGAAGCGCTGGCGAGGCGCTCGAACACCGCGACAGGAAGCGCTGCGCCATAGACCAGCTCCTGCCAGGTCTGGGCACCGACAAACGCGACGCCACGATCATCGGGGATCGTAGCGAGGCGGGGGTGGGCATCGAGCGTGATCGCGAGGGCATCTCGGAGACCGGGGCAATTCTCAGCGTCATTGCGACAGCGCACGACCGCGAGGGTTCGAGGGCGGAGGTGATCATCGACCACACCCGCCATCGCAGACCAGCCCTCTTCCGCTGCCCGGGCATAGAAGTCTGGAAGCGCACCAGGGCCATCCTCAGGCTCATAGACCACATCGGGACCAATCAGCCACCAAGCCAGCGGGTAGATGTTGCGGAAGCTGTCGAAGCTGTTGTCGACCCGCCACTGGACCTGCTCCAGACCCGCCAGTGCAGAGGCATGCGCGACCGGATCGGTCTCGGGAGAGACCAGGGTGGTGGTCACCTCGAATGCGCCGGCAGCCCGGCAGTGCATCTCGACGCTGTTCTCTGCCAGCCGAGACCACCAGTAGTAAGTCTCGGCATGGAGCAGCTGACGGGCAGCATCTTCCGAGCCCCCGCTGACGCTCAGCGCCGGCCACGGGGCGCAGACCTGAGACATCACCCCTTCCGCGGACGCCTCTGGAAACAGGCTCAGCCAGAGAAGCATGGGAGTCCTGAGCAGATCGAGACGCGAACGTACCGATGATTCGTGTTGGGGAGCAAGCGCATTGGATCTCGGAAGTCGCGGAGGGTTCTGGTCACAGGAACGATCTCAGGGTGCTGGCCAGTGCCAAAATACTCCACGCAAATCACTCCGCACAAAATACTCCACGCAAATCACTCCGCGGGTGCTGGCCGACCCGTCAAGAGCGATGGCGGACGCCAGGCTTGAGGAGCTGAAGCGCGCTGAGAGGTGGGGACGTCGAAGAGATCCCAGAGCCCGTCGGCATGGTTCGGCTCAACCGCGCTCTCGACGGAGGGGTCTGGGGCGCCACGGGGCTAAACATTGCTCTGGACGCGATCGAGCTCGCAGCCCCCATGGTCTGCCTCCAGGAATGGGGCTCGAGACCATCGCGCGTTTGTTTGAGGGTCAGAAGCAAGACAGCACGGAACGGACCCTGTCAGACAAGCAGAAGAGGCTGTTCTACGTCTTCAGGCCGACCGCCCGGAAGCCTGGCGCGGCCCGATGGGCCCCACGGGGAGTCCCGTCGCGGCGTCTCCCCCGCGCATATCGTCGACGTCACCGCCGCAGAGCGCGTCCCTGCCCGCGATGAGGCACCGCGCGCTGAGCCTCCTGCAACCCACCGTCGCCGATGGGCGCCTCCGGCCCAGCCGAGCCCGACTGGGGCACCTCAGCTTCCGGCAAGCTCGATGTAGTCGCTGAGCACCGCGCCGGCCTCGCGGAGGATGAAGTCGTTGGGTTCTTCGTCCTCGGCGGCGTCCTCTTCCCCATCGTCAGACTCCAGCTGCTGGCGGCGGGTCTCGATGTTCAGGGAGATCTCGGTCTCCTCGGAGCGCCGCTCACGCTCCGAGAGGTTCTCGAGGAGCTCCTGGAAGTCTTCGCTGGCCGCGACCCGCTCGCTGGAGCGCGCCTGGAGGGAGTCCATTCCAGCGATGCTGCCGACCGGGGTGTACCGCGCGGGCTCAATCTCATCCCAGGGCAGGGCGTTGTCGAGGTCGGACTCGTAGACGTCGAGCCCATCCCAGGGGGAGGGCAGGACGATGTCAGAGAGCACGCCACGGTTCTGCGTCGAGCCACCAGAGACCCGGTAGAACTTCTGGGTGGTGACCTTCAGCGCGCCAGCCCGACCAGCGCTGCTGCCGCCGGTCATGCGCTCGATGAACATGTCGAGGTCAACGATCTGCTGGACGGTGCCCTTGCCGTGCGTGGTCTGGGCACCGACGACGAGGCCGCGGCCGTAGTCCTGGATGGCACCCGCGACGATCTCGGAGGCGGACGCAGAGAGCGGATCGGTGAGGACGACCAGCGGCCCGTCATAGACGGTGCTGTTGTCGGGATCTCGGAGGACCTCGTTGTTGCCCTCTCGGTCGCGGACCTGGACCATCGGCCCCCGGCTGACGAACAGCCCGGACAGCTCGACGGCCTCATACAGGGAGCCGCCGCCGTTGCCGCGAAGGTCGAGGATGACCCCATCGACGGCTTCTGCCTTCAGCTCGCCGAGGAGCCGCCGGACATCCGATGACACTGACTTGTACTCCGGGTCGCTCTCCTTTCGGCCAGAGGAGTCCATGTAGAAGCTCGGCACGTCGATGACCCCAAAGGTCTGGTCACCGACCTGGATGGCGGTGCGCTCCGCATCGGACTCGGTCAGGGCGACCTGATCGCGGATGAGCGGGACGATGCGAGTGTCGGCGTTGTCGGCAGCGTCGACCGGGATGACGGTGAGGCGGACCTCGGTGCCCTTCTTGCCACGGATCTGACGCACGACCCGATCGATGCGCAGATCGATGATGTCCTCAGGCTCCCCCGCGCCCTGTGAGACCGCGATGATCTTGTCACCGGGCTGGAGGGTGCCGTCGAGATCCGCAGGGCCACCTGGGATGATGCGGACGATGGTCGTGTACATGCCCTCGGTGCGAAGCTGCGCGCCGATGCCCTCGACGGAATTGGAGATCTCGATGTCGAAGTCGTCCGAGGTGGCGGGCTTAAAGTAGACGGAGTGTGGGTCGAAATTGCGGGTCAAGGCGTCGAGGTAGTACTCCATGACGTCGTTGGCTTCCGCAGAGAGAACGTCCTTGAGGACCCGCTCGTAGCGCTTGTCCAGGCGCTCCAGGACCTCCGCCCGCTCGGTGCCCTGCAGCTCTGCTGCCAGGACACTCTCCATGACCTGCTCTCGCCAGAGTCCGTTGGCTTCCGCTGCGGTGCTCGGCCAGGGCAGCTCGGAGCGATCGAGGGTCCAGGTCGCGGTGCCGCTGAGATCGATGGGCTGCTTCAGCGCAGCCTGAGCGGCAGTGATCCGCTCGGAGATCCGCTCCTGATAGCGGGCATAGATGAGGGTAGCAGCCTCCATCTGCGGCGCCTTGGAGAGGACGTCGTCGTCGAGCTTGCGGGTGAAGCGACTGAATTCTTCGATGTCGCTGGCGAGGAACGTGGTCCGGTTGAAGTCCAGCGACTTCAGGTAGCCCTCCAGCCAGACCTCGGAGAGGCTGTCGTTGATGTCACGCGGCTCATAGTGCTGGTAGCGCAGCAGCGTCGTGACCAGACTGGCGACCATGGGATGATGCTCGGCCAGCTCCGGGGTCTTGCCCGGATCAAACTCTGGTGCGGCCTCCGCCGAGCAGCCAGCCAGTAAGAGAACCACGAGGTGCCGCAATCGCATCATCTTCCTCCGCACTCGAAATATAGCCCCGGGCTGTCTGGGTATTCCGCCCTGCGCTGAATCTTGGTGTGTACTGATTCCTATCGGTTCCAGACCAGATGGCGCATGAGCGACAGAAATTGGCCCATGTTCTGGGTTCTCGTCGGAGCTCCCCCCGACACACCCCTCAATGTCTTTAGTTGTAAATGAGCATTCAACCAACAATCTGTGACCCCAGCTAAAGCGACACGGCGTCTGTGAGCGGGCATCGTCGCATCGCTCCGGCCGCGCGGCCTTTCCCCGCTTGCCGTGGTGCACGAGATCGCAGGCCGGGTCACGTCGGAGCTCGGTGGTCACAGTGCAGCCGGAGCGACGCGACGACGCCCTGCGCAGCGCCACGCACTGGAAGTGCTGCGGGGTCCGAGACCGTGCGCCGGCATCGGCGTGTCCCATGAATGTGTCCAAAGGAATCAGGACGGGAGGGTGACACATGCCGCGGATAAACGGCGCTCCCAGATGATGGCTCGCCCCGCCGGCGCCACACAGCCGCACCCCATCTTCCCCACCAAGACATTCACCATAAGTGCCTCACCTCACGAACAGATCGGAAAACCAACGACCTGGCTCCGTGGGGTCTGAGTCAACAAAGAAAGTCCACTACAGTAGCCTCTAATTGTGAACATCAAGCGTATTTCTTCCCTGAGTGTTCTGCTCGCATCCTGCGCGACGCTGCTGGCGGCGCTTGGACTCATGTGGCCGGTTCTCGGTGCTCCCGGTACCGAGGCGGTCGGGCTGGCAGCGGGCGAGGGTCCGGCCCACCTCTGGGGGCTGTGGGTCGCAGCGGAGGGAGTGCTCTCACATGGTCCCTACCTTCGGGTGGCTGAGGTCAACCTGCCGGCGGGGTTCAAGGCCGACCTGATCGATCCGCTCAACCTCTTGCTGTTTGGACCCGGCTGGATCCTCGGCGGCGGCGGCGCGACCGGTGCCGTGCTGGGCTGGAACACCGTCCACTTCCTGAGCGTGCTGGTGGCCGGACTGGGCGGCTGGCGACTGGGACGAACCCTCCTCGAGAGCAGCCAGGCCGCTGCGGTGGTCGCTGCTGCGGTCGCTGGTGCCCCCTACCTCATCGGGGCGGCGGGAGTGGTCGGCCGCAGTGAGTACCTGCCCCTGGCAGGCTGGGCGCTCCACCTGTCCTACCTCATCGGCAGCCTCCGTCCGGAGGGCTCCCGGCGAGAGCAGCTCGGCGCGATCATCACCCTGACCGCGCTGGCGCATGCGGGCTGGCAGCCGCTGATCTGGCTCATCCTCGCAGAGGGCGCGGTGGTCTGGATGCTGTGGCGGACCGGAGAGACCACTGAGGGCATCCGAGAGACCCTCCTTCGTCTGGCGACAGTGGCGATCCCCGCTGCGCTCCTGACCCTGCCGCTGCTGCTGTCTCACCTGGGCACCGATCCGTGGTGGCTGACCCGGCTCTCTCATGCCTCGCCGTTTGACGATCGTCCCCGAGCCGCTCCCCTCGCCGCGCTGCTCCCCTTCTTTGACACCACCCGCTCCTGGGCGAACAATCCGCTGCCCTACCTGGGCATGACCCTGCCCATTCTCTCGGTCATCGGTGCTGCTGTGAACCCCCGGCGCGCCCTCCGATGGCTGGCGCTTGGGGCGCTCGTGCTGCTGTTCTCGCTCGGTGAGATTGTGGCCGTCGGCTCGTCCGTGGAGAACAACGCTGGCTTCTACTACATGCCGGCCGCGATCCTGGTGCACGTCATCTCACCGCTGCGGGCATTCCATGGCTGGGCGAGGCTCACCCTGCTGGCGATTCCCCTCCTGGCCCTCGCTGCCGGACATGCCATCGACGCCGCCGCCCGAGAGCGTCCGGTGAAGTCTGTTCTTGTCGCTGCGCTGCTGTCCCTGGCGCTGGTGCTTGAGGGCATCATCTTCTCGCCGGTGGGCCGTGGAAGCTTCACGCTCGCCGTTCCCCCAGACCTCACCGCCGCCTACCGCGCCCTGCCCCCTGGAGCGGTTCTGGAGCTGCCGCTGAGCATGCACCAGAAGCACATCGATCGGGGGCTGCTGCGCGCGCAGGTCCTGGGGCGCCCCACCTCGCTGACCCCCTCCCCGCTCCAGCCGTCCGCGATCAACCTCTCCGCGATCGCCTGGAGCATCGAGCGTGGCATCGTGCTCCAGGAGCATCGGTGTGTCGAGGGCGAGGCAGACCGGCTTCTCGACGCAGGCTTCGTCGGGCTGGCGCTTCACACCGGGCTGATGGCGGAGGACGACACGACGGCGGCATCGGTGACGGCGCTTCTCGGAGAGCCCACCGCAGCAGCAGACGGGGTGGTGCTCTGGACGCTGCACCCAGGCGACGGCGTCCCGGGAGGCTGTGAGTCACTGAACACAAACGGAGCATCGCTGCACCTGCTCCGGTAGGCCGCTCACTCCGATGACGGCGGCTCTGCCGGACGACTTCGCCCCTCGGCGGTCTGTGTGCGGTGCTGGGTTGTGCCATCTGCCCGTCGGCTCCCGACGATCTCTACCGCCGGGATCTCCGGGATCAAGACCGACCCTTCCAGGGGGGTGATCCGCCAGGCCGCGCTGTGACCATCGACGACATCTGGCGGTCCGAAGACCGGCGTCAGGATGTGCGAGAACGCCGCTGCCCACTCCTCCTGGAGCCCCACGCCATAGATCTGCTCATCGACCACCACCCAGCGGAAGCCATCCTCCAGAAGCTCATCGATGTCTCGGGGGTAGACGATGAAGTCGCGGAAGGTGCCCACGCTCATGCGCTCCAGTGCCCTCAGCAGCCGTCTATTCTGAACGTGATCGGTGTAGCCCGGCGGGCGGTGGCTGGGGAGGTGCTCGCCGAGACCGCCGAGGATGGGCTGGCCGTGGTGGACCTGCATCCAGAGGACATGGCGGACCAGCTCGTCTTCACTGAGCACCGGGGTGGTCACGACCGGACCATCGACCGCCGCGTAGATCGCAGCGGAGACCGATCGGGGAGCCGCAGCGGTCGCCGGGAGTGTCCCGCTGCGCAAGCTGACGTCAGCGACCAGGGCGAGGATCGCGACAGCCACCGTTCGCCCGGTGGACCGGCTCAGGCCGAGCCCGGCAAGCACCGCGAGGGCGACCAGCGGGAGAAGCTCTAGGCGCTGCGGCCACCACAGCCGATCGAAGGACGGGAGGTGGTCGTAGAGAAACAGGTAGGGCAGCGCCAGGCGATGCGGCACGCCCTCGGCGTCCTTGAGGTACGGACCGAGGGTCAGCAGCCAGCCCAGCCCGGCCACCGACAGCCAGATCGCACCCCGACGACCCGCAGACCGCGCACCGACCACGGCCGCAACCAGCAGCACGATCGGCAGCCGGGTGTCGTCGGGCTCACCCGCGGCATGGGAGAGCGGCCACCACGGCCAGCGGGACTGGCTGATCGCCATCGAGAGTCCAAACTCATCTCGCCCCAGCGAGCCATAGTCCATCCAGCTCGCGGCCCCTCGCTGGACACCGGGCAGGGCATCGTAGCGGGTGATCAGGGAGTACACATACGGCCCGGTCGCCGCGAGGCAGACCCCAGCCGCCGCCGCAAGCCGTGCGAGGTCCTGCCAGCGCCGAATGCTGACCAGCAGCGGCAGCGCAGCGAGCAAGAGGAACAGGCCGTAGTACCAGTAGGTCAGGCTCGCCGCGGCAGCGAGCAGCCCGGTACCTGCTGCCGCCCAGCGCCCCCCCTGCCCCTCGACAATGCGCAGGATCCCCGCCAGGGCCAGCAGCCAGAACACCAGCAGCGCCTGGCTCAGCCGCCCACGGGTGACCTCCAGGAGCAGGAAGCTGGAGATCTCCACCGCTGCCCCCGAGAAGATCGCCGCGGTCGCGCTTGCACCCGCAGTCCGTGCAAGCACCTGCCCGCCGACCGCTGAGCTGACCAGGGTGGCGATCGCGGCGAGGTTGTAGCCGACAATGGGCCCGAAGATCCGCAGCAGCGGCCAGAACAGCAGGCCGTCGAGGAGGTTGTACTGCGCGACCGCAGTGATCCCGATGGGGAAGAAGTTGGCGGTGCCGATGAACGGGTTGTCCCCCCCCATCAGCGCCTCTCCAGTCCACCAGTAGGCCCACATCGTGCCGGTCCAGTCCGGCTGATCTCCGCCGCCGATGATCAGCCCGCTCGACACCCAGGCTGGCGCGGTCGCGACGACTGCGAGCAGACCATAGAGCCCCAGCGTCCGGGCATTCATGAGCGCATTCGAACTACATCGAGCACAGCATGACCCAGGCATTGTTTGCCGTCTGACCCATCTCGCGCTCCCAGGTCGGCAGGCTGTAGGACCGAGCGACCTCGATGCTGATGGGAGTGCGACAGGCTTCTCGCCAGGGAGCAGAGCGATCGATCATGCCGCTGCTGCCGACCACCCGGAGCAGGTAGACCTTCGCGCAGACGTCCGGGCCGATGCTGCCGCAGACCGAGCGGATCAGCGGGGTGTCCCGATCCCAGCGGCGCTCCAGCCAGCGACCGACCATGTCCTGGCTCATGATGGTGGCTTGATCGTCGGAGGTGTACTTGCGGAGGGTCGCGAAGACCTGCTGGAGCACGATGCGCTCGTTGCCAGCGCCGGCGTAGCGGAGGATGCGCTCCTCGACATCGCGGGAGGCGGCGTGGTTGACGCAGTCCTTCTCGAACTGCCCAGCGACCGCGCACAGGCTCACCGCGGCCTGCCCGGTCAGCCGCGCGGTGTCGACGACCTGGAAGGCGCACTCGTCGCGCCCCTGCCCCTCGGCCATCGCCGCACAGGTCTCAGAGGCGGCGTCGATGCGGCTGTCCTTTGCCTGGACCTGCGCAATGCCGACCGCACACTCCGTCGAGAGCGGCTCGGAGAGGGTCAGGCAGCCGGCGACGTTCTCATCGGTCAGCGCCTCCGTGTAGCGGACCATCATCGCGGCCTTCTCGGCAGCGGTGGGCTCCGGGGGCTCGCTGTCGCAGGCGAGCAGGAGGCTGATGAGGACACCGATCATCTCTTCCTCCAGGTCCGATCCTGACCGGCACCATCTGTGAGCCCTCGTGAGGCATGTGGCTCGAGCATCCGAGCGTGCCCAAGCGTACCAAGAGGCTGTCGACCATGGCATCCGGTGACCATCAGCGGATCCGACAAGACAAAGAGAAGTCCCTAACGCTGACCATCGGTTCCCCGCTCCATGTGCTGCTGGCCTGGTGTGCTTCCGCCCGACTCAAGCGGCGTGAGGTTCACCGAGATCTGGACGGGTGCCATGATCGGCTCGATGCGCCACGCCTTGACGTCGTCCTCGACCAGATCCGGCTCCCCCCACAGGGCAGTGAACGCGGTGTTGTAGGCATCAACGACCGGGCCGTTGGGGTTGCCGAAGGTCCACGGATCGATCACCGCCCAGCGCAGTCCATCGTCGAGCAAGCGCTGGACCTCCATCGGACGCACCCGCGCGCCCTTGGAGTCGGACTTGGTGATGTCCGCCAGCAGGACCAGCAGCTCATTGCCATCCATGTAGTCCTGATATCCCGGCGGACGGTGCGCAGGGAGGTGCTCGCCGAGGCCACCGGAGGTCGGCTGCTCATGGTGGACCTGCATCCAGAGGATGTGTCGGGCCATCTCGCCGCCGAGGACCGGCGCGGTGAGGACCGGTCCGTCGATCTGCGCGTAGAGGCTCTTGCTGACCGGCCGGGTCTTGCCGACCATCAGCGGCAGGAACCGGTTGCGCCACGGCACGTCCACCACGATCGCGAGCAGCCCGACCGCGAGCAGCACGGACGCGCGGCCCGGCCACCGCCTCCGCCACGCATCGAGGTGCAGCGCCGCGAGCACCGCCAGGGCGATGAACACGATGATGTCGAGCCGATCCGGCCACCAGAGGCGCTCGAAGAACGGGAGGTGGTCGTAGAGGAAGAGATAGGGCAGCGCCAGGGGCAGCGGCTCGCCGTCGGACCACTTCAGGTACGGCCCAAGCGACAGCACATAGCCCCACGCAAGCACCACCCACCAGCCCAGGCGCTTCATGGGCTTCATCCACAGCCCCGAGAGCGCCATCAGCAGGAGGCCGTAGGCGATCCGGCGGTCTGCGATCTCAGCATCGGAGCTGTACTCGATGGGCCACAGCGGCCAGTGGCTGCCCCGGATGACCATGTTCAGACCGAACTCGCCGCGGCCGAGGTAGCCATAGTCCATCCAGCTGTCCAGCTCTCGCTCGACCCCGGGCAGGCCGGCATAGGCCTGCATCAGCGACCAGACAAACGGCGCACACAGCAGCAGGCAGACCGCAACCGCCAGGAGGGCCTGCAGCCAGCGCCGGACATCCCACTGTCGGATCCAGGTCAGCCAGTAGGCCCCCGCCGCCAGCACCAGGAAGACCCCGGCATACCAATACGAGAGAAACGTCAGCGCGGTCGCCGCACCGGTCCATGCAGCGATCTTGACGCTTCCCTCGCCCCGCGCCATGCGCACCAGCCCAGCCAGAGAGAGCATCCAGAACACCAGCATCGCTTGAGACTGTCGCCCCTGGACCAGCTCCATGACCATGTAGGTCGAGGTGACGATGGCGAGCCCGGCGACAAGCCCCGAGCTGTGGCTGCCGCCGGAGGCTCGGACCACCGCGCTGGCCCCCATCGCAGTGCTCCAGAGGATGAACACAGTGAACAGGTTGAAGCCGAGGATCGGTCCAAACAGGTGAACGAGCGGAGTCGCCAGGAGGGCATCGACGAGGTTGTACATCGCCAGGGGACGCTGCCCGACCGGGAAGAAGTTGTAGGTGCCATCAAACGGGTTGAGTCCGCTTCCGATCGCATGACCGGTCCACCAGTAGGCCCACATCGTGCCCGCCCAGTCCGGCTGCTCTCCACCGCCGATGACCGCATAGGGAAAGCCGGTCCAGGCATAGAGGGTGATGACGCTCGCCACCACCAGGTAGATCCGAGAGACCGACCGCCAGCCCTGAGCATCGATCGCCTCGACCCGACGCTTGAGCCACGCTGGATCTGGCCCCAGCAGCTTGACCAGCGCCTCCCCTTGCCGGACAATCGCCGCATTGACACGGCTCCAGCCAGCCACGAGCCATGCAAGCCAACGACGCGTTGAGGTGGACGGGGTCTGATGCTCCTTGTTCATCGCGCAGGAGTCTACCAGCAGAGCCTGCGTTCTTTCTCACCAGCGCCGCCACAGCGACCCAGCAGTCCACCCCCCACAAGCACAACCCAACGCATCTCAACTCCTGCGAGTATCCACACTAGCACAGAGCTCTGGAGAGGATACCGTGATGAAACGAGCAGACAATTCGAGACGCTGGGCGGGAATGGCAGCCACAGCCGCGCTGTGTGGACTGCTCAGCGCCCCGCCATCCGCAGCAGACACCGCCTCTGAAGAGACCGTCTACTATGGAGAGCGCTGCTTTGGCTGGGACGAGGCGCTCGAGGGAAGCTGCCCGGCATCCTCAGAGGCCGACAGCGCCCTCGCAGCCTGGCAGGATCCAGACGACTGTCCGATCATCGAGGTCGAGGAAGGCTCCCGCTATACCGGCGAGGCGTGCTGCTACGACGTGGTGATGGCGGCCTGCTATGAGTACGCCTCTGCGGGGTGTCTGGACGCGCTGTGAGGCTGCCGCATGGGGGGGGCTGGTCGGACCGGTGCGCCGGAGAACCACTGAGAGGATGCCGAGGGAGTCTGCGCGCGTCGGGCAGGGGCCACACCGCTCAGCGCACAAGCACCCCGAGGGTCACGGTGCCCAGGTGCAGCCAGTTTCGGGTGAAGCCATCCTTTCCCGGATCCGGGTCGTCACCAGTGCCCTCAGATCCGCCGCCGATGTAGCGCACATTGAGGAACGGCTCCACGCCGTGATTTAGGGTCGTTCCGACGCGCAGTGAGGCATCCGCGATGGCACCCAGGACGTCGCTGCCGTCTCCGTTGAGGTACTTGATCGGCGCATAGAATCCGTCCACCTCAAAGCCCCACCAGTGGCCGCGCTCCACCTCAAACCGCCCACGAGTCTTGAGGATCGGCACAGGCCCGACGTCGCGGTTGGCGGAGCGCAGGGTGCCATCTGCGGAGTTGAAGTTGATGGTGACGTTGCGGATCTGAAGCGAGGCTCCGAATTCGAGCGCCTTGTCGGGGTCCTCCAGGACATCGCGGGCGTAGGAGACCCGATAGAAGTCGAAGCCATAGCGGAAGTCCATCGGGGTTCCAGCCGCAAAGGTGGTGCTGTCGAGCACGAGATCGCGGGCCGCGACCTGCTGGGTCTCGAGGTTGAGCGGCTGGTAGAGAAAGGTGACCGCGTTGCGCTCCGACCAGCGCACGTCGACGCTGACTCGGGCGTTGAGGAACAGGTTGTCCTGTCCACCCTCCGTGATGTAGTCGACCTCCGAGCCCGCGCTGCCGGACTGGTAAGTGTGAGCGATCGGCACCAGGAAGCCGAGCTCGGCAGCGGGCTCGACCTGGAGCACACCTGTAGGTGCGTTGATGAGGCTCTCTTCAGGAGCAGCAGCAGCAGCGGTCGTGAGCGACAAGAACAGCATGGAGACCTCCGGCGAAGCCGTAGCGCCTCCTGACATGAAGCAAACCCTCGCGGGCCGATTCGCCGATCTTTTTCGAAGTGATCACGCCGCGCAGAGCGCTGGCTTGTTCTTCCTCGTCAGGAGACCTCTTGCAGGCCTGCGACACCGAGTGCCCGGATGCTGACTGCCGCCAGGCGGAGCGCCGTGCGCTGTGGTCAACCGAGCCGGCTGCCGCAACCGTGCGGTGGAACGCGAGGCGCCTGCAGGCTGCGCTGGCCGAGATGGAGCAGGGCCGCCCCGAGCTCTCGGCCATGGGTCTTCGCCGCTCTACTGCCAGCCATTGAGCTTGAGGCCACGCTGAGCATGCGCCATGCGGGTGCTGACGTCTCTCGACAGCCGACCATCTGGCTCCAGGATCGCCCCGTCGGTCAGCAGCAGCACAGCACGGGCGAGCTGGTGGCTGCGGAAGACAAACAGGCGGGGGCCAAACAGCGCACCGGGGAGCGGACTCTCGGCCATGGTTCGGTAGTTGCTGTTGGCGCGGAGGGCCTGCTGGAGCCGACGCTGGATGATGCCGGTGCGCAGCCGAAGCAGCTCCAGAGCATCCACCCACTCCCGCAGCACAGACTCCAGGGCACCCATCGCCCGGACCAGGGAGTCCAGGACGGCCGGGGTGCCACCCTCTCCAGTCAAGGTCGCCCGGTAGTCAGCCGCTGAGATCCGAATGCCGCCGAGCACCACAGCCGGCTCGATTGTCTCTGGAATCGACTCCGCCATCAGCCAGCGGATGGTGTCGTTGTCCGTCTGCGTGTCGTCGGCGAGCACGCTGTCTGGCGCGATGGCGGTCAGTGCGATCTCAGCGAGGTCGTGGAAGTGCTGCTCATCCTGCCACTGCCGACGGAGGTCTCGATCGTCGTCAATGGGCAGAACCAGCCGCGGCACATCTCGGCCAGCGTGACGCTCCAGCACGAACCGACCGCCGATGCGACTCATCCGCGTGTCGATGCGCTCCCCGAGCATGTGCTGCTCGCTCCGCAGGCGCGGAAGCTCCTCGGTGAGCCGCATCAACTCCGCCCGCAGCTGGCCGACCTCTGCAGTCAGCCCCTCTCGAACCGACGCGTGGTAGGCGATGACCTGGTGTTCTTCCGGGCTCTTGCCCGGGTAGAGCAGTGCGAGCGTCTCCTTCACCTCCCGGATCGGATCGACCAGCGCGTACTGGCGCTCCTCGACGACTTGGATTCGCTCCTCAACCGCCGGGATCAGCCCGTCGAGCTGGAGCAGGCGGGCCTCCATGCCCTCCATCTGCTCTCGCAGGGCCCCCAGGGACAGCCCCAGCTCCTCCAGTACCGCCTCGATCGCCTCATGCTCGGCCTCATTGGAGGCATCCGCGAGAGACTGTGCCTGACCATCCTGGAGGCTGATCTGCGCCGCACAGCGGCGGATGGTGACCAGCTCCTCCGGAGTCGGCGGCAGGAGATCGTCGTCGAGCTGCAGCCGAGACTCGCTGATGCTGAGGTCGCTCAGCACCGTGACGTTCTCAGCAAACAGCGACAGCTCATGCCGCCAAGCACCGAGGCGCTGCTCGCCGAGGGAGCGGATGAGCATGGACAGCCGGCGCCGTATCCGGAGGACATCCTTCGCGGTCGTGTCTCGCGGGATCCTCGCGGCGGCGGCCTCAGCCTCAAAACGCTGTCGACGGATGTGAAAGAGTCCCGCAGTGAGCACGGTCAGGGCTGCTCCAGCCATCAGAGGAGGCAGCGGCATCTCAGCCATCCTCCAGCAACTCAAACCCTTCTCGGACCAGCGCCAGCTGCCGGACCACCCAGCTCTCCATCTGGGCCAGTCGGATGGTGGAGATCTTCATCCGCGTGGCGAGCTCGGAGATGAAGGCCTGCTCCTCTGGACCGTAGACCGTGTCGGCATGGGCCAGTCCGATCAGCTCCATCAAGGCCGAGGCCTGGCTGCGCTTGCTGTCGAAGACCTGGAGAATCACAGCGATCGGGACATCCTCGCGCGGCACCCAGTCCACCGTGGTCATTGCAATCTCAGAGAGCATGGCCTGCTCTTCTGGAGAGATCTCCCCGTCGACCGCGACGAGCAGTGTGGCGAGCTGGAGGAAGGCCCGCTGCTGGGGTGGTGAGAGCTGTGAAACAAACATGGCGTCATTCAGACACAGCCCATGCCGCTTCGCAAGCCTCGCGCCCCCGACCAGCGGTGAGCAATGCATGCATGTGACCGCTCCAACGCAGCATCCAGAAAGACTGCTCGAGGCTTCCTACCGGCGGTCGCTCCCGGGTGTGCTGGCGCCGCGCCTGCCGGGCTCGCTCTCCAGCCAGCGGTTCTTGCGGTATGCCGAGAAGCCCATCACCGACTTCATGGCCAGCGCCATCGGGAACGCCGCCCACACCCCGAGCGCGCCCAGCCCGATCCCGAAGCCGAGCAGCGCGCTCATCGGAACCTGCGCGACTGTGGCGATGATGTTGATGCGCAGGGGGATCCGGGTCGAGCCAGAGCCCTGGAACACCCCACCGAGGGCAATGTAGATCGACACCAGCGGCATGCAGATGCCCAGCAGGCGGATCCAGGTGATCGAGTAGGCCGCCAGCGGAGTGCCTGGCTGGATGTCGAACAGGGTGAGCATCGGGCTGGCCCCGACGATGAAGATCATGCCCAGCGCCGTCATGATCACCGCGCAGAGCACCATCGCGGAGCGGGCGGTCGCGCGGGCTTCGTCGGTTTTTTTTGCGCCCAGGGCGTTGCCGACCATCGCCGCAGTGGCCTGCCCGATGCTCATGCCCGGCACGAACGCCAGGGCCTGGACCCGCAGCCCGATGCCGTGGGCAGCCACCGCGATCTCGTCGATGTGGCCCAGCATACCGATGATCGAGAGGAACCCGGCGTTGAACACCACCATGTCCATCGCCGCCGGGGTGCCGATCCCGACGAGGCGCTGCGCGAGGACTCGGTCGATGGCACGGAGGCGCATCGGCAGCGACAGCCCCGGAACACGCCCCCGCTTGATGAGGATGGCCATCATGACGACCGCGAAGGCCTGCGCGACGAGCGTTCCGATCGCAGCGCCCTGGATTCCCAGCGCCGGCATCCCATAATTGCCGAGGATCAGGCCGTAGTTCAGCGCAGCGTTGAGCAGGTTCATCAGCAGCGCGACGAAGAACGGCAGGCGGGTGTTTCCGACGCCGCGCATCACCGCGATGAGCAGGATGTTGAGGTAGTTGAACACCACCCCGGTCAGCAGGATGTGCAGGTAGTCCCGCCCTGCACCGATGCTCTCCGGTCCGGCCCCGAGCAGCCGGAGGATCGGCTCGCAGAGGAGGTTGCCGGCCACCGCGACCACGACGCTGAGCAGCACCGTGAGCTGAACGGACTGGGCAAAGGTGTGGTTGACCGCATCGGGATCGCGTGCCCCATGCGCCCGGGCGACCAGCGCCACGGTCCCCACCGTCAGGCCGATCATCGCCACCATCAGCAAGAACAGGATCTGCACCGCAAAGCCCAGGCCGGTCAGGGCGACCTCGGAATTCGGGATGTGGCCGATCATGATGGTGTCCACCGTCAGGGCCAGCACGTTGAGCACGTTGAGTCCGATGACCGGAAGCGCCAGGCTCACCAGCCTCCGCGAGATGTCAGATGAGTCAGCGGCCACCAGTGCTCCTGCTTCCCCGCTGTATCACCGGCAGGGCCACACCAATGAAGATGATTCCGCCGCCGATCAGCTGACTCTGCTGCGGCAGCGTGCCGAGAAAAACCCAGGCAAACACGACAGCCCACAGCGGACCAGTGATCCCGACCATCGCGGTCATGCGCGCCTCCAGATCCCGCGCGGAGAGCATCAGGCAGATGCGCGCGATTCCCGGCCCGATCAGCGCAGCAAGGGCTGAGTAGCCGATGACCTGCGGGGTGAGGTCGTCGGGGAGGTGCAGCCCCTCCGTGGCAAACCACAGCCCGACGCTCATCCACAGCCGGGTGGCGTTGAGGGCGATGGGATCGACCTGTCGGATGTAGCGGCGGGTGAGGATGCCCATCGCCGAGAACGACAGCGCCGCGAGCAGCGCAAGCAGCAGCCCGACCGGATCGGCAGCGCCCGTCGCTCCAGGCGACTGCGCCACCCACAGCCCGACCACCGCCAGCCCGGCACCGAGCCAGAACCGACCGGTCACCCGCTCGCCCAGCAGCACCCAGCCCAGCGCCGCGACCAGGATGACGTCGGTGCGCAGCAGCACGCTGACCAGCGGCGCAGAGAGCACACCAATCGCCGCCGCGCTCGCGGAATTGCCGACCAGCGTCAGGACCGCAAATGCAGCCGACATTCCTGCCAGCAGGCGACGGCTTCCGGGCTCTGGCGGCGGACGCCTCAGGGCTGGTGACAGCATCGCCAGGGAGCTGAGCACCGCCGCCGTCAGCAGCATCACCAGCACCATCGAGGACACAGAGCCATGCTCCGCCGCCCGCTTCCAGGGGATGACGAACGCCCCGCCGCCCATCGCACCAGCGAAGGCGAGCGCGAGCCCGCGACGACGGTCTGCTTGCACACCCTGTGGCTATGCTGCTGACCGGTGCTCGGCATGAACAACCTCAGGCCCCGACGCCACCGCCAGCCGCACCACCGCCCCCAGCAGGCGTCGTGCAGTGGTCCGCTACGGCTCGACGTAGCCCAGGGCATGGAGCCGAGCGCGCAGGCTGTCATCCAGCGCCGCGCCCTCTCCCTCGGACAGCGGCTGCGCGAGGTGGTCATGCAGCGCCTCGACAAGCGCTGGTGCCGCGCCCGGGCTCCAGGTGCTCTGAAGCTCGCCGGGATCCCGGCTGCGGTCATACCGCCACCACCGGATCGGCCCTGCTGCCAGCTCTCGACGGACCAGCACCGCATCTCCCACCTGCACCCGCGCCTGCCGACTGTCCATCCAGTCCGCCGCCTGTCCCCCGAGGTCGTCGAGCTTCAGCACCGGACGAAGCTGCTCAGAGAAGACCGGCGCGGTGTGGTCACCAGAGAGCAGGCTGTCCGGCCCCGGCAGTCCCGCGAGCTGGAGCACCGTGTCATGGACCCGGACCGTGGAGACCGGCGCGGTAATGCGCTCGGCAGCGACACCCGGACCGACCACCACCAGCGGCACCGCCAGGACCTCGGCGTGGATGCCGATCATGTGGCCGAAGACGTCATGCTCTCCGAACGCCTCGCCGTGATCGGCGGTGACCACCATCGCGGCGTCGGGCAGGGCCGCCACCAGCGCGCCGATCAGCGCGTCCCCCTCCGCGACACCAGCGGCGTACAGACGGCGCGCCGCCTCGAGCTCGCCGTCCTCGGGAAAGCCCGGCACGCCAGCAGGCCCCCGGAGCTGCACCGTGGCCATGCGCGCCGAGATGCGCGCTGGGTCCATCACCCCGAACCGGCCTGGATCGGCGACCTGGTGGAGCGGGCTGTGGGCCTCCAGGAGGTTGAGGAGGACAAAGGAGGGCGCTCCTTTACAGCGCCCGACCCACGACAGCGCCCGCTTCACCAGCGCCCGTCCCCCCTTGTTTCGGCGGACCGGCAGCAGGGAGAGCGCCGAGAAGCGAGCTCCGGCGCCGCTGACCTCGCTGTGGTGCTCCTGGTGCTGGAAGCCTCGGGTCATCCCGGTCTGCCGACTGATCCAGGGGTTGGCGATGAACGCCCCGGTCCGCCAGCCGGCCTGCGAGAGCCGCTCGGCGAGGGTGGTGGCGTCGGCGGAGAGGGCGAGGTGCTCGTGGTGGCCGCCGACGATCCGGGCATGCTGGCCGGTGAGCAGCGCGGCATGGGCTGGGAGGGTCCAGGGCGCCGGAGAGATCGCCTCCGAGAACACCGCTCCCCGCTGAGCGAGGGCCTCCAGGGTCGGGGTGGTCGGCAGCGGCGCACCATACAGGCTGGTCGCAGATGCCCCCACGGTGTCCAGCACCGCCAAGACCACCACCGGTGCAGTGCACTGCGGAGCGTCCGGCGTCCGCAGCGAGACCGCGCCGAGCAGCGCACCGCCGACCGCCAGACCGCTCCACCGCCAGTCCCGCGCCAGCAGCCACCCCAGCCCCGCAGCGAGCAGCCCGAGCCCGCCGCCAGCCAGGCCACCACCACCAGCACCGATCGCGACCACCGCTGCCGCAGCGGCCGCCGGATGCAGCAGCCCGAGCAGGCCCGCAGGCAGCGCCGCCACGATCCCGGCAGCCACCGGCAGCAGCGCCCCGGCGGACAGGTCGGTTCCGGCATGAGCGGGGAGGTAGCGCAGGAGGGTCTCCAGGCCGGAGAGGAGGAGCCCGCCGAGGAGACCGAGGCGCATGCCGAGTGCTGACATGCCCTCAGGATAGTCGCTCCTGGGCTTTTTTCCGACCGCGCTGACCAGCTTCCGCTCAGCCGGTCCCGGTGAGGGCAGCGCCACCACCAGACCTCCCCCCGCCGCACGCCGGATGCTCGAGACCGCCCGTGATGGTGACGCCGACGCGCTGTGTGACAATGGCTGCGGAGCCCTCTGAATGATCCTCGCCCTGCTGGCGCTCGCCCGCGCGACCCCTGATGTCACCACCGAGCAGCACGTCCTCAGCGTGCTGACCCGCAGCGAGTTTGGCAGCAGCCGAACCCGGACCGTCCGCTGGGCACGCAGCCCGACCCTCGCGATCATCGGCGGCACCCTGGGGCAGCGCGCGCTCGCCGAGGACATCGCGGCGTCGCTGTCGCAGGCCATCGCCCCGCTCTCGATCGGGCTCACAGACGAGCCTGCGGAGGCCGACATCCGCCTCTACATCGACCGCCCTCGGGCCCTCACGGCGATCGCCATCGAGGAGGGCTTCACCTTCGTCCCCGGAAACGCCGGCCTGTTCTGGTGCTGGTGGGACTCTCGTGGCCGACTGACCCGCACCGTCATCCTCATCGCAGACACCTGGGGTGCAGACGATCCCTGGCTGCAGCACCTCATGCTCGAGGAGATGACGCAGAGCCTGGGGCTCATGAACGACACCGCGCTGTTTCCAGAGAGCGTCTTCTACGAGACCGACACCGACCCCGGCTCCACGACTCACCTCCCCGACCTCGACACCCGGGCCATCTCGCTGCTCTACAGCGTGCGCCCGTACACCCACCAGCGGCGACTTCGGCGGGTGATGCGTCGGCGCTGGGAGCGGCTGTAGCCGGGGGCTCCGGTGCGACGCCTCACCCTCGCGGTGTGGGAGCGGCAGACTCAATGACCGCGAGAATCTTCGCCTGAACCTGGGGGTCGAGGGCCGTCGGGTGCAGCTGCCGCTCGGCGGTGCTTGTGTCGAAGTAGCGCCCCGTGACGCCGTCGAGGTCGCGACTCGTCGCACCCCAGATCGTCGATGCGGCGGCCTTTGCTGCGCTCTTGCCACCATCCTCCGCAAAGAAGAGGCGGAAGAAGGGCAGCATCAGCTTCATCATCCCCGGAAGCCCCGAGAGGGTGAGAGAGCGGGTCATGGCGGTCGACGCGCGCCCGGGAAAGACGACGTTGACCGTGATCCCCTCCGGCTCAAGCGCCCCGGCCAGGGCCATCGACATCGACTCCAGCGCGCTCTTGGAGTGCGTGTAGGTCATGAGGCCCTTGAAGCCCTTCTCCGCCTGGAGGTTGTCGACATCCACCGCAGCGGGCTTGTCCCCGCCGGTGACGTTCAGCACGCGGGCCGAGCCGGCTGCCCGGAGGGCCGGAAGCAGCGCGTGGGTCAGGCGCCATGGTGCGAGCACGTTGACCGCGAAGTGCATCTCCACCCCGTCGTCGCTGTCCTGTCGCTCGCTGCCCAGATAGCCGGCGTTGTTGACGAGCACGTCGATGCGCTCAAGCTGCTCCAGCAGCGTCCGCGCGAGGGCGTCGATGCCAGCGACCGATGAGAGGTCACCGATGACGAGCGCGACGTCGGGGTTGCCGGTCTCGTCGATGATCCGCTGCCGACTCGCCGCGCCGCGCGCCCGGTCCCGTCCCGTGATGACCACGCGGTCTCCGGTCCGAGCGATGCCGAGGGCGCTCTGTAGGCCGATTCCACCGGTGCCGCCGGTAACGACAACGGTGCGCTTGGTCTGGCTGTTCATGAGGGGCTCCCAGGGGTGGTCTCTCCACTCATACAGCGCGGCATGAGCGCACGTAAGGTGCGAGAAAGTAGACACAGCGTGCGCAAATACACCACTGGAGCGTCATGAAGCATTGGAGCGAGGTGCGATCGGCCTACGCGGTCGCCCGACTGGGCACCGTCAGCGCAGCGTCAGCAGAGCTGGGTGTCCATCGCGCCACCATCATCCGCCACATCAACACCCTCGAGGCGAGCCTCGGCGCACGGCTCTTCCAGCGCCACACCCGAGGCTACACCCCCACGGCGGCCGGCCTCGATCTGGCCCGTGTGGCGCGAGCGACCCGCGAGCAGCTCGACCAGCTCGCGGTCCGTGCCCGTGGACACGGGAGCGCGGTGACCGGAGAGCTTGTCGTGACCTCCGTCGAGATGGTCTCTCCCTTGGTCATCAGGGCAATCGGGCGCTTTCGCGATGAGCACCCAGAGGCGACGGTCCGCTACATCGCCAGCGGCCGCATCCTCCAGCTCGCCTATGGCGAGGCCCACCTCGCGGTGCGCGCGGGGGCCAGACCAGAACACCCCGACAACGTGGTCCGAGCCTTCCTTCCCCTTCGCTCTACCTTCTATGCACACACACGCTACGTCGAGCGGTGCGGCCTCCCGCAGACCGAGGCGGAGCTGGCGGATCACCACTTCGTGTCGCACACGGACCCCAGCCGGGCCCCGTTCTTTTCATGGCTGGAGTCGGTGGTTCCAGCCCGAAACATCGTCCTGCGCAGCGGGAGCCAGCGGGTGCTGATGGAGGCCCTCCTCGCCGGCATCGGGATCGGATTCATGCCCGTCTTCCAGGCCGCCGCGAGGCCCGACCTTCATGAGGTGATGCCCTCGCATCCGGACTGGTCGGTCCCCCTGTGGTTGGTCACGCACATGGATCAGCACCGCACAGCAAAGGTGCGCGCGATCTCTCAGGCGCTCCATCAGGTCGCCGAGGAAGCACACCAAGAGGATGACCTGCTCCCGGCTCGACCGGGCGGTGCCCCTTGAGCCCGACCACACCTTGAGCGGAGCCGTCTTCGCCTCGACAGATCAACCGCACACAAAGGCACAACGCCACAGCGCGATCTCTCAGGCGCTCATGCCCTGCAAGTGGTCCTCACAAACCAGCAGCGCTGGTCACGTCCGAACAGCGGAGAAAACCGCCATGGAATTCGCGCGAAGTGACCGTGCCCCCAGTACGATAAGCCGTTCAGGGGAGGAAGATCGAGCGGCTCCGGGTCGATGCTGAGCCCGGGCAGTGGCGGCATCAAACCCGAGCCTGCAGGAGAGGGTGTGGTATCCGTTCAGGGATGCGTGACCGCACCGTACTCATCCTCATTGGCCTGCTCCTGATCGTTCCGATCTTTGGCCAGGCGATCCCGATCCTGAACACGCACTTCCTCGGGATCGAGTACGTCGACCACTACGGGACCCAGTGGTTTTACTGGTTCGTCGAGCAGCAGGCCGGCAACGAAGGCAGCGATCACACCGACCTGTTCTTCTACCCCTGGGGCAAGGACATCTTCGCCCACACCGGGACCAACGTCCTGGATGCGTGGATGGCGGTGCCGTTCCGGCGGCTCTTCGGAGACATCCTCGGCTACAACATCTTCCTGCTGTTCATGCTGACCCTCACCGGGCTCGCGTTCATCCCGCTGGCGAGAGAGGTCACCGACAACCGACTCGCGATCGGCGTCTCGACACTGTTGTTCTCGCTGTCACCCTACATACTGTTCGAGGCCGAGGAAGGTCGTCCCACCCAGGCCATCCTCCTGTTCGTGGTTCTGTTCTTCTTGTTCACACTGCGGACCGCGCGACAGACCGGCTGGAAGGCTCCGGTGCTCGCCGGGGTCATGCTGGCACTTTCTGGCTATCAGTATTGGTACTACGCCTTCTTTGGGGGCATGGTCTGCCTGGCTCACGGACTCTGGCACACTGTCCGCCCCCGAGAAGACGCCGGCGGCAGGTGGGCGACCTTGCTGCGCCATGCCCTCATCGCCCTGGTCGCACTCGCGGTGACCCTGCCCGGCGGCTGGCGGCTCATCTCGATGACCACCGGCGCAGACGCCGAGGTCCCCGGT
This sequence comes from Myxococcota bacterium, assembly GCA_029251165.1. Taxonomy (GTDB): domain Bacteria; phylum Myxococcota_A; class UBA796; order UBA796; family UBA796; genus JAQXDW01. The sequence goes on from JAQXDW010000080.1 coordinate 64,708, forward strand.
CTGCTCGATGTCGACCTGTGGAACCTCACCACCAACCCCCCGGTCACTCGGGAAGCTCTGACCATCGGGCTCCAGCTCTGGCAGCCGCTCCGTCCATGGGCTGGCTTCTTTGTCCAAGATCCAGACGGAACGGAGCGGTTCCTGGAGCACGCGGTGGTCATGCCGTGGATGATGCTGCCGCTGATGGCCCTGGCGATCTGGCGGCCGCAGAAGATGAGCCGAGGGGCATTCATCGCCATGATCGCCACCGCGATCGTGATCGCCACCGGCCCGATGCTGCTCGTCGGCGAGTATATACTCCCCAACCCCCTGTTCATCGGCCTCATCAAGTCCATCGGCTTCCTCCAGCGGCTGTGGTGGCCAGGACGGGCGGTGGCGATGCTCGTCATCCTCCTGGGGATGGCGATCGCTGCCGTGATCGCCTCGCTTGCCCATCGACGGCGCCTCCAGCTCGCGGCAGTTGCGGTGCTCACCCTGCTGTGGGGAGGCGAGCTGTTCCGAGGCAAGCTCCTGCCATTCAGTGCCTGGGACGGTACGATTCCTGCGGGCTACAGGTGCCTCGCGACCGGCCCTGAGGGCGCCATCATCGAGCTGCCTTACGCCTGGACCCAGGCCCACCTCTACTACCAGACCACCCACGGCCGCTCAATCCTCGGCGGCATGCTGGAGAACAACTCCACGTTCACACCGACGGAGTTCAACGAATTCATCGAAGGGAACGAGCTGCTCAACATCCTCCTGCTCTCTCGCCTGGAGCGGGCAGAGTTCACACACGCTGCCGGTGATCTGGAGGTCATCCACGAGCTGGGCTACCGCTACGTTCTGCTCCAGAAGGACGCCTTCCACGCCCTGACGAACCACTCCGGTCTCAAGGACAACGCGATGCGCACCCGGCTGCGCAACATGAAGAAGCAGCTGCGCAATGTCCTTGGAGAGCCAGTCTATGACGATGCCCGGGTGAGCATCTTTGCCCCCTGGGGAGATCCCTCCCCCTGCGCTGAAAACGCGCCAGAGCCAGACACCAAGGTTGTGGGCCAGACCGAGATCACTGTCGATGCCCGACTCGTTCGCCACCCCGACCAGCAGGTGGTCCATCGAATCTGGGCTTCCTCCCCTGCGGCTCAAGAGGCCCCCCTCAGCCTCCCTCAGCCGGTGCCTCCAGAGGACTGAGCCAACACTACAGGGCCCTTACCGATGCTTTACAGGAACACAGAAAGCGCGTAGAATCGGTCGTCTACGACACTGTCGGAGTCCTGAAAGTGACCACAAGAAACTCTTATCACGGCCTGCTCACGGCCTCTCTCATCCTCCTGTTCGCTTGCAACGACAAGAGCGACGGAAGCTGGATGACGCCCAACGGGCAGAACGGCACCAGCACAGAGACCGAGAGCAACGACAGCCTGACAGACTACGACGGCGATGGGTACACCTCGGACGAGGACTGCGACGACGCAGACGGGACCATCAACCCCGGCGAGATCGAGGTCTGCGATGGCACCGACAACAACTGCGACGGCGCGGTCGATGAGGGGCTCACGGATACCTACTACGGCGACAGCGACGGCGACGGCTTCGGAGACTCAGCCAGCACCGAGGAGCTGTGCGAGCCCCTGAGCGGCTACGTGCCCGTCGGCGGCGACTGCGACGACACAGACATCCGCTACCATCCCGGTGCCACCGAGCTGTGCTCAGATCCCGAGGACTTCGACTGCGACGGTGTGACCGAGTTCATCGACGAAGACGGCGACGGCTTCGCGGCGTGTGAGGACTGCGACGACGACAACGACAGCGTCAACCCAGACGCCGTCGAGGTCTGTGACGGAGAGGACAACAACTGCGACGGAACCGCAGACGAAGGCTTCGACGAGATCCAGACCTGGTACGCCGACACCGACGGTGACACCTACGGCCACTCCAGCAACAGCACAGACGCCTGCGAGCAGCCCGCCGGCTACGTCACCGACAACACCGACTGCCTCGACACCGACGCCAACACCAATCCCGCTGCCGATGAGCTCTGCGACGACCTCGACAACGACTGCGACGGGACCATCGACGAAGATCCGATCGATCGCGCCACCTGGTACGCCGACACCGACGGCGACACCTACGGCGACAGCAGCACCGCCGTCCTCGACTGCGATCAGCCCTCCGGCTACGTCTCCGACGACACCGACTGCGACGATGGTGTCGCCGCGATCAACCCCGCCGCCACCGAGGTCTGCGACGAGCTCGACAACGACTGCGACGGCACCGTCGATGAAGACGATGCCGAGGACGTCATCACCTGGTACGCCGACGACGACGGCGACGGCTACGGGGACCTCGACGACAGCGTCGAGTCGTGCAGCCAGCCCAGCGACTATGTAGCCGACAGCACCGACTGCGACGACGCCGAGGCCGAGGCCTACCCGAGCAACACCGAGATCTGTGACGACCTCGACAACGACTGCGACGGCGACACCGACGAGGACGACGCTGCAGACGCCGCCACCTGGTACGCCGACGCCGACGCCGACACCTACGGAGACGCCAGCAGCACCACTGAGTCCTGCGAGGAGCCCAGCGGCTACGTCTCCGACGACACGGACTGCGACGACGTCGAGCCAGCCTCCTACCCGAGCAACACCGAGATCTGTGACGGCATCGACAACGACTGCGACGGCGACACCGACGAAGACGACGCCAGCGATGTCCTGACCTGGTACGCCGACATCGACGGCGACGGCTACGGTGATCCCGACGACAGCGTCGAGTCGTGCAGCCAGCCCAGCGGCTACGTCGCCGACAGCACGGACTGCGACGACAGCGTCGCGGATGCCTTCCCCGGCAACACCGAGGTCTGCGACAGCATCGACAACGACTGCGACGGCGACACCGACGAAGACGACGCCGCAGACGCCTCCACCTGGTTCGCCGACACCGACGGCGACACCTACGGAGACCCGGACGCCACCACCCTCTCCTGCGACCAGCCCTCCGGCTACGTCTCCAATTACCTCGACTGCGACGACGCCGAGGCCGAGGCCTACCCGAGCAACACCGAGGTCTGCGACGGCATCGACAACGACTGCGACGGCGACACCGACGAGGATACCGCCACAGACGCCGCCACCTGGTACGCTGACACCGACGGCGACACCTTCGGAGAGCGCTCCAGCACCGCCCGCTCCTGCGAGCAGCCCAGCGGCTACGTCTCCGACGACAACGACTGCGACGACGCCGACGCCGCGATCAACCCCGACGCCACCGAGGTCTGCGACAGCACCGACAACGACTGCGACGGCACCATCGATGAAGACGACGCCGCAGATGCCGCCACCTGGTACGCCGACGTCGACAGCGACACCTACGGCGATCCGCTGTCGTCCACCGAGTCCTGCGATCAGCCCGCGGGCTACGTCTCCGACGACAGCGACTGCGACGACGACGCCGCCGCCGTCAACCCCGACGCCACCGAGCTCTGCGACAATGTCGACAACGACTGCGATGGCGTCGTCGATGAGGACGACGCCGCGAACAGCAGCACTTGGTACGCGGACGCCGACGGCGACACCTTCGGAGATTCCGCAGATGCCACCGACAGCTGCGATCAGCCGGCAGGCTATGTCGCTGATGATGCCGACTGTGATGACGACAACAACGATGTCAACCCCGCAGCCACCGAGATCTGCAACGAGATCGATGACAACTGCAACGGCGACATCGACGACGATGACTTCGGCCTCGATTCCTCCACCGGGACCACCTGGTACGCCGACACCGACGTCGACACCTACGGCGATGTCAGCAACACCGTCCTCGCCTGCGAGCAGCCCTCCGGCTTCGTCGCGGACAGCGACGACTGCGACGATGCAGACACCGCGGTCAACCCCGACGCCACCGAGGTCTGCGACAGCATCGACAACGACTGCGACGGCAGCACCGATGAGGACGACGCCGCAGATGCGACCACCTGGTACGGCGATGCCGACGGCGACACCTACGGCGGAACGCGGTTCGAGCTGACCCAGTGCAACCAGCCCAGCAACTACGTCGCCAACGACACCGACTGCGACGACTCGGATGCCGCGATCAACCCGTCGGCCACCGAGGTCTGCAACGGCGAGGATGACGACTGCGACGGCAGCATCGATGAGGACTCGGCGGACGACGCCGCAGTCTGGTACGCCGACACCGACGGTGATGGCTACGGTGACTCCGCCACCAGCGCGACCAGCTGCGAGCCCGCCTCGGGCTACGTCTCAGACGACACCGACTGTGACGACGACGACAGCGCGGTCAACCCCGCAGCCACCGAGGTCTGCGACGGCATCGACAACGACTGCGACACCACCACCGACGAAGACGACGCTGCAGACGCCGCCACCTGGTACGCCGACACCGACGGCGACACCTACGGAGACCTCGGCGCAACCACTGAGGCTTGCGAGGAGCCCAGCGGCTACGTCGCGGACAGTGACGACTGCGACGACGCAGACGCCGCGATCAACCCCGCTGCCACCGAGGTCTGTGACGCAGCAGACAACGACTGTGACGGCAGCATCGATGAGGACTCTGCGGACGACGCCTCGGTCTGGTACGCCGACACCGACGGCGACGGCTACGGCGACTCCGCCACCAGCGCGACCAGCTGCGAGCCCGCCTCGGGCTACGTCGCCGACGACACCGACTGCGACGACGACGCCGCTGCGGTCAACCCGGCCGCCACCGAGATCTGCAACGAGATCGACGACGACTGCGACAGCGCAATCGACGACGACGACGGCTCGCTCGACTCCACCACCGGGACGGTCTTCTACGCCGACACCGACGGCGACACCTACGGCAACAGCAGCAGCACCACACAGACCTGCGACCTCCCCAGCGGCTACGTCACTGACACCACCGACTGCGACGACAGCGCCGCTGCGGTGAACCCCGCTGCCACCGAGATCTGCGACAGCATCGACAACGACTGCGACACCCTCATCGATGACGACGACGACAGCGTCGACTCCTCCACCGGGACGGTCTACTACGCCGACACCGACGGTGACACCTACGGAGACCTGTCCAACACCATCGACTCCTGCAGCCTCCCCAGCGGCTACGTCGTCGACACCACCGACTGCGACGACGGTGACGCTGCAGTGAACCCTGCTGCCACCGAGATCTGCGACAGCATCGACAACGACTGCGACACCCTCATCGATGACGACGATGCCAGCGTCGACTCCTCTACCGGCGCGGTCTACTACGCCGACACCGACGGTGACACCTACGGAGACCTGTCCAACCCCATCGACTCCTGCAGCCTCCCCAGCGGCTACGTCGTCGATGACACCGACTGCGACGACAGCGCCGCTGCGGTGAACCCCGCTGCCACCGAGGTCTGCAACGAGATCGACGACGACTGCGACAGCCTCATCGACGACGACGATGCTGACCTCGACGCCACCACCGGGACCACCTGGTACGCCGACACCGACGGCGACACCTACGGCAACAGCAGCAGCACAACCCAGACCTGTGACCTCCCCAGCGGCTACGTCGCCGACGACACCGACTGTGATGACGGTGCCGCTGCGGTGAACCCCGCCGCCACCGAGATCTGCAACGAGATCGACGACGACTGCGACAGCGCAATCGACGACGACGATGGCTCACTCGATTCCACCACCGGAACCACCTGGTACGCCGACACCGACGGCGACACCTACGGCGACGTCAGCAGCACCACACAGACCTGCGACCTTCCCAGCGGCTACGTCGCCGACGATGACGACTGCGACGACGGTGCCGCTGCGGTGAACCCCGCCGCCACCGAGGTCTGCAACGAGATCGACGACGACTGCGACAGCCTCATCGACGACGACGATGCCGACCTCGACGCCACCACTGGAACCACCTGGTACGCCGACACTGACGGCGACACCTACGGCGACAGCAGCAGCACCACACAGACCTGCGACCTTCCCAGCGGCTATGTCTCCGATGACACCGACTGCGACGACGATGCCGCTGCGGTGAACCCCGCCGCTTCGGAGATCTGCGACAGCATCGACAACGACTGCGACAGCCTCATCGACGACGACGACAGCTCACTGGACTCCTCCACTGGCGCAGTCTTCTACGCCGACACCGACGGCGACACCTACGGAGACGCCTCTGACTCCGTCGAGACCTGCGACCTCCCCAGCGGCTACGTCTCCGATGACACCGACTGCGACGACGACGCTGCTGCGGTGAACCCAGCGGCTTCGGAGGTCTGCAATGAGATCGACGACGACTGCGACACCCTCATCGACGACGATGACTCCTCGCTGGATTCCTCCACCGGAACCACCTGGTACGCCGACTCTGACGGCGACACCTACGGCGACAGCAGCAGCACCACACAGACCTGCGACCTTCCCAGCGGCTACGTCTCCGATGACGACGACTGCGACGACGGAGACGC
>JAQXDW010000056.1 GCA_029251165.1 Myxococcota bacterium
GGCTCAGGCTCAGGCGCAGGCTCAGGCTCCGGAGCCTCGATCGGAACCACCGGGGCGGCGTGAGTCTCTAAGACATCCGCCGGGGCCGTCGGGGCCTCATCGGAGCGGGTGAGCATCCAGCCCAGCCCCAGCAGGACCGGGAGCAGCAGCAGCCAGACCCGACTGCCGCTGCGCTCTGGGGGCTCAGGGGTCGGCACCGGGCGAGGAGCCCTGCCGGATGTCACCCGAGGCTTCTCGAAGAACTGTGTTTTCTCGTTCTGCTCCTGAAGAGCCGGCTTGATGATCGGCGGGGCAGGAGGACGCAGGGGCTCGGCGCGACCACCTGGCGACTCGACGAGTGGCTTGGGCCTTGCGAGCGGATTGGGGAACACACCGGAGCTGACCGGAGAGGTCTCCCAGTCATCGGGATAGTCGATGCTCTCAGAGTCCTCAAGTGACCACTCGACCTTTTCTGGAAGCTGCTCGTCGAGCTCCAGATCGTCCATGTCGAGATCGTCCCCGTCGAGATCGTCCCCGTCGAACGGATCCAGCGCATCGCTCTTCGGTGCTGCCGGTGGATCGGGAATCACGGGAGGAGCACCGACCAGAGGCCCCTCAGCGGTCTCTTCCTCTGTCTCCAGAGGCATCGCGGACGACTGCTGACCGGGCAGAAGGCCCTCCTCAGGTGTGAGGACGGGGTCTGGTAGCGGCTGATGCACTGGAAGGACAGCCGACGCATGCTGCGCTTCAGCAGAGACCGATTCCGGCAACGCGGACTCCGGCGGGACAGGCTCCGGCGGAACAGGCTCCGGCGGCGCGGACTCCGGCGGAGGAGGCTCCGGCGGCGCGGACTCCAGAGAGGCGTCGGATACGACCGGCGCCGACTCCGTGGAGAGCGCCGAACCAAAGAGACGAGAAGACGTCTGGATCGGGAGCTCAAGCAGCGGCTCTGGAGGCAGCAGCGGGGCCGACGACGTCGGCTCAACCGTTGGCTCAGCCTTCGGGGTGGACTTCAGCGCGCGCTTCGGCGAGGCCGTCGGACGGGCGGACGGCAGCGGGAACGTGTCGTCGAGGAGAGACTCTGAACCAGGAATGTTGCTGAACAGCCGACTCCTTCGACGACGAGGACGCTCCGAGACCGGTGTCGGCTCAGGCTGGGGAGCGGCCTCAGGCTGGGGAGCAGCCTCAGGCTGGGGATCCGGTGGGGACTTCGGCTCAGACATGGGCTCCGGCTCTGGTGGGGACTTCGGCTCTGATAGGGCCTCGGAGGTGGACCGTGCTGCGACAAGTGAGCCACTAAGCTCGACACCCTGTACGTCTGCGACGACCCCCTCTAAAGCAGCGAGCACCATCGCGGCCGGCGGACGCGCAGCGGGACTGAAGCGAAGCATGTCCTCCAGCAGGGCGGCCAGTCGCTCGCTGCCGGTGTGCTCGCGCACGCGCACTGCGAGGATGCTGACCTCGCTTGCCAGGGAGTCATCGACACGCTGTATTGACGGGTGCTCTCCAAGCAGCGCCCAAGCCAGCAGCAGACCCAGGCTGAAGACGTCCCCTGCATGCGATGCGCTCTGCTCGGGAGGAGTACAGGGCCCCTCTGCGGAAGCCCCGTCGACCGCTCCCAGTCCCTCGACCTTGACCAGACCGGCCGCATCAACCCAGATGCGATCCAGCGAGAGGCCACCATGGACAAGAGACAGCGGTCCCTCGCCGCCAACCGGCTGTGCCCAGGCCTCGTGGAGCGCGCCCGCGACCTGAGAGAAGATCCTGATGAGCGTCTGTGGTGTGGTCGATGTCTGGAGGAGACGGCTGAGCGGCTGTCCAGCGAAGCCCTCGTAGAGCAGGGCGGTGCCCTCAGTCAGCGTGACGAGCCGGAGGGGTCGGAGCAGCCCCGAGATGTGGACCGCGGAGAGGCGCCCGATCCGATCGGTGATGGCGCTCGCGCGCTCGGGCCGAGACAGAACCTCCGCGATGACAGGGGCATCTCCATCTCGAGCACGATGAAGCTCACCGTGCGCACCGGCGCCGATGTGTTGTTCCAGGATGATGCTCATCGAACTACCACGCTCCAACAAAGACGGCTGCGGCACCGCTTCCCAGCGTCACAACCCCGGCCGAGAGGGCGACCGTGCCGAGCGTGTTCGCCTGCCGCTGGAGTCCACTCAGCTCTCCCGTTGGCGTCGATGGGTCCCAGAATGTATCCTCTCGAGAGGTGGCAAGATACCACGAACCTCCAGCGATTGCGCCGGATATACCAGCGGTCACAGCGAGCGGAACGTTGACGCTTCGTGCGCGGTCCGTGGCATATCCAGGCGGGCGCTGGCCGGCCTGAACCCGCTGCGAGATCACCACCTGCTCAGACTCATCGGTCATCTGGAACAGGTAGGGCCGACTGAGCGGGACGGAGAGGCTGGCGATGCCGTCGACGTAGACCTGCCCGCTGCGCGGTGTCGGGAGGACATCATCGAGCGAGGTCGAGCCCTCCATGGCTTGGGCGAACAGCTCCTGGAGCGGGTGGCCCATGGGGGCAATGCTCTCGGGGAGCATGTAGCCCGGAGAGATCTCAATGACGGACTTGAAGGCGGTGAGCACGGTGTCTTCGTCACGACTCAGGAACGCCGCCAGGGCACTCAGCCGCCAGAAGCTGGTCGCCTGTGCGGCATTAAACGGCGTGCTCATGCACGGAACGAGCAGCTGGATCTCGTCGTGAACCTGACGAAACAGCTCCTCGTCCATGTTCTTAAATGCGACTTCTCCCAGAGAGATCTCTTGCGAGACCTTCTGTGCTGGAACCGACGCTGGGCACTCTGCGGCAGCAGAGGTGATGAGGGTCAGCAGGATCACAGGCCCGCTCCGAGGATGAGGTAGATCGTGCCGGCGTTGGTATCTGGTGAATCAGCATAGGGCGCGGCGATGAGCAGATCGGATAGCCCGTCGCTGTTGATGTCGCCGGGCGCAGCCAGGCTGTAGCCAGCCAGGTCGCCGCTGCTGCCAGTCCAGGTGACATCGGCGCTGCTCAGGGTCAGGCCCCCGGAGACCGGCCCATACAAGAGCCACGCTGCGCCGGTGCCGTCGCTGGTCTCGCCGCCGATGAGCAGATCCGCCTGACCATCGCCGTCAACATCCCCCGCTCCAGCGAGCGCACTGCCGATGCCGTCGGCGAACGTCTTTGTCATGCCGCCGTCGATTCGGGCCTGTGCATCCGCGAGGGTGTCGCTGCCGAGCCCGGCACCGCTGACGAGCCAGACGATTCCTGGTGTTCCGCCTCCACCTCCCCCGATCAGCAGGTCGTCCAGGCCATCGCCGTTGACATCCCCCGCTGCACCCAGTCCCATGCCGGCTTCCTCGCCGTCAGACTCTCCCCGGAGGATCCAGTCTGCATCCGCGAGGCTCATGCTGCCGCTGGCTCCTCCGAGGACGAGATACGCGGCGCCGGCATTTGCCGATCCGTTTCGGTCTGCACCGATGAGGAGATCCGCCAGTCCGTCGCCGTCGACATCGCCCGCTGCACTGACCGTCACACCCGCCCGATCACTCACCGCCTCTCCATAGAAGCTGGCATGGGCGTCTGTGAGGGCGTACTCGCCGGTCGCAGGACCGAGGAAGAGAAACACAGCACCGGCGCTGTTTCCGCTGGTGTCATCTCCGTAGGCCCCGACCATGAGATCGGCCAGGCCGTCGCCGCTGGTGTCGCCCGGCGCGGCGAGCGTGGTGCCGAGTCGGTCATCGCTGGTCGCCCCGTCCACGGTCCCGATGGCTGACGAGACACTCACCGCGCCAGTGATCGGCCCAGAGAGAACATAGGCCCTACCCAATCCCGCATCCACTGTCGAGGTGCTGAGCAAGAGGTCGGAGAAGCCATCGCCGTCGATGTCCGAAGAGGCCGCCACCACCCCCAGCCGATCGCCGCTGGCGGCACCGTCGATGCGTGCTGTCGCACTGGCGAGGCTGCCCTGGCCGGTGATCAGCCCAGAGACCAGATAGACCGAGCCGCTGTCAGAGGAAGCGTTGTCCGCAAACGGTGCGGCGACCACGAGGTCCGTGACCCCATCTCCGGTGAGGTCTCCCTGTGCATCCATCGAGAGCCCGGCAGCATCGCGCCGCGCCTCTCCCCAGAGCACACCGTCCGCCTCGTCGAGGCCATACGCGCCGCTCAGCGCGCAGTCGTTGATGGAGTCGTCGCAATTGTTGTCGAGGCCGTCTCCGCAGACTTCTTCGAGATCCGGAGCGACCGTGTCGGTGCTGTCGTCGCAGTCCCCCGACAGCACCACAAAGCCGCTGGGGGCTGTGCAGGCTTCGATGGTGCTGTCGGCGTCTCCGTAGCCATCGCTGTCGGTGTCGGCGAAGAAGACCTCAGGGTCGATGGGATCCTCATCGATCTCGTCGTCGCAGTCGCTGTCGACCCCGTCGCAGATCTCATCGGCGCCCGGAAAGATCGACGCGTCGAAGTCAAAGCAGTCGGTCGCATCGCTGCTGTAGCCCTCGGGCTCCTCGCAGGAGACATACGTGATGTCTGGATCGCCGAAGCCGTCGCCGTCGCCGTCATAGAACCAGATCGTCTGTGGGCTGAGTGCGGGATCCGTGTCGTCACAGTCGGCGTCGTTGGTGACAGTGCCGCTCGCGCCCTCGCACAGCTCCATCCCGCCCAGCGGATCGCCGTAGCCGTCGCCGTCGCTGTCGGGGTACCACCAGGCTGTCGTGCAGGGCTCCCCGGAGTCGTCGGTCGCGCCCCAGGCAAGCCGCTCAGCGAGATCGTCATCCGAGATGAGGACACAACCGAGGATTGAGGAAATAAGCAGCAACATCAGGGTCCGCTCTTGTGATCAGGATGACTGCAGCCAGTCTAATACCAATCCAATCAGAAGACCTCTGCCCCCTTCTTACAGACCACGGGACCACTCGGGTCGGAGTCGAACCTTCCCGTCCAGCGCGCGGTCGATGGTCGACACAATCTGGGCCCTGTCCGTCGGCAGGACGCCGCCCAGCGGTAAGTAGTTGCTGGCGTGGTTGGTTCGAAACAGGGCCCGCGTCGGTCGCGCCTGATCGATGAAGGTTCGCAGCTCTCGGAGGAGGCCGTCGACATCTGGAAGCGCCCAGCCCCGACGATCCTTTGTGCGGGCAAGCGGCGTTCCCGCGACGACCGTCAGGGTCAGGGCCGCGAGGTAGTCGGGGTCCATCTCGGTCGCGAGGCGAGCAGAGCCCTCGGCATGCTGGATCGTGCGCTCCACGCCTCCCGCACCCAGCAAGAAGATCGCCGAGATCTTCATCCCGGCCGCCTTCGCCTTCTGCGCGGCATCGACATGGCAGCGGTAGATGTAGTCGTCGGAGCGGGCCGCACCGACCGGGCGGGGCTGCTTGGCGAGCGCACGGAGGGTGGCCTCGTCGCCGGACTCCGGGCCGATGTACAGCACACTGAGTCCCAGGAGCCGGAGCCGCTCCAGCTCGGCGGGAGACTTCGCCAGGATGTTCGACGCCATGGCATAGCAGCTCACCTGACGCAGCCGGGGAAACGCCGCCCGACAGGCCGTCAGGATCGCCTCCCAGTGCGCCATGTCCAGGATGAGGGCGTCTCCGTCTGCCACGAACACCTTCTCGACCTGACGCCCCAGCTGGCGGCCAGCCATCGCGATGTCTTCGAGGGTCTCAGCGAGGGGACGGAC
>JAQXDW010000060.1 GCA_029251165.1 Myxococcota bacterium
GCAGAGGCTCCTGTGGCTGCAGAGGCTTCCGTCGAGGCTGCAGAGGCTCCTGCAGAGGCTCCTGTGGCTGCAGAGGCTCCTGCCGAGGCTCCTGTAGCCGCCGAGGCTCCTGTAGCCGCCGAGGCTCCTGTAGCCGCCGAGGCTGCTGTGGTCTCCGATGAGGATGCCCTGGTCGCTGAGGCTGTCGCGGACGAGGATGCTGGCGAGGAGTGATCGTGCTCCTTCCGGAGCATGCTCTTCGCTGACTGCTCCGGACCCGTGGACTGAGCGTCCCCTCCTGACCTTCGGGTCGGGAGGGGCGCTGTCCGTATGTGAAGGCGACAATTTCGCAGCGAGTCGATGTCTGTCAGCAGCAGCAGCGGGATCGGTGCCTTGGCCGGATAGGGGTGAGGGGAGGAGGGCATCATCGCTGAGAACCTGTGGAAGATGCGGGGCTGGAGCCAGCACGTGCGCACTGCGCTGCGAGGGGCGGCGCGCGGTCTGGTGGCTGCTCCGTGAGCGGGATCATCCACGCACGCGGCCTGAGGCGGACCTTTCGGACCTTCCAGCGCCGCCCCGGCCTGCTCGGCGCGGTCTCTGATCTGTTTCGCATCGGCGGTGAGGACCGGGTGGCTGTCGAGGGCCTTGACCTCGACGTGTACCCCGGCGAGCGGGTCGGCCTCATTGGGCCCAATGGTGCCGGCAAGTCCACCACGATCAAGATGATGTGCGGCATCCTCAGCCCCACCGCCGGCACCCTCACAGTCGACGGTCGGCAGCCGTCTCGGCAGCGCCAGGAGCACGTCCGCGGCATCGGAGTGGTGTTCGGTCAGCGCACACAGCTGTGGTGGGATCTCGCGGTGATCGAGGCCCTCGATCTGCTCGCTGCAGTGTTTCGGATTCCTGCGGACGTGTACCGCGCTCGGCTGGAGCAGTTCGATGCCGTCCTCGGCATCGGAGCGCTCCTGGGCAAGCCGGTTCGAGAGCTGTCCCTGGGCCAGCGGATGCGCTGCGACATCGCCGCAGCCCTCCTGCATGCCCCGCCGATCCTGTTCCTCGATGAGCCGACCATTGGCCTGGACGTCGCGGTAAAGCTTCGCATTCGGGAGTTTATTCGCGCGGTCAATGCCGAGCAGGGCACCACCATCATCCTCACCACCCACGACCTCAGCGACGTCGAGGCGGTCTGCGATCGGGTGCTGCTCATCGACCACGGACGGCTCCTCTTCGACGGCAGCATTCCAGACCTCAAGGCCCAGCTCGGCGGGGCGCACCGGCTGGTCGTTGAGCTGAAGTCGCCGCCGTCAGAAGCGGATCTCGCCACGCTGTCAGCACTGCCGGCGACCGTGACCGCTGCGCACACCACCCTGACCGTTACCTTCTCGCTGACCCAGACCACTGCCGCTGCGCTCATCCAGGCCATCCTCACGATCACCGAGGTGGTCGACCTCTCGATCCACGAGCCGGGGATCGACGCGGGAATTGCCCGCTTCTACGAGGCGCTGCGGTGAGCCTGCGCGCGATCATTCGACCGAGCCTCCGACTCGGGGTCAACCTCGTGCTGGCCTACCGGCTGGAGGTCGCCGTGCAGATCCTCAGCGCGAGCATCGTTGCGCTGCTCAATTGGTCTCTCTGGACCGCGATCTTTCAGGATCGTGAGCTGGTCGCTGGGCGAACGGCTGCGGAGCTGACGACGTACGTCGTGGTCGCCTGGATCGTGACCACGTTCTACGCCAACCAGATCGATCGGTGGCTCTCTGCCCGGTTTCGGAGCGGGAACATCGCGATCGATATGCTCCGTCCCTGGTCACTCCAGGCTCACCTCTACTTTCGAGACCTCGGGCGTGCCGGCTGCGCGCTGGTGCTGACGACCCTGCCGCTGGCGCTGTGGACCGGGGCGCTGCTGCCGCTGCGCACACCGGAGCGCTGGCAGACGTGGGGGGTGTTCGGGGTGAGCCTCCTGCTGGCGCATGCGATCAGCTTCGGGTTCTCATGGCTGGTCGGGATGGCGGCCTTTCGACTCCGCAACGCCGCTGGTCTGGCCCACCTCAAGGCGACGGTGATCTCCGTCTTCTCGGGGGCGCTGATCCCGCTGGACCTGTACCCCGAGTCGATCCGGTGGCTGATTCTGCTGCTGCCGTTTCAGGGGATGAGCCACGTACCGGCGAGCCTGTTTGTGGAGACCGTGCCGACGGGCGAGCTCTGGCGGCCGCTGGTGACCCAGGCGGTCTGGGCGGTGGTGTTGGTGGTGCTTGGTGGGCTGGCTTTTCGACGTGCGGGGCGGATCATGGTGGTGCAGGGTGGGTAGTCTCTTCACGCGATGCAGCCACCTGGTGTGCCGAAGAGAGAGCGGGTGTGCGCCCCGATCAGGGCTCACACGCGACACATCTCCGCTGTCGACAGGCGTGACCACATGAGACCTGCCAGCCGACACCCGCGCCACCAGGCATTTCAGCGGACTGCACGTGCTGAGAGCGCCTACACCACTGCTCCGACCAGTCGGCTCGCGATCTATGGGCGCTACCTGCTGATGCGGGCGAAGGTTCGGCTGGCGTATCGGGGAGACTTCCTTCTCAATGCCGTCGGCGATCTCCTCGTGGCGGCAATCGGGGTGGTGTTCCTGTGGGCGGTCTTCAGCCATGTGCCGGACATCGCCGGGTGGAGCTTCTCGGAGGTCTTGCTCATCTGGGGACTGGCCGAGACCTCGACCGGGCTGTTCTTTGTGCTGTTCCAGGGGCTGTGGCACGTCAACCAGCGCTACCTGCTGCAGGGCGAGCTGGACCGGGTGCTGCTGCGTCCGCTGGATCCGTACACCCAGGTCCTGCTGGACAACATCAACCTTGAGGATCTGCCCGTTGGCCTGCTCGGGGTCGGCATGATCGCGGTTGCCCTGCCAGGACTGCCGCCGCTGTCGTGGTCGCAGTGGGTGATGCTGCCGGTGTTTGTCGCTGGCGGGGTGGCAATACTCGGCGGGGTCCTCACCGGGGTCTCCTCCGCCGGCTTCCGCATCCACCATCGGGGAACCGCGGTCGGGCTGGTCTACCAGTCGGCGGTCTTCAACCGCTATCCGCTCGACATCTTCCATCAGCGCATCCAGCTCGCCCTGACCTGGGTGGTTCCGTTTGCATTTGTCGCCTTCTTTCCGGCGACCTGGTACTGCGGCCGCACGGAGTGGCTGCCCTTTGCGTTCGCCCAGCCCGTCGTCGCGGCGGTGGTGCTCATCGGCGGGGTGGGCCTGTGGCGGCGAGGGATGCTGAGCTACCGCAGCCCGGGGAGTTAGGCTCCCAGCCATGTACGCCACCGACTGTCGCCACTTCACCGGCTACAAGCCCTGCCGCTTCAGCCGACCCTGCACCGGCTGCCCTCACCACGATCCGGTCGCCGCTGAGGTCTTGCTGATCAACCTCGATGCCCTGGGCGATGTGCTGCGGACCACGGCGATCCTCCGCCCCATCCGGCGGGCATGGCCGGGCGCGCGCATCACCTGGCTCACCCGTCCCCGAGCGGCCGCGCTGCTGGCTGAGCACCCCCTCATCGATCGGGTGCTGCCCTTGTCTGCGGAGGCCCACATCGAGCTGTCCGCCCGTCGCTTCGATGTGCTGCTCAACGTCGACAAGTCTCGGACCGCTGGTGCCCTGGCGGTGTCGATCGCGGCAGCGGACAAGCGGGGCTTTGGTGTGGATGAGCGGGGCAACATCGTGCCGCTCTCCTCGGCCGCCGACTACCTCTACGCCACCGGCCTCGACGACGACCTGAAGTTCCGGATCAACACGAAGTCCGAGCCGCAGATGCTCTGCGAGGCCTTCGGGCTGCCGTGGGTCGGCGATGCCTACACCCTCCACGGCATCGCTCCCGCTGGACCGCGCCGAACGGTTGGCTTCAACACTGGCTGCAGCCCGCTGTATTCGTACAAGAAGCTCCCCCTGACCACTCAGGCGCAGGCCATACGCCAGCTCTACGCGCAGACCGGAGAGCCAGTGCTGCTGCTGGGGGGGCCGGAGGACACCGCGCGCAATGCGGCGCTCGCTGAGATGCTCGGTGAGGCCTGTGAGCCGACGCCGACCACCGGCGGTCTCCGTGCCGGTGCTGCCCAGGTCGCCCGGTGCGACGTCGTGGTCAGCGGCGACAGCCTCGGCATGCACATGGCGATTGCCCTGGGCTGTCACGTCGTCGTCTGGTTCGGAGTGACCTGTCCCCAGGAGATCCTGCTGTATGGCCGCGGCATCAAGCTGCTCGCTGCGGTCTCCTGCGCTCCCTGCTGGCAGCGGTCCTGTGACAACACCCCGAAGTGCTACGACGCGGTGTCTCCGGACTGGATCACCGATGCTGTGACCGACTGCCTGACCGCCCGTGCTGCGGGCACTCCGATTGATGAGGCTCGGGGCGCGGTGTGGAGGGCGGACGGCGGCTGAGGTGTCAGCAGTGCTGGTGTTGGCTCAGGGTTCCGATATGCCAAGAGTCTGCTGAGGCTGCCGGGGAGGTCCATGCTGCTGGGGCTGCTGGTTGGGATGGACGCATCTGCATGTGCCTCGGTCATGACACCGATGGTGCGGGTCTGTGTCGAGTCCGTGACCCGAGAGACTGCGGTGCGCTGGACGGTGGAGGCCGACTGGCCGCCGGTTGAGGTCTGGACGGAGGATGTGAGCATCTCGACGGTCCGCATCCTGCCGAGTCGAGAGCCGTCGTGGATGTGGGAGCGTCCGCTGCTCAACCCACCGCAGCCCTTCGGGGTTCGGTTTGAGCTGGTCAGCCACAGCCTGGGCGGCATGCCGACGGCCCCCGGCGCGGTGCTCTATGTCGACGCGGACACCCTCTCGATCCAGGTCGATGAGCTGGACCTCTCGGCTCCTCGGTTCATCATGGACCGCTGCGATGGACGGCTGAACGTGCGGCAGGTGAAGGGGACGGTCTATGAGCTGGAGCTGTGCCCTGAGCTTCAGCAGGCGCTGGCACAGCAGTAGCCAGACGGCGCCTCGGAGTGCTCCGGCGGTGTCGCGCACGGCATGCGGCCTCGCGGTTGCTGTGCAGGATCGATACCCACTGGACATCCTGCCTCTCGTTCTCCTGGCCTGCACGGCCAGCGCACCGATCTCCATTCCGTTCGCGGCGGTCGAGGGACCGCACGCCATTCAGTGCGGTGAGCCGGCGCCGACCGGACTTCAGGTCTATGGCCTCCGCCTGTTCGTCCACGACTTCTACTATGACGAGGGCTGTGCCGCTGGAGGCGGGGAGCATCTCGACGCCCACAACGGCCATGAACACGACGAGCACGGAGACCACTACCACGTCACCGGCAGCTTTCTCTACACCATGGGGCCGACACTGTGCGGCTTGATCCAGGACGCTACCAGCGTCAATTGTGGTGGGGTCAGTGCGGGCGGTGGTCCTCCGCCTCGGTAGGCTTCGCGATACAGCGGGTGCGTGAGCGAGCCCCTCGTCAATGACCTGACCGCGCTGCGCACCCGCCCCTCGCGGTGGGTGGATCTCGACGCGCTCCCTCCGCTTCGTCTGAAGACGGGCGGGGTGCTCCCGGAGGCTGCGCGTCGCGGGCTCATCGCTGATCTCAAGTCAGAAGGCACCGCTGGCACTGCCCAGCACGCTCGGGCCATCCGACCGCTGCTCCAGGACGCGGACTGCGCGGCCCTCATCGGAGCCTTGCTGTCGGACTGGGTCGAGGCTGAGCAGCCGCAGGCCGATCGCAGGTGGATGCTGTTTGCCATCGGCATCCTCGGCAATGCAAAGACCATCGACCTCCTCGGCAACCGGGTCTTTGAGGAGAGCCAGGCGAAGCAGCACCGGATGGCGGGCTACTGCGTGGCGTCCCTGGCCCGCAGTCCACACCCCGATGCTCCCGGCTGGCTGGCGCGGCTGTCACGAACCGCACCGACGCCGCGGCTGCGCAGCGAGGCCTGGACTGCGCGACAGGCACGTCCCGGTGGGGACCCGGTCATGGTCCGAAGCCGCGGCTTTGACCACCACGGCCAGCGTGCCTTCCGCCTCGGTGCACGTGCGCTGCTGCTGCGGCTCCAGCCCGACGGCTCCATCGCCATCTTCGAGGGGCGCAAGCGGCTGAAGTCTCTGCCGCGTGCGCGGAAGCGAGATGACCCAGCGGCCGTCGCCGCTGCGCGTGCACGGTTCTCCGCGCTCAAGGCTGCGGTGTCCGCAGATCTCACCGACACCATCGCGGGGCTGGTTGAGTCGATGATCACCGGGGTCACCGTCACGGAGTGGCGTGCCCTGCTGGCGGCTCCGGTGCCGCACTTCATCGTCCGTGGGGTGATCTGGGAGGGGCTGGTCGAGTCTGGTGACCCGATTCGGTTTCTGGTGACCGACGAGGGGGACGCGCTGGATGCGGCTGGAGCCGATCTGGACCTCGACGGCGTGACCGCGGTCCGACCGGTTCATCCGCTGGGGTTGACTGATCGCGAGACTGATTCCTGGCGGAGTCTGCTGATAGAGGCCGCTGCGAGTCCGGCATTTCCCCAGCTCGATCGGCCCACACACCGCCCTCCCGACCCCGACCGTCCGTTCGGCAGCCTGCTGGCCGGACGCCCTGCGGTCAACCGCTGGCAGCTCGCCCGCACCATGATCGCTCGGGGCTACACTGTCGAGCGGGGCTACCGCATCGACCACGCCGTCAAGCTCATCGGCCCCTTCCGCATCACCATCCGGCATGACCCCTACTCTCCGTTTGACCGAGCCCACGCCTCCCTCCGCCTCCAGCAGGTCATGGTCTCTCACGGTGAGACCCCGCTTCCCAGGGTTCCAGGTGTGCTCTACAGCGAGATCGCAGCAGATGTGGGGGCGCTCCTGAGGTGACGTACCCCCTGGCTACGTGGTAGTCATTGCAGCCGGAGGCTTGATGGAACCAGCGTCGCGGAACGACCGCCTGGAGAATGCAATCGCTTTTCTGACCTGCATCATCTTGATGCTGGTCCCGCTGGTCTACATTCAGGGCGAGTACGACGCCTTCACCGCAGCCCATGGGGAGGCCCGCGAGGGTGCTGCTGGCGCCGGGCTTGCGCTGGCGGTGGTCTTCCGGACCGTCTCGCGGACGGTGCTGCGAACGATCATTCGAACCTCCGCCCGTGCCGGCATGCGGGCCTCGATGAAGGGCGCGGTCCGCACCGCCGCTCGAACCGCCGTGCGAGGAAGCTCTCGGGGAATCGCCAAGAAGCTCACCGCCAGCAGCTCCTCGGGCTCGGTCCGTCGCGACAACCTCAAGAGCCTCGCGTTCGCCTCTGTGCTGCTGTATGCCTCCTGGGTCATCGTGATCGGCCTCGGTCAGCCCTACACCTCCTTGATGAACAAGGAGCAGACCCTCGCAGCGGAGGCCACAGAGCAGGCCGCCTACGATGCCGAGCGCACGGAGCTGCTGGAGCTCGGGCACTCCTCCTGGTACGCCCAGCAGGAGGTCGACCGCATTCAGGAGGAGTACCGCAAGGTCCGCATCGATCTGAAGATGTCTCGGGATGCCGTGACGCAGAACGAGCTTGAGGCCCGCCGAGAGTCCCTTGCCATCGAACTGAATGCAGCACAGTTTGACCTCAGCGAGGCGGTGTCCGCCTCCAGCGGCCAGATCTATGACCCGGCAGACACAGAGGATGACGACCTCACCCAGCCTCCGAGGTTCTTCGAGGAAGTCGCGGACACGCTGTTCACCTACGCGCCCTATCCCGGCCAGACGTCCTGGGGCTCGATGGTCATCTGGCTCGGTGGCTTCCTGATGGTGCTTCCGCTGTGGCTGATGTACTTCGCCCAGGCCGCGGTCGCTCGGCGAGAAGGCCTGGTCCTGCGGCACGAGACGGGCGTAGACGGCGGCTTCATCCAGCTGTACTTTGCCGGCGCGTTCTCGTTCATGCCCCTGACCTCCGACGTCATCGTCGATGGTGCATCTGACGCCCAGCGGGGCCGCATCGCCCTGGGCGGCATCTTGTCCTCTACGGCGGTCTCGGTGATGCTGTGGCTGGTCTGGAAGGTCTCGGGCGTCCCGATGCTCGTCCTCCTCGCCGACGCCTTCCTCATCTACCCGATGGTGCAGATCTTTCCGCTCAATCCGCTGGAGGGGATCTTCATCTGGCGGTGGAGCCGGCTGCTCTGGCTTGTGCTGTTCGTCATCATCATGTTCCTGTTTATGGTCCCCGGCTCGGAGGCGTTGCGAAGTGTCATCTGACAACCCCCCTTCCTCCGATGAGGGCTCGGACAGCCGCGCAGAGATCCGCAAGAGCGCGACCTCGACCCTGCTGGTCGGCCTCTCGCTGACCCTCATCTGGCTGTTTGCCTACAACATCATCTCTCACGGGATGGGGCCGATCGAGAGCTTCTTCAAGATCCTCGATGGCATCAACGAGCTGGTCATCGGCATGCTCGGCGTGGTGATGATCGGCCTGGGCATCGTGGTGGTCTTCACGCTGACCAACCTGTTCACCCAGATGATCACCAACCTCTACTCCATGCGGATCATGGAAGATCTGATCCGCGAGCACCTGTTGAAGGGCGAGTGGCGGCTGTTCATCCACAAGATGGTGCACTTCGCGGAGCAGCCCCAGCCCGAGACGCCGTTCCCCCGTCATGTCTCCAGCGCGATGATGGTGTTCGGCTACCACTATGCGGTGTCGTGGTTCTACCTCGTGGTGTTCAGCGAGTGCCTGTACTTCGCGGCGTGGTCGGCGGGTGTCTACCTCGACCTGTACCCCGAGACGATGAACGCCATCCCGATGTTCGCCATCGCGGTGCCGTTCACCGCCCGGCTGATGGCGTACTTCAAGTACCCCTACGTCGAAGAGTATGCGTCGTTCATCCCTGGAATTCTGTTCGTAGTCGTGCTGCTGCTGGCGTTCGTCGCCTACATGGGCGGCAACTTCCAGTTCCTGCTGGAGGACATCTGGAACCGAGAGCAGGAGCCGTTCTTCTCACAGGGAACGCTGTTCTGGAAGCTGATGAAGGATGGGCTGATCATCGCCTTCTACCCCGTTCTTGGGGAGGTGGTTTTCTTCTATCTGATGTATCAGGACCTTCAGGACGAGCACCACGAGGATGAGGTGGTGGAGATGGCTGAGGATGATGAGCCGGAGGAAGGCGAAGCGTAGGGCTGGGGTGCCGCGAAGCTGATCGGATGCCCAACAGCATGGTCAGGCTCGCCGCTGATGGCCCCTCGAGCACTGCGACCCTCAGTCGAGCACGTGCTGCCCTCAGTCAATCTTCATGCCGCCTCGCCCACCACCGCACGCATGGAGTCATCGGACCAAAAAAAATCGACCGGCTTCCGGCACGCCTTCTTCGAGGCCTCCTTCTTCCGGTCGATGTGTCGTCCTGCTCCGCCGCGAAGGCATGCTGCGAGGACCACGGGGTTTCGGTTGGTGGTGGTGATGATTCCAGTCTTCACAGCGGCCTTGAGCTGACGCTTCTCGCGCCGTGCCCGGGACCGCCTGCTGCGTGCCATGGTGCCCTCCTGGGGTGTCTGCTCCAGTGAACGGTGTCGAGACAGGTTTTATTCAGTCCGTCTGTGTCCTGGACATGCTGACTGTAGTGCCGGCGATGGTGGTCGCCCACCTTGACCACAGGACGCCCTTGGTGCTCCACTACGGACATGCTGCTCTTCTTGCTCGCCTGCGCTGCGGATCCGCCCTCGATCTCCAGCATCTCTCCGAAGTCCGGACCCGCCGGGACCGCGGTCACCATTGCGGGGACCGGGTTCTCTGGTGACATGACACTCCAGCTTGGGATCCTCTCCCTCGGTGAGCTTGCGGTGCTCGACCAGACCACCGCCACCGGGACTGTTCCAGAGGGGCTCCCGCCAGGGCCGGCGAACCTCATCGTCTCCGGTGCGAGCGGTCGTGGGATGACGCTCTCGAAGGCGTTCACGGTCAGCGAGCCAGAGCCGGCGGCACCCTGTGCGTCGGACATCAAGCGCATGACCCACATCCCCGCCGACGGCTCCGCAGTCAAGATCGATCGTCACCTGCCCGACGGCTCGGTCGATCGCATTCAGCTCGACGTTCGAGAGGTCAAAGCGGTGGAGTATGAGGAGTCTGCGATCGACGGGGGAGGGGTCTGTCGGACGGTCTACCTGCGCACCCGCACCGATCAGCGCCACCTGTTCGACGCCTCAGCCTCCGACGATCTCCGCTGGCAGGCTCAGCGCATTGCCGGCGGGCTCGGCAAGCCCCTGGAGGTCGGTGAGACCCTCACACCCGAGACTCCGCCGCCAGCCGAGTGAGGCCATGACGCCGTGCGGGGAGTGCCCCGGTATACTCCTGCCATGACCGCACCGCCCCGACACCAGCCCCCCGGCGGCGCCCGACGGCCCCGTCAGGCGCTGCTCTACGATCCAAGCATTCCCACCCCCTCCCACGCCGAGCGTGCGCTCACCCTGCTCGCTGCGGCACCCGATGGGATGCTCTCCACCCTGACCAGCGATCCTGCGGGCTATCCCTACGGCTCCCTGGTCCTGTTTGGGCTCCTTCAGCGGGATCCGGTCTTCCTGATCAGCGGACTGGCCGCCCACACTCGCAACCTCAAGGCTGACCAGCGGGCCTCCCTGCTGGTGCGGGAGTCTGGTCCGAAGAACCCGCTCGCGCTGGGGCGGGTGACCCTGGTGGGGCGCTGTGAGCCGGTCGCAGACCCCTCGGAAGCTCGGGCGGTGTTCCTGGGGAGGAACCCATCAGCAAAGTTCTATGCTGACTTTGGAGACTTCAGCTACTGGCGGCTGCGTCCGGAGCGGATTCGATACATCGGCGGCTTCGGCCGGATGTCCTGGCCGGATCTCGACGGCTGGCGTGCCGCACAGCCCGATCCAATCGCGCCGCATGCTCAGGGCATCCTCGCCCACATGAACGACGACCACGCCGCGGCCCTGCGCCTGTACTGCGAGGCGTTTAGCGAGTCCGGTCCGGTCGAGCAGGCGACGATGACTGGTGTCGACCGCTACGGCTTCGAGATGTCCGCCCAGACCGCCGATGGACCCCGCCCGATCCGAGTGGCGTTCCGACAGACCGCGACGACTCCTGGTGAGGTGCGCAGCGCGCTGGTCACCCTGGTCGCAGCAGCCCGAGAGAGGCTCGGCGTCACCTCTACCGGCTGACCGGGATGATCGGCGTGGGGCTGTTGTGCGCCAGCAGCACGCAGAGTGCCCGGCTCGACGCCTCCA
This sequence comes from Myxococcota bacterium, assembly GCA_029251165.1. Lineage (GTDB taxonomy): Bacteria > Myxococcota_A > UBA796 > UBA796 > UBA796 > JAQXDW01. The sequence goes on from JAQXDW010000060.1 coordinate 11,129, forward strand.
GGGGGACCCTGAGCACGGGGGTCACCGCAGCGCGTTCGAAATCGTGGCCGGATCGTCAGTGATGATGCCGTCGGCCCCCAGTGCGACCAGCTGGCGGGCCCTCATCGGGTCGTTGACCACCCAGAAGTCCACCGCCACTCCCGAGCCCTGGAGCCGCTGGATCACCCGGGCGCTGTCCAGCCTTGCGCCTCCCAGGTTCAGCGGAAGCTGCGCACGCCGAATCCCTGGCAGCCTCCGGGGACGAGCCAGCCGCCGCAGGACGTCGCTGCGCCCCATCCCCAGCGGTCCGCAGTAGCCAAGCTCAGCCAGGCGCCGCAGCCGGGCGCTCTGGAAGCCCGCGAGCAGCACCCGATCGGTCGCGCTGTGTTGCTCAATGAGGGCGATGAGTCTGCGAAGGTTGTCGTCGGTGGCGCCCTTGGTGTCGACGTTGAGCAGCGCCCCCGGGAAGGCGCTGATGATCTCGGCGAAGGTGGGGATCTGGGTTCCCGCTCCGGCATCCCAGGCGCGCACCTCAGACAGCGGCTGGCTGTCGATGCGCACGTCGTGGCCAGTGATGCGGAGGGCTGAGGGATCGTGGTGGACGATGGGGACGTGATCGGCGGTGAAGTGGAGGTCCAGCTCCAGCGCCCCTGCACCGACCTCCAGGGCGCGCTCGAACGCTGGCAGGGTGTTCTCCGGGCGCTCTGCGCTGGCCCCGCGATGGGCGAGCACGAGGGGGCGAGGGGCATTCTTCCAGGTCGCCACGTCATCCTCCGAATGGGTCTGCGAGACGCGCTACTCCTCGATGTAGCCGAGCTGGTCGAACAGGTCGGTGAGGTCTGCGGGGAGGGGAGCGGTCACGGTGACCGGCTCGTCGGTGGCGGGGTGGGTGAAGGACAGGCGCCAGGCGTGCAGGGCGAGGCGCTCCCAGGCTCGACCTGCGGCCCCACCATGGCGGCGATCACCGAGGATCGGGAAGCCGGCTTCGGCGGCGTGGCGGCGGATCTGGTGAGTCCGTCCGGTCTCTAAGGAGACATCGAGGACAGAGGCATGACCGTCGGTCGTCAGGCGCTTCCAGTGGGTTCGTGCTGGCTTGCCCTCGATCGGGGTGGTCCACTTCCCAGCGGCACCGGGATCGCCGATCACCGCCACCCGGTAGCGTCGCTCGATCCTGCCGCCCTTCATCGCTTCGGAGATCGGGCGGTTCAGGGCGCGCTCGAGGGTGAGGAGGATGAGGCCGGAGGCCGGGGTGTCGAGCCGATGGTGGAGTCCGACGTAGCCCTCGCGGGCCATCAGGGCACCGTAGAGGTGTCGCTGCTCGCCGCTGCGGGTCGGCTGACTGGCGAGCCCGCTGGGCTTCATCACGACCAGCAAGCCCTTGCTCCGCCAGATGTCCTCAATCTTGACGTCCTGTGAGACCGCGGTGGTTCGCAGCTCGACCAGTGCATCTGCGGGGGTTCGGAAGCCTTCCCGCCGCTCAACCCTTCCATCCACTCGGACGCCGCCGCGCTTGATGAGAGACTTCGCTCGTTTTCGAGAGAGTCGGGTGTTCTCAGCGATGAGCTTGTCGAGCCGACCACCCGCGCTGGCCTTGAAGCGATGACGCATAAAAAAATCCCGTCGACAGTGTCCTGCCGACGGGTCTATTCGATTCAGCGGGTGGTTACCCGGTGAAGTTCAGCGATTGGGCTCAGGGCTTCTTCTTCTTGTCGCCGCCGCCGCCGAACTGATCGCTGAGGTCCTCGCAGTAGCAGGCATTGATGTCGCCGGTGACCTCGTCACCGTCGAAGAACAAGCTGACACTGGAGAACAAGGCGTCGTCGTCGCTGAAGCTTGAGTCATCGGGGCTGACCATCTCATCGACAGTGATCGAGTCGCTGTCTGCGATGAAGTTTACGCCGCCACCGGGGTAGTCCATGAGGGCCTGGTTGTCACCGGTCTCAGAGATGGAGATGGTCTGGGGGAGACCATCATCAAGATCAAGATCGTCGAGGATGACCATGACCTTGGGATCTGTGTAGGGCTTATCGCTGCAGACGGACTCGCCCTCTGAGCCGATCAGCAGGTAGCCATTGTCGGTGGAATCCCAGACAAAGTGGGTGAACTCGTAGTCGGAGCCATCGACGGTACCGGAGACGGAGTTGTTGTCGCAGTCGGCATCCGCGTCGGTGTCAGCGTCGGTGTCAGCGTCGGTGTCAGCGTCTGAGTCAGCATCAGCATCAGCATCAGCGTCAGCGTCAGCGTCAGCGTCAGCATCTGCATCAGCATCAGCATCAGCGTCAGCATCAGCGTCAGCATCAGCGTCTGCGTCAGCATCAGCGTCAGCGTCAGCATCAGCATCAGCGTCTGCATCTGCATCT
>JAQXDW010000009.1 GCA_029251165.1 Myxococcota bacterium
GAGGCGCCTGAAGAAGCCGATGCAGACACCGACGCGGACACCGACGCGGACACCGACGCGGACACCGACGCGGACACCGACGCGGACACCGACGCAGACACCGACGCAGACACCGACGCAGACACCGATGTTGGACTCGCGGTCCTCGGGGCCGGCAGCCACGATGTCGCGACGGTGCGTCTGACGGTGGCGAGCACACCCTCGGATGGGCTCGACGTTCCTCGAGATCTTGCGTTCAACCCGAGCGTGAAGGACGAGCTGTGGGTGATCAATCGGGCGGACGACTCGGTGAGCATCTACTCTGGTGTTGGCACGAAGTCGCAGACTGCCGACCACCGCATTGATCCCTACGCTCTGCACTTCATGGAGGAGCCCTCCTCGATCTCGTTCGGTGCAGCGACGTTCGAGGACTCCGATTCCCTGACGTTTGGGACCTGCCAGGAGTCGCGGAACACCTACAACGACAACTACACCCCCAATGACTTCATGGGGCCGAGCCTGTGGAGCGCGGATCTGGACGTCTTCGCGGAGTCCAACCCCGCAGCCGTCAGCTACCTCTCGAACCTCTACGGATTCTACGTGGACCTCGGCAGTCACCTCGACATGCAGCACGAGAGCCCGCTGTGCATGGGCATCGCCTGGGAGACCGAGAACATCTACTGGGTGTTTGAGGGGAAGACCGGCAGCATCATGCGCAATGACTTCGCGGCGGACCATGGGGTGGGCTTCGACGACCACTCCGATGCCACCATCTCCCGCTACGCCCGCGGGGAGGTCTCGCGAGAGCCCGACGTTCCCAGCCACATGGTCTTTGACCACGACACCGACCTGCTCTACATCGCAGACACCGGCAACAGCCGGATCGCGGTGCTCGACACCACCTCCGGCAGCCGCGGCAATACCCTCCCGATGTCGGAGTCTATCGAGGACTACTATGCGGTCAGCGGTGCGGATCTCTGGACGCTGGTCGAGGGCAGCGCGTACGGCATCCGCCAGCCATCCGGGCTCGCGCTCGTCGAGAACACCCTCCTGGTGACCGACCACGCCACCGGCACCATCCATGCCTTCGACCTCGACGGGCAGCAGCTCGACTGGCTGGACACCGGCCTGGGAAGCGGTGCGCTGATGGGCATCACGGCGCGCTCGCTGGAGGATGTCTGGCTGGTGGACGCGCGCCAGGATGAGCTGCTGTGGCTGCGGCCATGAGGGGGAACAGATGGTGTTGCTGATCCTGGCATGTGCGCCGGAGGGTCCGGGCGAGCTCCTGCTGAGTCCGGGTGATGCTGGAGAGTACGGTGCTGCGCGGCTCCAGACGACGGTGCAGGCTCGCGTGACCGAGATGCTGAATGTGACCGTGACCTTCCCATCTGACCGCGACGGCTGGCCTGACGATGCCGCCTTGCCAGCACCTGCGGTTGTCCTGGTGCAGGGCGGCCTGGTAGAGCCGGATCGCTACCAGTGGCTCGCCAGCCACCTCGCCGCGCAGGGCTACGCGGTCCTCTCTCCCGAGCACCCGGGCAACCTCGCCATCTTCGCTGCGGAGAACGGTCGGTATGCCTTAGACGGGGTCGCACGGCGCGGCGGAGTCTTTGAGGGGCTGATCGAAGCCGATGCTCCAGCAGGGGTCGGCGGACACTCCCTGGGCGGGGTGGTCTCTTCGATGCTGTGGACGGAAGATGAGCGGTTCGAGGCGCTGTTTATGCTCGCCTCCTTCCCCGCAGACAGCACTGACGTCGAGGGGCGCAGCGCGCCTGTGCTGTCGCTGACCGGATCGCTGGACGCCCAGGCGCTCGTCGAGCAGGTCGAGTCGGGCCTGGAGCGGTTCAGCGAGCCCCGCCACCTCGGCGTGGTGGAAGGCATGGGGCACTATGGCTGGACCGACGACAACAGCGCTGAGAACCTGGCGCAAGGCGGCGACGATGATCCGGCGGCCCGCAGCAGCACGCTGACCCGCGCCGATGCCCTGCCGCCGCTGATGGCGTTCCTCAATGCAGCCCTCCGTGATGACGCGGATGCGGATGCGGCGCTGGAGGCCGGTGACTTTGCGGGGGTGACATGGTCGGACTGATCGGGATGACGTTGGCGAGCGCGGATCCCGGCGCGATGCGGGTGGGCGCTGGTGAGAAGAGCGCCATGGTGGTCAGTCGGTCTGTCACGTCAGCACGAATGCCGGTCGAGGGAGACCTGGAGGTCGCGGTCTGGGCGGACACGGGCGGGCAAGCATCGACGCTGAGTGCGATGGGGATCGCGATCGGGCAGACCACGCGGCATGTCGGTCGGCGGTCGGTCGTGGGCTGGGATCTTGGCTGGTCTGCGGGACCAACATTCCCGCTCCAGGCACCAGCGCTTGCCTTGTCGGTGAGTCCCTACGCACGCCGCTGGCGCAGCGTGGGGGCAGGGGAGCTTGGCGTGGCGGTGGTGGCTCCCGCAGCGGTGCAGCTGCTCGGCGGACTCGCGGCTCGGCTGCCGGTTCAGGCAGAGCTCACAGCGGCCGGCCCGGTCGGCCCGGTCCAGCTTGGCGTGCAGGCGAGCGGCGGGGTGGTGCTCTCGCCGGGGTGGAGTGGGTTTGCACTGGATGGGCAGCTCGGCGTGGTGGTGCTGTTCTGATACCCGGCCTGTCGAGGAGGCGCTGACGTGTGGGGTGAGGGAGCCCTGCCGGTCATCGCGGCGGCAGACCGGACTCACGGCATCGAGTCCAGGTGCCCGTGAGTGTGCGGCTCGGTGCGGAGTGCGAAGCTCGGTACGCAGTCGGGTCGGTGAACTTCGCACCCGAGACTGTTGTCCCTTGTATATGGGCTGGAACGGCTCTTGCTTCTGTGTCTGTGCAGAGCACAAGGAGTCTCACCATGACCCAGCCTGTCAGCCCGATGATGAAGCGTTTTCTTCTGCTGCGTTGCCTGACGGAGGGAGTGGTGGTCGCTGCCCGTCAGGCCCCGGGACGCATCGGGAATCGACTCGACTTCTCCAGTGTCGACCTCGACTTTCGTGACCTTTCAGGTGCGGGTCTAAGCGGGCTGTCGCTGGATCAGGCCTCGCTGCGCAGCGCCACCCTCCAGTCCGCAGACCTCAACCGCTCGTCGCTGCGGGGAGCGGACCTGTCCGGCGCCGATCTGCGCAGCGCGAACCTCATCTGGGCGGACCTGTCTGGAGCGGACCTGTCTGGGGCGGACCTTCGGGGGGCAAACCTTCGGGGGGCTGACCTGTCTGGGGCGGACCTCACCGGTGCCCGGCTGTCCGGCGCGACCCTCCAGGCGGCACGGCTGGCGGACACGGTCGGGATGAGCCTGCACGGTGCCCTCGTCGACCACACCACCGTGACTCGAAGCCGCTGGAGCGAGGGACGCTTCGGAGAGCTGTGCCAGGGGGCGCACTTTGTCGACATGCAGCGTGCGCCGATGACGGCCTGATCGCAGGCCGGTGCTTCGGGAGCGGTTGGACTGCGTGACCGGCCCTGTGGCGAAATCCCGATAGGGGAGCACCAGGAATGCCGACCTCACCCGCCTCCGCTCTCCGTGCCCTCGCCGTTACGACCGTCTGCCTCGGACTGACGGGCGGTGTGGCTGTGCTCGGAGCAGCGGGGGGCTCGATGGTCGGTCCGGTGTCGCTGCTGGGGCTGTGCGCGGGGCTGTCGATGGGGATCCAGTGGCTCGTCTGGTTGCCCTCGGCGGTCTACCAGAGCGAGCGGCTCTTTGACCTCACGGGAAGCCTCACCTACCTCACTCTCATCGCCGTCAGCCTCGTCCTCAGTCCCGATCCGGGCGCTCGACAGGTCGTCGTCTCTGGCATGGTCTGCCTGTGGGCGGTGCGACTGGGCAGCTTCTTGTTCGCCCGCATCCGTCGCGACGGCACGGACGGGCGGTTCGATCACCTCAAGACCGATCCGCTGCGGTTCTTGAGCGTCTGGACCCTCCAGGGACTGTGGGTGTTCTTCACCGCAGCCTGTGTCCTGATCATCAACACCCGGGCCGACCCCGGCGGTCCGCTGAGCGTCATCGATCTGATCGGCTTCGCGATGTGGGGGCTTGGGTTTGGCATTGAGGTGGTCAGCGACTGGCAGAAGCGTGTGTTTGCCGCTCGCCGCACCGGCCGCTGGATCGACGAGGGGCTGTGGCGCTACTCTCAGCACCCCAACTACTTCGGGGAGATCCTGCTGTGGACCGGCATCGCAGTGGTCGGCGCGGGGGTCTTCACGGGTGGCCAGTGGGTCGGGTTGCTCTCTCCGGTGTTCGTCGCGGTGCTGCTGACGATGGTCAGCGGCATTCCGCTGCTGGAGAAGCGCGGCGATCACAAGTGGGGCGATGACCCGGCCTATCGAGCCTATCGGTCGCAGGTCAGCCGCCTCATCCCCATGCCGAGGGTGTCATGAACATCAAGCGACTCGCTGCCCGGAGCCTCTCCGCCGTCCTCGATCCGACCATCGCGCTGTCGTACGACCGTACCGGCTACCGGCGGCACAGCCAGCAGTTTGATCCTGCGGATCTCGACGTCGATCTCACCGGACGACAGGTCCTCATCACCGGGGCCAACAGCGGCATCGGTCGGGCAACGGCGGCGGCACTGGCGCGACTGGGCGCGACGGTCTGGATGCTGTGTCGCTCACCGCAGCGGGGGGAGGCGGCCCGGCTGGCGCTCACCGAGGAGACCGGCGGAGATCTGCGGCTGGCGGTGGTCGACCTCTCTGATCAGGCCTCAATTCGCGCCTTCGTCGCCGGCTTCGCCCTCCCTGTGATCGACGTCCTTGTCCACAACGCCGGGGTGCTCCCCCAGGACTGGCGGCAGACCGCCGATGGACTGGAGCTGACCCTCGCCACCAACCTCGTCGGTCCCTACCTGCTGACCCGGCTGCTCCAGGACCGACTCGCGGCGAGCGACGACGGGCGGCTCATCTTCGTCTCCTCGGGCGGCATGTACACCCAGAAGCTCAAGGTCGCGCAGCTCGATGCTCGGGCGAAGGGCTTCGATGGGGTGGTCGCCTATGCCCGGACCAAGCGGGCGATGGTCGTGCTCTCCGAGGTGCTCGCTGCGGAGCTGACGGGTGTCGGGGTTCACTGCATGCACCCCGGCTGGGCCTCGACTCCGGGGGTGGCGACCTCGATCCCTCGGTTCCACAAGGTCACCGCTGCCATCCTCCGGACCCCGCAGCAGGGCGCAGACACCATCATCTGGCTGGCCGCGGCTGCGGCAGTCCGGGGTCGGAGCGGTGCATTCTGGTTCGATCGGCAGCCGCGCCGGACCCACTACACGCCGCTGACCCGGGAGAGCGGACGCGAGCGTGCGCGGCTGATGGCGGCGCTGGAGGCGTGGTGCTGAGCCGCTACTTCTCCACCCGCGCGATCGCCTCGACCACCTCACCAGCAGCGGCATTGGGAACAGAGAAGCTGAGGACATATTGGCGGATCCGCCAGCTGGAGCCGATGCGCTGTAGCACACCGCTGCCGCGAGTCTCTCCGTACTTCGCGTGACTCAAGCGCTCATCAAACCAGGCGAATTCGCCCGCTACAGTGAGGCTGCGTGCGACAGGGGTGTAGATCCAGGCGGAGTCTCCGGCGAAGTGCGGCTCGGCGTATGCCTTGAGCTCACTCCGAGACCACCGCTCGGTGGCATCGGTGCCGATGAACACAGCGTCGGGGGTGAGCAGGTCGAAGTAGGCGTCGGCGTCGGCCTCGGCTGCGGCGCGGTGGAAAGCATCGAGGGCGGCGTGGATGGCGAGGCGTGGGTTCATGGTGGCTCCGAGGCTCACTGCTCCAGGGTGAAGTTGATCGAGAACGAGCGCCGCTCTCCGGGAGAGGTGAACGGGTAGACGGTGTGGAGGAGGTGGGCGGGGAAGATGTAGAAGTCGCCGACCCGTGGTGTGTAGCGGACCTGATGGCGGGTGAACGACTGCGGGTGTCCGGTCACGAATTCGATCTGGCCCCGGCAGGGATGGTGGTCGTTTGCATCCTCCGCCAGCTCATCGTCCCAGTCCGGCAGCTTGAGGTAGCCGACTGAGGAGAACTGGCAGCCGGAGTGGATGTGGGTCGGGTTGAAGTCGTTGGCGAACGAGCGGACAACCCATGCGCTTCGCACCCCAACCTTCACCTCCAGCCCAGTCCGGAGGCTGCCGTGCTCGGCGAGGCCGGTGAGGTACTGCTGCACGCAGTCCGAGAAGAAGGGCATGTGGGCATTGAAGAAGAACTGCGGGAGCAGAAACTCCTGGCGAACCTTTCCGACCAGCTGCCCCGACCAGTCCAGCTGCGCGGCCAGCTCCGGTGAGTCGCTGACCATGTCCGCGGAGCCGTTTGCCGCACGGATGATGTTGTCGGGGAGGGAGAAGCGACCGATGCTCGGACCGAAAGGGCGTAGGAGTTCGATGGGATGCTCCGAGTCAGGGGGATGCGTTCTCTATCGGCTTCTGCTCTGGAGAGGGAGGACTTCCCGCTCGGCGACACGCCCAGCAGCATGCCTGGGGCACGGGTCTCCTCGACGGGGTTGACGAGATAGGAGCAGCCATGGACCTCATCTCTCCTGACGGAACGCCTCAGTATGGACTGCTCGATGAGCCCATCGAGCGCGTCAACCACCGCGACTATGACCTCCTCGATTCCTTCGGACGGCCCGTTCGTGGGCTGCGACGGCACCTGGCGTTCAACCAGTTCGAATTCCTCGGCGGGCTGTCGGATGAGCTGATCTTCGGCGTCGTGATTGCGGACATCGGCTACGTCTCTACGGCCTTTCTCTATCTCTTCGAGCCACAGACCGGGGCGATGTGCTCCCGGAGCCTGCGGACCCCGCTCTCGATCGGCACCACGATGGCGGACACCCCTGAGCGCGGCACCTCGTCGTTCATCGGGATCGGCGGTCGGGTGGAGATGTCTGCCATCGGCAATGCCCGACGGCTGAAGGCAGCCGCCCGTGGCGTGAAGCTCGACGTCACCTTCTCCGAGGGAGCCATGACCCCGCAGCGCATCTGCACCCGAGCCGGTCCCAGCGGCTGGGTCTATGCCCGCAAGACCGCCGGACACCACATCACCGGCTCTGCAGAGTGGGGCGGTCGGACGGTGGATCTCTCGACTCTCCACGCCCTGGGGCACCATGACTGGTCCGCAGGCTACATGCGCCGGGAGACGTTCTGGAATTGGGGCTGTCTGGCCGGACGGCTGGCGGACGGACGGGTGATCGGGATGAACATCTCATGCGGGGTCAACGAGACCAGCTTCACAGAGAACTGCTTCTGGCTGGATGGTGCGCTGCACCGCATCGGACCGGTCCACTTTGACTACGCACGCCGGAAGCTGGAGCAGCCGTGGCGGATGACCGACAACGGCGGGCAGCTCGACCTCACGTTTACGCCCATCGGTCGCCACGTCGAGCGCATCAACGCCGTCATCGTCGCCAGCAATTTTACCCAGATGTTTGGTCGCTACGATGGCTCCTTCACGACCAATGAGGGTGAGGTTCTCCGCGTGTCTGGGTTGCCTGGCTATGCGGAGTGGCACTTCGCACGATGGTAGTCACCGTGTAGTGAGAGCGTCTGAAGGTGTCCGATCTGCTGACACGTATCATCAAGAATAAGTATGGTATTCATATTAGTATCTTCCATACCAGGAGACGGGATGGGCACATCACGATGGTCCTCAGGGGGACTGCTCTTGATAGGAGCGGCAGCCTGGGCCGGTGACACAACTTGGGAGCAGGGCGTCCAAGAGCGGCTCCAGAGTCAGGCTCGGGCGATTCTCTGGAATGGCGCGCAGCCGCTAGCGGCGATGCCAGCCATCGCTTCAATCGCCAGATTCGACAACGAAAAAGTTACGCTGTCCGGCTCGGAAGGTGAGCTGCTGTCGCTGTCTTTTATCGGCTGGGGCCGAGACCATTTCATGGAAGATATTGCTGCGCGACGGCCTGCTCAGGGGGCCTGTATTGTTGGTCTTCAGAATGCTCCCGATGGTTCCTGTATTCGTGTGTTGGAGCGAGATCACGGCACACTCACGGAGTGGTGGATTGGTTTAGACGCTGGACTGGAGCAGGGCTGGACTATTGATGCGCCACCCATGGGCTCTGGCCCCGTGAGGTTTGAGACGAAAGTTGAGGGTGCGCTCGCAGTGGAGGCCAGCGGAGATGGCGGCTGGCTGACAGACGCCGCCGGTCAGCTCTGGCAGATCAGCGCAGTGACCGCCTGGGATGCAACGGGTGCGCTGCTCCCGACACGAATCGACGCCGTGGATCACCGACTGGTGGTCAGCGTCGACGACACTGGTGCCGTCTGGCCAGTAACGGTCGATCCGGTCTACACCTCCGCTGCCAGTGTGCTGAGCGGCTACGAGCCCGGTGACCTGTTCGGGACCTCGGTCTCGGATGCCGGAGACGTCAACGGGGATGGCTACGACGACGTCATTGTCGGTGCCTATGGTGTCTACAACGTCGGCGCTGCGTATGTCTTCGAGGGCTCCGCGTCTGGAATTGACGTCGACGCAGACACCTCCCTGAGCGGCAGCAGCCTCGGAGATGACTTCGGCTGGTCTGTCTCTGGTGCTGGAGACGTCGACGGCGATGGCTACGATGACGTCATCGTTGGCGCGCCCGGTACGGACAGTGCTTCCGGTGCGGTCCACGTCTACCTCGGCTCGTCCAGCGGAATCCGCAGCAGCTCTGAGAGCACCCGGAGCCTGTCGGAGACCGGGGCCGCCTTTGGCTGGTCCGTCTCCGGAGCCGGCGATCTCGACGGCGATGGCTACAGCGATGTCATCGTCGGTGCCCCTGGTGCAGATGCCGGCGATGGTGAGGTCTATACCTTCCACGGCTCGTCCAGCGGACCGAGCACCACAGCGACCACGAGCCTGCCAGCGCTCTCCACCACCGGTCTGTTTGGCTGGTCGGTCTCGGACGCGGGTGATGTCAATGACGATGGCTATGACGATGTCGTCATCGGCGGGGCCGATGCGGTGAGCGTCTACATCGGCACGCCGCTGGGGCTGGACACGCTGGTCTCCACGAGCCTGACCGGCAGCAGCGACTTCGGCTGGTCGGTCTCTGGGGCCGGAGACATCGACGGTGACGGCTATGACGACATCATCGTCGGTTCTCCCGGTGCAGACAGCGCCTTCACCTATCAGGGATCGCCCAGCGGGATTGCCTCCTCGGTGGCCACTGTCCTGTATGGACCGGGCAGCGGTGATGACTATGGCACCTCGGTCTCGGGGGTCGGAGATGTCAACGGTGACGGCTACGACGATGTCCTCGTCGGCAGCGGTGCGGGCGAGGCGTATGTCTACAGCGGCGGGGCTGCAGGGGTGGACACTGCGGATACCTCGGACCTGACCGGAACGGCTGGCTTTGGCGAGTCGATCTCGGGTGCAGGCGATGTCAACGGTGACGGCTACCGCGATGTCATCGTCGGTGCCGCTGGGGTGAGCTCGGCTACTGGCGCGGCGTACATCTTCTACGGCTACTGCATCGACGAAGACACTGATGGCTACTGCGTCTACGACGACTGCGACGACGCCAACGGAGCGGTCAACGAGGAGTCAGCCTTCTACCGTGACGTCGACGGTGACGGCTACGGAGACCTGGCAGAGATGGTGTACGACTGCGCCGCCCCCAGCGGGTACGTCTCGGACGCCACCGACTGCGACGACGACGAACCCGCTGCCAACCCCGCTGCCGTTGAGATCTGCGATGAGATCGACAACGACTGTGATGGGGGCGTCGATGAGGATGTCCAGAGCACCTGGTACGCCGACAGCGACGGTGATGGCTTCGGCGACGATGCCATCGCCGTCGAGGACTGCACGCCGCCGGCTGGCTACGTCGAGGAAGGCAGCGACTGTGATGACCTTCAGGCCGCGGCCAACCCGGACGCGACCGAGATCTGCGACGAGCTCGACAACGACTGCGATGGTGCGGTCGACGAGGACATCCAGAGCACCTGGTATCCCGACCTCGACAGCGACGGGTTCGGCGGCATCGCCAACGCAGTCGATGCCTGTGAGCAGCCTTCTGGCTACGTCGCGGACAACACCGACTGTGATGACAGCGCGGCGACGACCTACCCGGACGCGGACGATCCGCCCGGCGACGGTGTGGACGCCAACTGTGACGGGATCGATCCGAGCCGCTGGGTTCAGGGCGGTGCCTCCTGTGCGACCGCGACTGGAAGTGCTGGGTGGACGGGGCTGCTGATGTTGATGATGCTGCTGCGTCGGAGGACCGAACGATGAACCTTCTGTTCCTGTTGAGCGCGGCCTCTGCCCAGGAGGAGACGTTCGATGCCCATGGCCTGACGATCGTCCCGGAAGACGGTGATCTCCGAGACGGACTGATCACCTGGCGAGCGGAGAACCTGAGCGAGAAGCGTGGAAGCATCGGACTCCTGGTTGAGTATGCTGATGAGAGCCTCATCGAGGTCGTCGAAGACATCGACGGCATCACCGAGACACCGCTGCTCGACGACCTGATGGTCGGACACCTCCGCGGCACCGTCGCGTTTGGCGACCGGATCGGCCTCGGCCTTGTCCTGCCGGTGGTGCTCGCCAGCGAGGGCCTCTCTGGTGCTGGCGGATTTGGCGTTGGAGATGCTCGGATTGCTGCTCCGGTCGGCCTGATCCTGCCAGACAAGGATGGCACCGGCGTTGGCTTCAGCGTCGTGCCCTATGCTGACCTTCCGATCGGCGACGAGGAGCGCTTTCTCGGCGATGCTGGTCCCAGCGGGGGCGGAATGCTGGCGGCAGGTGTTGGCCTGAGCCGGCTCCAGCTCAACTCCAACGTCGGCCTGGACTTCTCCCCAGCAACCACAGTGGACTCTTGGACCGGTGGTGCGGGCCTGATCGCAGGACTCGGCGCCAGCGCGCTGATCACCGACGGCTTCGCAGTGGGGCTGGAGGGGCAGGCCCGTCCGCTCCTCAGCGCCAGCAGTGTCTCTGGAACCCATGTCCCGGCGGAGGCTGTGCTCTCCGGTCGGGGGCGCATGGAGAGCGGACTGGGCTGGAACCTCGGCGCAGCGGTCCCGCTGAGTCAGGGGGCTACCGCAGCCCAGCTGCGCGTCTTTGCCGGCGCTGGCATGAGCTTCGGTGTTGATCCGGGCGCGACGCTCAACATCCAGGTCGTCGACGGCGACGGGCAGCCCATTCCCGGCGCGACCGTCCAGACAGACAAGGGCACCCTCACCACCGATGCGACCGGCAGCGCGCTGCTGGGAGACAACCGCACAGGCGCGGAGCTGAACGTCCAGGCGTCGCTGTCTGGCTATGAGCCCGACACCGCGATGGTCACCCTGATCACCGGAGAGAACACCACCCTCCTGACCCTCAGCGCGATGCCCTCTGCGATCAACCTGCTGGTTCGCGCACAAGATGGCACGCCGGTGGATGCTGTGGTCACCCCGCAGGGGGGCGAGGCGATGGAGCCCATCAGCGTTGGTGAGGACGGCGCGGAATTGATCGCGCTGCCCCACGGCGACTGGACGCTGAGCATCTCCGCAGATGGCTACGAGCCGAGCTCGCGAGAGATCAGCCTGGCGCCGGGTGAGGAGAGCCCGCTTGAGGTGGTCGTGCGTCCCGCAGCGGCGGTTGCTGCTGCTGAGCCGGAGCCGGTCGTTGAGCCGGAGCCGGTCGTCGAGCCGGAGCCGGTCGTCGAGCTGAGCCTTCCCACGGTGTACTTCTCGTACAACAGCTCGACCCTCACGAGCAAGGCCCGCGGCCAGCTGCGGACCTTCGCCGGGCAGCTCAAGTCCAATCCATCGGTGCGGCTCAACATCTACGGGCACACAGACGTCCGGGGTGACAATGGCTTCAACAACACCCTCGGCCAGCTGCGCGCGGAGGCTGTTGCCCGCTACCTCTCTGAGCTGGGCATCAGCGCTTCGCGTCTGCAGGCCCTCAGCTCTGGTGAGACACGTGTTGCGAACAGTGGACTCACAGAGTCTGCACATGCACAGAACCGACGTGTCACGTTCTCGAGTAAGTAGACCATGCGTGCTCTTGCGTTCCAGGACATATATCGCCTGTTCTTCCAACGAGAACTGCCGCCTGGGGAAGACTTTTCCCTGGAAGCGGCAGGACCAAATTTCGACACTCGATATCGCATCCTATGCCGTATCCTTAGAGCGTTGACACCCCCTCTGCTCCAGGCCCGATCATGACCAAGTCCCTGTTCCTCAGCCTCACTGCTCTCCTGACGGCCGGCTGTGTAGACAAGCAGACCATCGACACTGACGGGGTTGAGCTCACCAGCATCGATCAGGATGGTGACGGATTTAGCACCGAAGATGGGGACTGTGACGACCTCGACAATTCGATCGGCCCGGCCGCTGACGAGCTGTGTGATGGCATCGACAACGACTGTGATGGCACCATCGATGAGGGTGTCCAGGATGACTTCTACGTCGATGCAGACGGTGACGGCTTCGGCTCGGAGGAGCGCGTCGAGGCCTGCGAGGTCCCGGACGGGTACTCCGTGGTCACTGGAGACTGTGACGATGCCGAGGCGGAGTCCTTTCCCGGCAACGTTGAGTACTGCGACGGTCTCGACAACAACTGCGACGGTGTGATCGACGAGGGCATCACCTCGACCTGGTATGCAGACCTCGATGGCGACGGCTACGGCGACGACGCCACGGCCATGGATGCCTGCGAGGCCCCCGAGGGCTACATCGCTGAGCCTGGAGACTGCAACGACGCAGACGCAACCTTCAACCCTGATGCGGAGGAAGTCTGTAGCGATCCGACAGACTACAACTGCGACGGCATGACCGAGTACGCCGACGTCGACGGCGATGGCTACGCGGCCTGTGAGGAGTGCGACGACACCAACAGCAGCATCCATCCTGACGCGGTTGAGATCTGCGACGAGCTGGACAACGACTGCGACGGCACCATCGACGAGGACACCTCCGATGGGGCCAACGTCTGGTACGAGGACTTCGACGGAGACGGCTTCGGAGAGGCCTCCCGCAGCACGATCGGCTGCGAGCGCCCTTCTGGCTACGTCGCGGATGCCACCGACTGCGATGACACCGACGCTGCGGTCAACCCGGCCGCTACTGAGGTCTGCGACGACATCGACAACGACTGCGATACCACCATCGACGAGAGCGATGCTGCAGACGCTGCGACCTGGTATGCCGACTCCGACTCCGACACCTACGGCGACTCCTCAGCCGTGATCGTCTCCTGCGACCAGCCGAGCGGGTATGTCTCCGATGATGCCGACTGCGACGACGGCGACTCGGCGCAGTACCCCGGCGCCGATGAGTACTGCAACGGCGAGGACGATGACTGCGATGGCACCGTCGATGAAGACGCTGCCCTCGATGCCTCCACCTGGTACGCCGACGACGACGGCGACACCTACGGTGATGCTGCCGACACCACGCAAGCCTGCAACCAGCCCTCTGGCTACGTCTCCGATGACACCGACTGCGACGACGGCAACAACACGCAGTACCCCGGTGCCGACGAGTACTGCAACGGCGAGGACGACGACTGCGACGGCGACACCGACGAGTCTGGGGCCCTCGATGAGCTGACCTGGTACGCGGACGCGGACGCAGACACCTACGGCGATGTCGCGACCACCCTCGATGCCTGCGATCAGCCGAGCGGGTACGTCACCGACACCACCGACTGCGACGACGGCGACTCGGCGCAGTACCCCGGCGCCGATGAGTACTGCAACGGCGAGGACGACAACTGCGACGGAACCGTCGATGAAGACGCCGCCCTCGACGCCACCACCTGGTACGGTGACAGCGATGGCGACACCTACGGCAGCGCCGGCTTCTCGCTCACCCAGTGCAGCCAGCCGTCTGGCTATGTCGTTAGCGACGCGGACTGTGATGACACCGACGCTGCGGTGAATCCGTCTGCCGCTGAGGTCTGCGACGGCATCGACAACGACTGCGACAGCGACATCGACGACGACGACTCCAGCCTGGATGCTTCCACGGCGACCTGGTGGTACACCGACGATGATGGAGACGGCTACGGCGACATCGACGCCACGCTGCTCTGCGACCAGCCCTCCAGCACGGTCACCAACAGCGACGACTGCGACGACAGCGACGCTGCGGTGAACCCGTCTGCCACCGAGGTCTGTGACGGCATCGACAACGACTGCGACAGCGACATCGACGATGCCGACTCCAGCGTCGATCTGTCGACCGGCGCCACCTGGTATGCCGACACGGACAGTGACACCTACGGAGACCTCTCCAGTACCCTCGACGCCTGCGACCGACCCTCCGGCTACGTTCCCGATGACACCGACTGCGACGACGGGGATGCTGCGCAGTACCCGGGCGCGGACGAGTACTGCAACGGCGAGGACGACGACTGCGACGGGGCCACTGATGAGGATGGTGCCGTCGATGTCTTGACCTGGTACGCCGACAGCGACGGCGATGCCTATGGTGACGCTGCCAGCAGCGACATCGACTGCAGCCAGCCCTCCGGCTACGTCTCCGATGACACCGACTGCGACGACAGCGCCGCGGCGGTGAACCCGGCCGCCACCGAGGTCTGCGACAGCATCGACAACGACTGCGACACCCTCATCGACGATGCAGACTCCAGTCTCGATGCCTCCACCGGGACGGTCTTCTACACGGACTCCGACGGCGACACCTACGGTGACTCCGGGGCCGCCACGCAGACCTGCATCCAGCCCTCCGGCACCGTCACGGACGACACCGACTGCGACGACGGCGACGCTGCGCAGTATCCGGGCGCGGACGAGTACTGCAACGGTGAGGACGACGACTGCGACGGCGACACCGATGAGGATGCCCTCGACGGCGCTGACTTCTACGTCGACGACGACGGCGATGGGTTTGGCGACCCCTCTGCGACCGAGTGGGCATGCGACGGCGTCACCAACGACGACGACTGCAACGACTCCGACAGCAACGAGCCGGCGTATGTCGACGCTGCCTCCGGCTCGGCCTCTGGAGACGGCTCCATCGACAGCCCCTACGACACCATCCAGGCTGGCATCGATGCTGCAGGGGAGTGCGTGGTGGTTGAGGGCGGGACCTACACCGAGGCCATCGACTTTGGCGGGAGCGACATCACGGTGACTGGCGTCGACGGTGCCGCCAGCACGACGATCGATGCTTCAGGCCTCGGCGCACCCGCTGTCACCTTCGCGAGCGGGGAGCAGGCCACCCTCCAGGGCTTCACCGTGACGGGCGGCGACGGCTACATCGAGTCCTCCTCGTCGAGCTACGCCTGCACCTCGATCACGACCTGCACCGACTACTACGACACCTACGCCGGCGGCGGTGTCTACATTGATGGTGCCGATCCCTTCCTCATTGACCTCATCATCGAGGCCAACAGCCTCCCGGTGGCCTCCACCACCGTGACTGGAAACGACACCTACTACGTCAACTCCTACGGTGGCGGAATCTACGTCGCCAACGGGACTGCGAGTATCTCGGGTTCCGAGATCTCTATGAACGACGCCGACCAGGGGGGAGGCGTCTATGTGGATCCCTTCAGCGTGGTTTCCGTCGAGTCCTCCTGGCTGGTCGAAAACGTCGGCACCGACGGCGGTGGCTTTGAGGTCGATGGCGGCGAGCTGATGCTGCTGAACGTGGCGATGATGTGGAACATGGCCACCAGCGACGGCGGCGGTACCTTGCTCATCGATGGTGTGCTGGATGCGACCAACATCACTCAGGCGGGCGATGACGCTCCGACCGGCGGCGGTATCTACGCATCCGGTACCTCCACGGTTGACCTCATCAATGCGATCATCGCAGAGGCGGGGACCGGTGTGGGGGTGCTCATCGGTGGCTCGGCGAGCTTCACTGGCACCTACAACGATGTGTACGGCAATGTCGGCGGAAACTACAGCGGCATCACCGATCCCACGGGCTCCAGCGGCAACATCTCCTCTGACCCGCTGTTCTCCGCCTGGACCGACGACGGCAACTCCGCCAACGACGACATCACCCTCTCCAGCAGCTCTCCCGCCCTCGATGGCGGCGATCCCGCTTCTGCCTACAACGACAGCGACGGCACGACCAACGACATGGGCGCGTGGGGCGGCCCGGGCAGCAATTGGTAGGCCGTTGCTCGAGACGCGTGCGGACGAGGAAGAGGATGACAGCGGGCATCCGTGTCCGGACCTGCCCGGTCTGTGGGAGCCGGCCTGGTTCTTTGCAGGGCGCCATAATTCTCGGATAGCGTAGCGGTATGGATGACTTCACTGAGTCCGCCACGCTTGATGGGGTCCGCTTCACCCTCACGCAGCGGAAGGACACCGGGACTGAGGTGCTGCTGCTGGGGGTTCTCGGCGGGGTCTATGGCTTACCAGTGGTGGGCATTGTTGTGGTCATGGTGCTCGGGCTGGAGTTCTCTCGCGTGGCGATTACTGGGGTGGTGAGCCTGGTGGGGCTCACCATCGTGCTCGCCGCAGTGGCGATCGTCACCCGACGGCTGAGGGAGCGGAGGCGGGTAACGTTGGAGGTCGGGCGCGGTGGACTTGTCCTCAACGGCACGCGGCTGCAGCTGAGAGGCACCACCATGCTCCTACAGCGGCTGGCATTCACCGATCGCTCCGTGCTCGTGCTCGGCAGCTCCCACACCCATGAACCAGAGCATCTCAGCGGGTTGGTGCTGACCGCAGCACAGCATGCACGCATCGTATCGGTCCTCGATGACGCCCGGCGGGATGCGGAAGCCCGAGAGGGCGGCTGTGTGCCGGAGACACTCCAGACGCTCCGAGGAAAGAATCCGTCCAAGCAGAGGAAGAAGTCTTCTCAGCACTCAGGCTGACCATCTCTTCAGCGACCTCGGCTTAAATCCAGGGCGGGGATGATCGCGTGACAGCGTGTGAGTGAGAAGACCGAATTGTTCCAGACGTGTCTGGTCTGAACATAGAATCCATGACATGGAGTGTTCTGCTTTTTCTCTCTCGAGACATCGACTTGGTTTATGCTTAAATTATGATTTTAACTGTTTAAAGGCGTATACCGAATCGGTCCTGCTCTGGGTAAGAGCGCCGTGTCAAATCTACATCATGATGGCTTGACAACGTGCTTTTTAAGGGTCCGTATTTGATTGGGTCTCTATGATTTTGAATCAGTGCGAGTTCCATAAACTGGTTCTATAGTTGTCGGGTACAGACCCTGCCTATGGATTGAAGGACTTGGATCATGAATAGGACCTGTGTCCCAACGCTCGTACGAGCGGCACATGCTGGTGGGTTTGTCAGGGGAAGTGATTCTTTTCGTGAGAAGCTCTGCTATTCCAATGAGGTACTGCAGCAGAAGTCGATTCTCGACTGGATTCACCCTGCCGATCGGCATGTGTTTGCGCAGCGACTGGAGGACCGGAGCGGCCACCTGAGGGCCAGACACCAGACGGCTCAAGGGAGCTGGGTGATGCTGGAGTGGCAGGTTCGCTCTGAAAGCGGTCTCCCGATGGTCTTTGGGACGGTGTGCAGTACACCCCCCTCCGAGTCTCCAGACACGCCTCAACAGACCAACCAGGTCCCGGAGACCATCAGGGATCTTCTCACGGCCATGATGTTGATCACTGAGGAAGAACAACCCGGTCTGAAGTCCTCGGTGCTGCTCCTCGATGAGTCGGGTCTTTATGTCGAGATCGGTGTCGGCCCCAGCCTGCCCGCCGAATACAACGCCGCCATCGAGGGCATTCGCATCGGGCCGATGGTAGGGGCCTGCGGCACTGCGGCCTACTGGAACCGACCGGTGATTGTGGAGGACATCGAGTCTGATGTGCTCTGGAAGGATCTCAGAGACAACGCTGCTGTGGCTGGCGTGCGCTCGTGCTGGTCGCACCCGATCACCTCGATGAGCGGTAAGGTCCTGGGAGCGACTGCGCTCTATAGTCCGACCCCGCGCACTCCGAGTCAGGCAGAGCTGGAGAGACTGGAGCGGTCTGCGCGGCTCTTTGGGCTCACGATTGAGCGCTGGCGTGCTGAGGAGGCCCTTCACGTGAGCGAGACCCGTCGCAGAGAGCGGGACCTGATGCTGAAAGAGCAGCTCCATCAGTCTGGCAAGATGGAGGCTCTGGGTATCTTGGCTGGTGGGCTGGCCCACGACTTCAACAACGTACTGGGGGCTGTGCTCGGGAACGCAGAGTTCGCCATGGAGGCCATCCCTGAGGGCAGCGAGACCCACGAGATGCTGAACGACATTGTCACCTCCAGCAACCGCGCAGTAGTGCTCTGCAGCCAGATGCTGACCTACGCAGGTCGGGGCATCATCTCGCCCCAGCGGTTTGACTGCAACGCCCTCATTCGAAACGTCAGCACGCTGCTGCCGGTCACCCTACCGAAGAAGGCTCTCCTCGACTATCAGCTCGACAGCGAGGCGTTGTTTGTCGAGGCGGATCGTGGACAGTTCCGGCAGATGATCATGAACCTGATCACCAACGCTGCGGAGTCCCTGGAGGGGGGCGCTGGAACCATCACCGTCCAGACCGATCTCTGCGCCGTCAGCGCTGAAGGGCTGGCGACGCTCCAGTCCAGCATGCCCCATGCGCATCGAAAGAACCTTCGCATTCGGATCTCGGACACCGGCTGTGGGATGAGCGATGAGGTGAAGAGCCGCATCTTTGATCCGTTCTTCACCACCAAGTTTACGGGTCGCGGTCTGGGCCTGGCGGCGACTCAAGGCATCGTGTCTCGCCACGGTGGGACCATCGACGTGAAGAGCACGCTGGGAAAGGGCACCACGTTCACCGTGCTTCTCCCGTGCGCAGGGCGTCCTGTCGAGCACCAGCGTCCGATGGGGGCCAGCGTTCGTGAGCACCATGCGCGTGTTCTGGTGGTCGATGATGAGCTGGCGCTGCGGCGGGCCCTGAGCCGAACCCTGAAGCGAGCCGGGTTTGAGGTCCTCCAAGCGGTCAGTGGTCGCGATGCCATCGAGATCTTTCGCGACGAGGGCAGCACGATCGACTGTGTCTTGCTCGATCTCAGCATGCCTGGACTGGATGGTGAGCAGACCTTCCAGGAGCTGAAGCGGCTCAGACCGGATGTTCGCGCGGTGCTCAACAGCGGCTGCTCGGTGCAAGATATGATGTCTCGCTTCAAGAATGTTGGCTTTTCGGGAATGCTGCAGAAGCCTTCCTCCAGAGACGTCTTGGTGGAGATGCTCTACAACATCACCGGCTGCTCCGCCGGAGCGGAGTCGGTCGGCACGCCTCCTCACGGCCACAGTCAGGCGATGGCAGGTGGTGCGGAGTGGCACATGACAGCGCAGGCCTGAAGGCTGGCACCCGGGCATGCGGCTGTGGGCTGGAGGCCATCACGCGTCTGCCGGCGGGGGGCCTGCGAACACTCAGAACGCGCTCAGCACGCTGAGCCCGATTCGGCTGAAGCGGTTGCTGTAGGTGCCGTTGCCGTGGGGGTAGTTCCAGCGGTCTTCAGGGCGAGCGGACTCATCGAGGCTCATGGAGAAGCCTGAGTCGGTGATCGTGCGATCTTCGGAGAAGTATTGAGCGCCGGAGAGGCCGATGGTCAGGGGCTTGAGGACCTGGAAGGTGACGATGCCGGAGAGCATGACGGTGTCGGCGTCGGCGTTGTTGGGTGACATCGCGACGTCAGGCACGGCGGCGGTGTCGTACAGCAGGCGTCCACCCACCGTCCAGCGCTCGGTTGGCCGGGCCTTGAGATCCAGTCCGCCGAACCAGGAGTTCTGGTTGTCCCGGGCCCACTTGCGATCCTGGGTGAGCAGCGCGGCGGTCTCTTCCTCCATGTCCGGGTTGTTCTCGGCGAGGTTGTAGACCTCCACCCGGAAGTCTTTAAACGCCGACCACATCACGTAGCCGCCCATGACCTCGACGCGGAGGGCATCGATGGGCGTGACCGCGACCCCGGCGTTGAGGCGGCCGGGCAGGGTGTAGCTGATGGCCGTGTCTGCTGCGGCGGTGGTGTCGCAGATGCCGAATGACTCCGCACCGAACCGGCCTGCGACATCAGCCTGCGGCGGACAGGAGAAGTAGAGGGTCGTCTCTCCCTCGTGCCGCAGGGCGACCGGCGCGACGTAGGCGATGCCGATGTCGACCTGCGCGACGGGGCTGGCCTGGATGCCGGCACCCCAGGTCAGCTTCCGCGCCGCCAGCGGGCCGATGTCGAGGACCGCCGCGTACTCCTCGCTCTCCAGGTTGTCGTCGCTGTAGAACTTGGGATCCGGCGTCTGGCCGAGGTTCTGGAGCTCGTCGTAGAGGTCGGGCATCGTGTCGTTGTCGATGACTGCGGACCAGGAGCTGTTGACGGAGTGTACCGAGGCGCCGACCGCGATGAGATCCTGGAAGCGGTAGGAGGCCCCGAGGATGATGTTGGCCGCGCGGATGTCCCCAGCGCGGAGGTGGTAGGTGCCCGAGCCGCGCGTCTCTGCGTCGGTGTTGTAGATCGACTCACCGCCACGGAGGGTCGGAACGGTCAGGGCACCGCCAAAGCCGAGGCCCCTGATGCCGAAGTCGGTGGAGAACCCGGCGAACGGGACCACACCGGCAGCCTCGACGGTGTCCGGACCGCCGTGAGGCGCTGCGCGCTCTATCTGGAGGCTGCCGAAGGTCGGGGCGGCCTCGACGAGGATCTGGTGCCCGCCAGAGGACAGCCCGGCGGGGTTCCACCAGGCTGCGGTGGGATTCTCGGCCGTGGGACTCCCCCAGGAGCCACCGATCTCGATGTTGTCGAGCGAGGCTGCGGAGGCGAGGTTTCCGATGAGCAACAGCATGATGCCTCCAGTCAGGAACAAGGCCTACGATATACCCCGGAGTCAGCCGGCTCCCCCGCACGGTGTGTGCAACAGGGGGGTGAAATTACGCGGCCTGCGGTGTCGGTGAGCGCGTCCACGGTGAGCGCGACGCGCCTGTATCTTGGACGCCGTGTGGCCCGAGGCGTCGCCGCTCAGCGGGAGCCATGCACCGGGATCGGCGACCAGCCCAGCGAGGATCCCTGGGGAAACATCGCCTGGTAGCGGACATCGCCGATGGCGTTGGACAGGCCGGCGGGACCGACGAGACGCCGGAAGCTGATGACGGCGTGGACGGCCTGCTCGAAGCGCTGGGGATTGCCGGCGGTGTGAAGCACGAAGGTGTTCTGGGTGCGCTCCAGTGTGATGGTGCTGGTGAGGTCATCTGCTGCGGGTGCACGGATCTGAATGCCAGCGGCGAGCATCACAACCGCTTCGTGAATCAGGCTCATCGGTGCTGCCTTTCTGCGCGCAGTGGACGCGGCCACTGCTGTTGGGTACTGGTGAGTCTTCCTCTGGTTCCCAGGCAGCACAAGCAAGGTTTCCGTGCAGCAGGGGGACGGACCCATGAGCAGGCAGGACACGATGGCACAGGATGACGGAAAGCTGGAGCAGAGAGTGGAGAATCTTGAGGTTCGTATCGCCTTTATTGAGAAGTCGATAAGCGATCTCGATCAGGTGATCCAGCAGCTCGCGGGAGAGCTTGACCACACCCGCCACACCCTCAAGCAGCTCCGGGAGCAGGTGCAGTCGGACTCCCTGACCGTCCGTGGTGATCCGATGGACGAGGTGCCTCCGCACTACTGAGGGCTCAGGTCCCTGGTGTGTTTCCGAACAGCCGCAGGTGCAGCCGATCGCACAGCCGCCAGCCGCGTGCGGTGCAGGCGGGGATGAGCAGCGGGAGGTGAGCATCGATCTCTTCGACGGTGCGGCCCTCCGGCATCAGCAGCACCCGCTCCGCAGCGACCCCGAGGTCCTCGACCAGCGCGGCGATCTCGGCGATGTCCGCTGCAGAGCTGGCGACGAACTTGAGCTGGTGGTCGGCGTGCGCGATGAGCTGCCGGAGGATGGGCTGGGAGATCCGGTTCTTCTCGTGTCGTGCGGCGAGTCCCGCCGGCGCGGCTGGCGTGGAGTCGGAGAGCTTGGGGCTGATCGAGAGCAGATCGGCAGCGAGCGGGCGGAAGATGGTCCCGGCGGTCTCGATGGTGATGTGGTAGCCGAGGTCCGTCAGCGCAGCACACAGCGGCTCGATGCCCTTCTGCAGCATGGGCTCTCCGCCGGTGATCACCACATGCCGTGCTGGAGAGGCCTCGACGATGGCGACCAGGTCCGCGACGGTCTGGTGGGTGCCGGTGGCCTCCCAGGAGGTGTAGGGGGTGTCGCACCAGCGACAGCGCAGGTTGCAGCCAGAGGTCCGCAGGAACACCGACGGCACGCCGGTCAGCAGGCCCTCTCCCTGGATGGAGGTGAAGGTCTCGGAGATGAACAGTGTTACCGGGTCGCCCATAGTAGCTGCGGCTTTAACATCAGTCCGGCATGAGCGGAGCGGACCGCCCCGTCTTCGCCAATAACCACGGTGGTGGGTAGCGTCTCGACGCCGTAGCGAGCCTTGGTGGCTTGGTCTGAGATGAGGACCGGGTAGGTGATGCCCAGCGTCGTGCTGGCCTGGCGCAGCTCTGGAGCGGTGCCGTCGACCGCGATGCCGAGAACAGGAACGTTCGGGTTGTCCTCTGCAAAGCTGGAGAAGGTCGGAATCTCCATGCGGCAGGGGCCACACCAGGTCGCCCAGAAATTGAGGACGACGGTCTGGCCGGAGAAGTCCGCGAGGGAGACCTGCTGGCCGGAGAGATCGGGGAGGGTGAAGCCCGGTGCCTGATCGGGGAGCTCGGGGGCGCGGAGCATGCCGACGCCGACCCAAGCCAGCGCGATGAGCGCGAGTGTGGTGCCCCACTCGATGGCGACACGCCCGATGCGCTGAAGGCGGGAGCGGGGAACCTCTTGGGTGTCGTCGTCGTCTTCGAGGTCCGGTGAGTCTGTGCGCTGATCGTCCATGGTCATCTTCTATGACGGCGATCGGAGATGGGTTTCATTTCGGCTGGAAGAGGCTCGACTTCGCAGCCGATCCCGGTACCCGGCGTGTCATCCCCGATGGGCAGACGACCGGCCGAGGAGTCTGCTTCGCACTTGGCGACGGGCCTCTCGGGGCTGGGGCGGGTTGATGCGCGCGTGCGTCAGCCAGTCGCAGACCAGGGGGGCGACCTCGCTGCCGATGCGCCCGCCGACCAGCACGTCGAAGTGTCGATAGTCATACTCATGGCCGCTCTGTCGGCCGATGACGTGCAGCGTGGTGTGCGCGGCGCCGACCGCAGCATGGGTCTCGCTCACGGATCGAGCGGTGGTCAGGCTGTCGTTGGCGCCGACCATCATCAGGGTCGGGATCGGCAGCCGGGTGTGGTACCGCTTGGTTCCCTCCGGGAGCAGGGCGGCGAAGTCAGCGGTCGTGATCCAGCGGACCAGCTCCTCCAGCTCAGAGCCAAACACGTCGGAGACATGGTGGGTGAGGGTCTGTCGGACGGTGCTGCGCCTGGCGAGCGTTGGCTCGAAGTGGGTCTGCAGCAGGCGGGTCGGGATCAGCCGAGAGAGGCGGGCGGAGAGCAGCTTGAGCGGAACCCGGGTGAGGCTGCGGGCGATCCGCTCGCCGAGCTGGTTGCGAATGATGAGGGGAAGGGTCCCTTTCTCCAGCGCCAGCGGAGAGCCGATGGTCACCAGCCGACGCAGGGGAGTGGTCGGGGTGATGAGGGTGTGCAGGGTCAGCAAGACACCGCCCATGCTGTGGCCGACGGCATCGAGGGTGTCCTGGCCGGTCTGCTTGAGGATGTAGGCAATCGCTGCGGGGATGTCCTGGGTGAGCTTGTCGGACATGCGCACGCCGGCTGGGTCGGTGGCATGCTGGCTGTGGGGGCCTCCGCGAAGCTCCAGGGACCACACATCCCGCCCGTCCTCTGCCAGCGCGGTGCCGATTCCGCCGGTGTGTCCGCCGTACCAGCAGTCAGGCGTGCTGGCGAGGCCGTGGAGGAGGAGGACGGGGACTGCGGCGGGGGCATCCCGAGGCCGATCTCGGTAGAGCAGAAGCTGCCAGCCATCGGGGGTGAGCACGGTGTGGGCGGTCTTCAGTCTGGGCGCGTGCGGCATGCTTCTCCTGGTCTCCCCAAGAAGAAGCAAGGACTGTGCCGGTCGATAGTCCGCCTCTGAGCGTTGCCCAGCAGGTCAGGTGCGTAGGCGGCGATGCACCGCGAGAAGATCATTACGCGGCAGACGCGCCACGCCCCCAAGCGACCCTGTTCCGCGCGAAGCCTGGCGGGGCGACGACCGGTCGCTGCGCTGGGAGGGCGAAAAGTGCTACGGTCCTGAGATGTTGATTCTGCTGCTTGCATGTGGTGACAAGGACGGTGTGGACTCCTCCGGGTCGCCCACGGACTCGGGCCCCTCGGTGACCGACACGGCCCCGGACTGTGCGCCCGATGGGGACGGCGACGGCTACTGCGCGGACGACTGCGATGACGCCGATCCGGCGGTTCATCCCGACGCTGCCGAGAGCTGCAACGATGCGGACGACGACTGCGACGGCGAGATCGACGAGGACGCCGGGCCGACCTGGTACCTCGACGAGGACGGCGATGGCTACGGCGGCGCTGCGGTGGTCTCCTGCGATGCTCCGAGCGCCTACGCCGACAACGGGGCCGACTGCGACGACACCGACGAGACGGTCTATCCCGGTGCTGAGGAACTCTCAGACGGTCTGGACAACGACTGCGACGAGGAGATCGACGAAGGAGTCGAGCCGGGCACGGACCTGGCGATGTCGGTGAGCTGGAGCGCTTCTGGGCTGACCGTCAGCATCACCGGCGGCAGCGGAGCCTATGACCTCGGCATGGCAGAGACCGGCGCCGGCAGCGGCGGCTGGTACGGCGAGAGCTGCATCCCCGGCGACGAGCCGCGCGGCTACGATGACTACGGCTACGAGGTCTGCCACAGCCTCTCGGCCTCCGGCGGCGTCATCACCAGCGTCTACCCTGACATCAACGACGTCGGCACCAACCAGACCCTGTTCGAGGCCGGCCTCTCGGCGGACCTGACCTACTTCCTCGGCGCGGTCGGCAGCGCAGACTGCTGGGTGATGGGTGAGGACGTTGCCTACTACGCCGACTTTGGGTGTGAAGTGCTGTAGCGCCGCCGCGCTTCCTGCCGCAGGTGCGGGCGCTGGGTTAGCCGGGCAGACAGGATGGAGGTTGGGATGCTGTTGATGCTGCTGGCGAGTGCGTGGGCGGATGAGGGGATGTGGACACCAGAGCAGGTCCCGGCGATGGCCGAGACGCTCACCGAGATGGGGCTGACCGTGGATCCGGCGGCGCTGTCGAGTCCGCTGACCGAGCCGCTCAATGCGATCGTCTCGCTGGGCTTCTGCTCGGCGTCGTTTGTCTCTCCCGACGGGCTCATCGCGACCAACCACCACTGCGTGAGCGGCTACCTGCAGTACAACTCTACCGGCGAGCGCAACCTCGCCCGAGACGGCTACACAGCCTCCGACCGGGCCGGCGAGCTGAGCGTGGGGCCGTCGGGTCGGATCTATGTGCTGGAGCGCATCGACGACGTCACCGAGCGGGTGCAGTCCCGCCTCAAGCGCCGGATGTCTGATGCCCAGCGGCAGGATGCGATCAGCCTGGTTCGCAAGGAGATCATCGCTGAGTGCGAGGCTGCGCCCGGCTACCGCTGCCGGGTCGCGAGCTTCTACGAGGGGCTCTCTTACCGGCTCATCGTCAACCGAGAGCTCTCCGACATCCGGCTGGTCTACGCACCGCCGGACTCCGTCGGCAGCTACGGCGGAGACATCGACAACTGGATGTGGCCCCGCCACACCGGAGACTTCTCCCTGCTGCGGGCGTACGTCGCCCCCGACGGCAGCGCCGCGCCGTACTCCGAGGAGAACGTTCCCTACCAGCCCGCCCACCACCTCCCGATGGCCACCGACGGGGTCTCTCCTGGAGACTTCGTGATGGTCGCAGGCTACCCCGGCCGCACCCGCCGCCACGACCGGGCCAGCGAGCTGCGCTACAGCGCGGAGTCCTCCATCCCGGGCCGGCTGACGATGTACACCGAGCTCGGCGAGATGCTCCGGGGACACGCTGCGGACAACGAAGACGCTGCGGCCCGGCTGGCCGCGCCGATCGGCTACCTGGCCAACTCCGAGAAGAACAACACCGAGCTGCTGGCGCTGCTCTCCAGCGGCAGCCTGCTCGACGACAAGGACGCCGCCGATGCCGAGCTGACCGCCTGGGTCATGGCGGATCGCAAGCGCAAGCGCACCTATGGCGGGGCACTTGAGGAGCTGGAGGCGACCATCGAGCGGTCCCAGGCCCACCAGGAGCGCACCGAGCTGGTCGGCTGGATGATGTGGATCCCCGATCTCCTGGGGGTTGCGCACTACGCATACCGGCTGTCTGGTGAGCGAGAGAAGCCCGACATGGAGCGCAAGGAGGGCTTCCAGGAGCGCGATCAGGAGCGCACAACGGCCCGGTTCTCCCGGCTGGAGCGCACCCTCTACCTGCCCTCTGACCGCGACGGGATGGCCATCATCCTCCGCAGGCATGCCGCGCTCCCCGCAGCGCAACAGGTCGAGCCGCTCACCACCTGGATTGCCGACCACGGCGGCCTTGATGAGGCACTAAACACACTGTATACATCCCCATCGCTGGCCGAGACCGAGGCGAGGCTGGCCTTGCTGGAGATGGACCGTGCGGCCCTGGAGGCCTCCACCGATCCGTGGGTGAGCCTCGCGGTGACCATGGAGGGCTGGCTCTCCCAGCAGCGCGTGACCAGCGAGCAGCTCTCTGGCGCGATGGCCCGGCTGCGTCCGCTGTACATGCAGGCCCTCATCGACATGCGCGGAGAGTCCGGCCTGTACCCCGACGCCAACAGCACCCTTCGGCTGACGTTTGGTCATGTCCAGGGATGGTCGCCCGAGGACGGCGCGGTCTTCCTGCCCCAGACCACCCTCTCTGGCATGGTCGCCAAGGCAACCGGCGAGGTGCCGTTTGATGCCCCGGAGACTCTGCTGAGCCGTGCCGGAGAAGAGAGCCGCTGGAGCGACGATGCCCTGGGCGATGTGCCGGTAAACTACCTGTCTACGCTCGACATTACTGGTGGAAACTCTGGATCCGCGACGCTGAATGCTGCTGGGGAGTTCGTCGGCCTGGCCTTTGATGGAAACGTCGACTCCATTGGTGCGGACTGGGCGTTTGGTCCGACGTCGCGGACCATTCATGTCGATGTCCGGTACATGCTGTGGGTGATGGAGTCGGATCCGGCGGCTGGCTGGCTGCTGGAGGAGCTGGGCATCGAGCAGGACCGCTAGGCGCATCGTCGCGCTGGCGCTCAGCCCCCTGCATCTCCTCCCAGCGTCCAGGGCTGCCGCGCGCGGAGGGCGGAGACGGAGAGGTGGGCCTCGTGGAGCAGTCCGTCGGCGGCGTCGTGGACGCGACAGTGCAGGGTGCCCGACAGCATTGGCTGGGACTCGACGAAGATGCAGCGCAGCTCGCCCGGAGCAAATCCGCAGGCATCCTGGATGATGCCCAGCATGCGCTCGTCGTGGAGGTGACCATCTCCGAAGTTCCAGCCCAGCACCAGCCCGGCGACGATCTCCCCATCGACCCAGGTGTACGCCGACAGATCGCGCCCGCCGAGGGCTGTCGGCAGCAAGACACCGAGGGTGCGCCCGTGCAGGTGCATCAGCCGAAACGCCATCACCTTGCCCAGCAGCGCGACGATGGTGGCGTCGTCGTAGAGGGTGTCGATCTGGTCGGTGACCCAGGGCGAGGTCATGGTGAGGTTGTCGTGGAGCTTTCGGTGGCTCTCTCCCTCAAACAGCCACACACTCATCGCCCAGTTTCCAGCGTAGTAGCGCATGGACGGTAAGAACGAGATGTGTGCGGGGAGGCGGTTGCCCAGCAGCGGGAGCACCACTGAGGTGGTGAGCACCAGGACAGCGATCGGCAGCCCCATGTCCAGCACGGTCACCTCTGGGTGGCCCCAGAACAGCACGACCGCGCCATAGACCACCAGCACGTTCCACTCCAGGGGCACCCCCATCGGCACGTTGGCGGTGATGTAGCTGTGCAGGGCGAGCATCAAGACCATGCCGACGACGAGCAGCGGACCCGGTCCGGTGGTCAGCAGGAGGATCACCGGCACCGACAGCTCCAGCGCGGTCCCGAAGTGGCCGAGGACGTGGGCGAGCGTGGACGGACGCAGGTCGTCGGGGAAGTCCCGGTACATCTTCTTGCGTAGCCACACCGAGCGCACCACCGGGCTGTTGGACATCATCACGCAGACAACAGCGGAGAAGTGGTGGTTGAGCTTGGAGAACCCGGCGAAGAACCACAGCGCTCCCCACACCGCCATGCTCCCGGCGAGCCACTGGGTGACGTCGCCCGCCAGCAGGAAGACGAGCACCACGACGAGGTAGTGCTCGGCACGGGCGGCGAGGAGGATCGTCTTGTCCCGCAGCCCGAGGACCCCGAGAATCCCGGCGACGGCGAGGAGGTGGCGGGCGGCGAGCGCTGGGGCGAGCAGCCCGACGACGAGTGCGACGAGGAGGCTGGCGTACAGCAGGACGTCGACCATGCGGCGTCGGGTGCCGGACCCGACGAGCGGCAGGCGCACGGTGCCGGGGCGCAGGAAGTACAGGGCGCCGCCGACGGGCGGGACGTAGCGAGCGGTGAGGGGGCCGCTTCCGCAGCCGAACCCAGTGACCTCGAACAGCATGCTCCACAGCACCGCCTTCTGGAGCGCCAGGGGGGTCAGCCACCAGCTCCCGATGTCGGCGAGGCTGCCCAGGGAGGTGGAACAGAAGAGCGCCCAGCCGGTGATGTAGGCGGCGATCTTGACGGCGTAGAGCGCAAACACGGCGACCGGCGTTCCGTAGCCCTGGGTCGCCCAGGACGCGCAGACCATCCGGGCGCGCTCGGGGAACGGACGGCGCTGCCAGTCCAGCGGGTCGTAGGGGGGCAGGGTCGGGCGGATGATGCCGATGGTGACCTCGGTCTTTGGTGCGATGGTGTCGCGGGGAGAGTCGATGGCGCTGGCGGTCGGCGAGGGCGGCTGGGTGTCTCTGGAGCGGGCCCGCGCCGTTCCAGCTCGCTGCGCAGGTCACCAGTGGCCGTCGAGCCGCCACGTTGTCGGCATCAACATCCTGTGGCGCTCCGCTGCAGGGCCGTCGCGGGAGGAGGAATCAAGAGCCTTGCCCGGGCGGTCATCCTGGAGGCCCGGACGCTGAGGCTGCGGCGTGGTGCGGTTCATCCGCTGAGCCCGAACACCGCGCCTCAGTTCGCCTTGATCACATCCCCGACGTCATCCCAGGAGCCGAAACCGACGTTGCCGTGAACGAGGTTCATCTCTGGATCCACAACGATCCAGGTTGGATATCCGAAGCTCTCTCCGGTGTACTCCGTGACGAAGTCGGGGAACAGTGCGTAGGCAAAGCCCTGATCGTAGAGGACCGGATCGGTCAGGCTATAGGTCTCGACCCAGGAGGTGTGGGTGGTCTCATCGGGGGTGCCGTAGGGGTTGGAGAGGCCGTTGCCGAGGAAGCTGACGACCTTCACGTCGATGCCCTCCGCCGCCATCTCCGCGACGAACGCCTCCGCGCCCTCCGCCATGGTCCGGCAGGGGCCACAGTCCGACTGAGAGGTGTCCATGATCAGCCAGCTGCCGTAGAGATCCCACAGCGCCATGCGCTCGCCGCACTGATCGATGAGCCGGACGTTGGGGAAGGTCTCTCCGACCGCGAGGTCGTAGTCCAGGGTGAGGGTGCCCGGGTCGTTGGTCGGCCAGCCACAGGCGTAGGATGCCGGTGAGGCAGGCCAGGGCTCGGGCAGCAGGGTGGCCTCATCGGTCTGCCAGGAGAGGCTGCCGGTCGCGGTGAGGAGCATGACCCCGCCGTCGGTGAGGTCGCTCTCCGACTCCCAGCCGATGGTGCCGGCCTCGCCCTCTGCCGGCGGGGTGAACGCAGACAGCTCGCCCAGGGTGCCCTGCTCGACGCCGGTGCGGTAGAACGCTGTGTCTGACCAGCCCCAGTGCTCGGTGCGCTCGGTGGATGCCGACGAGGAGATCTGGCTGTAGCAGTCCAGCCCCTCGGTCATCGTCGCGGTGCCTTGGACCTGCACCACGCAGTCTGCGCAGAGGTAGTCCATGTCGAGGTACTGGGTGCCAGCATACTCGCGGGTGTACGAGCAGTCGGTGAAGCCCTTGCCCTCTGCCGTCTCGTCGAACTCGAGGGTCCAGGTGACCGCTCCGGTGACCAGAACGGCTGGGATCTCGCCCGCCTCGGTCTGGCTCGGTGTGGTGTCGGGGGTGGTCTCGGCGGTGTCGACCGTGCCAACCGTGTCGACGGTGCCGGTCTCGGCGGTCTTGTCGCCGCAGGCCAGCAGCAGGGTGAGGATCATGTGGTCGCTCCTTGAGTGGAGAATAGCCTGGAATCGCGTCCTCAAGTCTCCAGGAAGTCGAGCATCTCCTGGATGGTGATGAACTTCTCTCGCACCCGTCCTGCGGCTTCTCCCCGGCGCAGCTCCTCGGCGTCGAGTCGCTTCCAGTCGCCAAACGTCACCACCCGCACACCACGGGTCAGGAGGCGGGGGAGGATGTCCTTGCGGTGGTCGGGGGTGGTGCAGTCGGCGAGGAGGTGCGCGACCGTCTCCTTCGCATCGGGGCGGTTGCTGCCGATGAGCCCTGACGGTCCGCGCTTGATCCAGCCAGCGGTGTACTCTCCAGGTCGGATGGGGCCGCCGGGCGTCTCGGTCACCCGGCCCTCGATGTTGGGGATGGTGCCGCGACGTGCGTCAAACGGCACGCCGTCGATGGGGATGCCCCGGTAGCCGATGGCGGTGAGGACGAGCTGGACGTCTTCGCGCCAGGTCTCGCCAGTGGCAACGGGGCGGGGGCTGCCGTTTTCGATCTCCAGCCGGTTTCGTCCGGCGGTCATTCCGGTGAGGTGCTCGGCCTCGTCGAGGTGGAATTCGACCGGAGAGGTCCGAAACTCCAGCCGGATGCGGCGCGGGGCACCGGTGCTGGGATGGGCGGCCAACGTTGAGACGAGCGCGGCGTTCTGAGCGGCGGTCTTCGGAGCATCCTTGAGCCATGCAGCGCTGACGGCGTCGGTGTGGGCATCTTCTGTGGAGACCGTGATGTCGACCTCAGACAGCGCCATGAGCTCCTTGAGCTCCTTGGGGGAGAACGCAGCCTCCGCCGGTCCGCGCCGCCCCATGACGATGACCTCCTCGATCGGCGCAGCCCGCAGGGCCGCCAGCGCGATGGGAGAGATGTCGGTTCTGGCCAGCTCGTCGCGGTCTCGGACGAGGATCCGTGCGACGTCCAGCGCCACATTGCCCACCCCAACGACCGCGATCCGGCGCACGTTGTCGAGGTTGAAATTGCGGGCGCAGTACTGGGGGTGGCCGTTGTACCAGAAGACAAATTCGGTGGCCGAGCGCACCTGACCGCTCTGCTGGCCAGGAACCCCGATCTTGCGGAATCCCTCGCTGCCGACGGTGTAGATGATCGCGTGGTAGTGGGCGCGGAGGTCGTCGACCGAGACATCTCGCCCCAGCGAGACGTTGCCGAAGAACCGCACCCCAGGCTTTGTGGCGGTGCGCTCGAAGGCCCGCTCGATGCGCTTGATGCTCTGGTGGTCCGGTGCCACGCCGGAGCGAACGAGTCCGTAGGGACTGGGGAGGCGATCAAACAGGTCGATCCGGACGGGGACATCGCTCTGCTTGAGCAGCGCAGCGGCAGCGTAGAAGCCTGACGGCCCTGCGCCGATGATCGCGACATGGAGGGGCGGCGTCGTCATGGTGTGCTTCCGTGCAGTGGTCTCTTTGGATTGTACCGGCTTCGATCCATGATTTAGGGAAGAATGAGCCAACAAATGGCGGGGGCTGCCAGCCGACCGCAGCGTCGCCGAAGGGACCGCAGGCGGACAGCAGATCCGCTCACTCGCTGGTCCAACCTCAAGCCCTACACCCGCCGAATGGTTACCGGTGGCCGATGCGTCTCATTGATCATCTCAAGTCTACAGGGCTCTCCAACCGCGCGGCCCGCGAGCTGATGAGCTCTGGCAAGGTCCTCCTGGGCGGGGTCCCGACTGCAGACGGCGGTCGCGATGTAGAGCCTGGTGCGGTTCAGGTTCGCCACAATGCCCGCCGAATACGGGTCGGACGAGACCCTGCCGTTGTCTGGAAGGATGCGCACTTTGCCATCGTCTGGAAGCCGCCGGGGCTGCTGTCTGTTGCGGCTCCCCGGCGCGGCAGCGACGACAACCTCATCAGCCTGATGGCCCGCTGGTTCGGGGCGGCTCATCCGGTCCATCGCCTCGATGAGCCCACCTCAGGGTTGATGATGGTGGCGCTGACGAAGAAGGCACAGCATGCGCTGAAGGAGCTGCTGGCGGCACACAACATCGAGCGGCGCTACCTCGCGATTGTCTCGGGGCGGTTTCCAGATGCGCCGATGACGGTGAAGAACACCCTCCTCGAAGATCGCGGCGACGGTCGGCGCGGGGCTGGCTCGGGCGGCAAGTCTGCGACCACCCACTTCCGGCCGCTTGAGGCGGTGGGATCTCGGAGCACGCTGATCGAGGCGCGGCTGGAGACCGGACGCACCCACCAGGTCCGCATTCACCTCTCTGAGGCCGGCTTCCCGGTGCTCGGCGACAAGGTCTATGCCCCCGGTGGGGTGGCCTCGGTCGGGCCACGGCTGGCCCTGCATGCCTGGCGCCTGGGGCTGGATCATCCCGTCACTGGAGAGCGCCTGCGGCTGGAGGCTCCCCTCGCCGATGACCTGGAGCACCTCCGTCGGGATCTGGTCGCCGGTCGGCACTCTGCAGTACCGCGTCGAAACCGTCAGAAGCGTCGTCGGTAGTTATGTGTCGCGCGATGCGCTGACCCCGGGGTGGTCGTCAGCACCTCAGTCTGGCAGCACCTCAGTCTGGCAGCACCTCAGTCTGGCAGCACCTCAGTCTGGCAGTGACTCCCGCAGCCCTGTCCACAGGAACGCCTCCAGCTGCACCAGCTCCGCCTCGTCGAGCACCCCGGCGTAGGGCAGGTAGTGCTCGTCCGCGAGGTAGGGCACGAGGTCTGTTCGTTCGCGCTCTCCGAGGCCGACAATGGCGGGGGAGCGTGGTTGATCGGGAACCCCGCCGCCGTCTGCGCTGTGGCAGCCCGCGCAGTGCGCAATGAACGCTGCTCGGCCCTCATACATGCCCATCTCTCCGGAATATGCCGCAACCAGCATACGCTTTCGGATGATCGGAGTGCGCCGAACGACCCGCGCTGCCCGCTCGGCCTGGCGATGCAGACGGTCGGTTGCGGCCTGAGCGCGCAGCGCGGTGACCCGAGCAGTGACGGTCTGGTGGATCACCGCGACGTTGCTCTCGCGGAGGTAGACGGCGTGGGCGACTGCAAGGCCCAGCGCGGTAAGGACGACAGTGCTTCCAATACGCCGAGCGGACGTGGCCCGCTGGGGCATCGTCTTCTCGATTGTACGGAACACCACCAGCAGCATTCCGGCGATGCCGAACCAGATCCAGACGCTCATGAGGAGACCCGGGTGCTCATAAGGATCCAGACGCTCATAAGGGTCGCAGCCGCTTACGAGCGGCGGCGCATCCCCAGGAGCCCGACCAGCATCACGATGATGCCAGCGCTGCGAGGGGTGCCGCTGGCGGCGCAGCCGCAGCTCTCGACTGCAATCCCATCGCTGCCGCCGCCTCCGCTCTCGGCGTCGGCGACGGTGACGTCGATGGTGACCTCTCCGGCAGCCCCGCGGTTGTCGGTGACCGTGACCACCATGCTGTCTGCGCCCACGAAGTCTTCCGCTGGCGTGTAGGCGACGATGCCGCCATCATCGATGGTGACCGTTCCGCTGAGCGGCTCCTCTACGACCGTGAAGGTGTGGGTGTCGTCGACGTCGGGGTCGCCGGGCTCGACCACGGTTCGCCCGACCTTGTTTACTGGGGTGATGATGGCCTCAGCGAAGGGCTGCGGCTCGGTGTTCACCGTGCAGTCCGGTGCCGGGATCTCGACCCC
Source organism: Myxococcota bacterium (assembly GCA_029251165.1). GTDB lineage: Bacteria > Myxococcota_A > UBA796 > UBA796 > UBA796 > JAQXDW01. Next base: position 33,838 of record JAQXDW010000009.1, read on the forward strand.
GCTGACCTGCTCGATCCAGTCGATGATGGCATCGGGGCGGACGTAGATCCCGCCCTGACCGCAGGGGAGGTTGCTGTTGGAGTAGCCCCGGGAGGTCAGGCCGATGAGGAAGCGACCCTCGGGGGTAGAGAGGTACAGCGGCCCGCCAGAGTCGCCGTAGCAGGAGTCGAACTCATCATCAGCCCCCGCGCCCAGCTCACCGCCAGGGCTGACGGAGTTGTTGCAGCCGTACTGCATGGTGGTGCAGTCGGCATCGTCGATGGTGGTGTCGGCTTCGTTGAGCCGAGAGGTGTACTGGTTGCCGTAGTTGTCCGTCGCGCCGTAGCCCACGATGGTCACCTTTGCGCCGTCGTAGAGGTGGTCATCCAGGATGCAGTCCTGGGCGATCATCACCGGCTCGGTCTGGGCATCTTCAGCAAGCACCAGCACCGCAGCGTCGTAGGTGCTCCAGGAGTTGCTGTACTCCACGGTCTTGTCGACCCGGATGATCTCGCCGCCCTGCTGGTAGTTGTTGGTCGCGAGGACGACTGCGGTGATCCCGCCCACGCAGTGTCCAGCGGTGAGCACGACGTTGGGAGCAACGAGCACCCCGGTGCAGTCGACAGAGTTGCCAAAGACGATGCCTGCGGCGTCTTCGTAGTCCCCATCCGCCACCTGGGTGCCGCCGACCACTTGCTGAGCAGATGCGGTGAGGAATAGCGCGAGCAGCATGGTTGTCTCCGGAGGTGTAGCAGTCTCTATTGTGCACCGGTATCCGGCGTGGTGTGACCAGGGCGTGAAATCCAGGCAAACGACACCAGGGGTTCACGTACCTTGACCGTCTTGAATGCGGCAATGGTGCTCCACAGAGGCCGGGAGAAGTGGTGTGCTGGAGCGGATCACGGCGATGCAAGCCGGCGGCAAGGCTGCTGGGGGAACATCGCGGCTGACGGCGGCTGCGCCTGTGGTCTGATTTCGTCTCTGGGACACGGCCCGCTCGGTCCGCCGATCAGCGCGGATACTCTCCATAAAATATACGGACATCCAATGTCCTTCTTTGGTCTCATTATGAGGATAGACAAGGGCATCTATTTCCCGAGGAGAGCCCATGTCGGACCACATGCTCTACGGTGCTCAGCTCGACGCCGACCGGACCACGCAGATCCTCCAGCACCTCTTCGAGAACAACCTCCAGTCTCAGGAAAAGGGTCGGAGCGCCACTCCGATCTGCATCTGGGGCACCCACGGCATCGGCAAGACGATGATGGTGGAGGAATTCGCGGAGGCGAGGGGCTGGGCGTTCGCCTACTGTGCCCCCGCACAGTTTGAGGAAATGGGCGATCTCAATGGCCTCCCGATCTTGGAGGAGCGCGACGGCGAGCAGGTCACCCGGTTTGCGCCGCCCAGCTGGGTTCCCAAGACCGCTGGCCCCGGCATTCTCCTCCTGGACGACATCAACCGGGCTGATGACCGCATCCTCCGCGGCCTCATGCAGCTCCTCCAGAAGTCCGAGATGTTCTCCTGGAAGCTGCCTGAGCAGTGGCAGATCGTCTGCACCGCAAATCCCGAGGGCGGCGACTACTCGGTCACCCCCATGGACGACGCGATGCTCACCCGGATGCTGCACGTCTCCATGGTCTTTGACGCGAAGTCCTGGGCGCGATGGGCCAGCCGCAACGGCGTCGATGAGCGCGGGATTGCCTTCGTGCTGACCTACCCCGAGTCGGTCACCGGACGCCGCACGACCCCCCGCTCGCTCACCCAGTTCTTCCAGCAGATCCAGTCCATCAGCGACCTGAAGTCCAGCGCTGATCTGGTCTACACCCTCGGCATGTCCTCCCTCGATGAGGTCACCGTCAGCACCTTCATGGCGTTCGTCAACGACAACCTCAAGGAGCTGGTGGATCCACAGGAGATCCTGGAGACCGATGACTTCGCGTCGGTCGCCCAGCGCATCAACCTCCTGGCGGAAGGCGGCAAGCGCATGGACCACCTCTCCACCATCTGCACCCGGCTCTACCTCGCGATCACCCACCCCGACTTCGTGGCGCATGAGAGCTACCGTGACAACCTCGTCGACTTCCTGATGCTCGACACCATCCCCTCAGACCTCCGCATGACCCTCCACCGCGACATCGCCGCGAATTGTCCCGACGCGGTCAAGCGCCTGGTTCGCGATCCCCGGCTCGCCGAGCTGATCCTGGGTGGAATGTAGGCAGTCATGAATGCACAGCATCGAGAGGCCTGGGATGAGCTGGCCCGCAGCATCAACCAGCTCATCCTGGAGGAGCCGTTCTACGGCCACCTCTTCTCCAGCGTGATCCGCGACATCACGCCCACCACTCCGACCATGGCTGTTGGCGTTGAGGGGGCGCGTATTGCGCTGCAGGTCAACCCGGAGTTCCTGCTCAATCTTACGTTCCATCGAGGCAACAAGAAGTACCGCAGCGAGCGGGTTGCGGTCATCAAGCACGAGGCCCTTCACCTCGTCTTCAAGCACATCTTTCGCCGCGAGAACCGCGAGCCGCGGATGTACAACCTCGCCGCAGACATCGTGGTCAACCAGTTCGTCAAGCCTTGGAAGCTGCCGGAGGGGGGCATCACCCTGGAGACCTTCCCAGACCTGGAACTTGAGCCAGATCAGACCCTGGACTGGTACTACGGAAAGCTCCAGGAGCTGTCTCGAAAGCCCCAGTCCGCGCCCCAAAGCAGCGAAGTCCTCGGCCGACTGCTCTCTCAAGAAGACGCCACCATCGTCGGAGATCCGGCGAGTGGGCTGATGCGAGGAGACCACCGGCTGTGGGGGAAGTCCCACGACATCGACGCCCAGGTCGCCGACTCGGTGCTCGATCGTCTGATCGTCCAGGCGAAGGAGCGTGCCGGTCAGCGCGGCTGGGGGGCGCTGCCCAACCAGATCAGGGAGCTGATCAGCGCTGCCATCGAGCGCCGAAAGCCGAAGCTTGACTGGCGGCGGGTGATCCGAATCTTCGCGGCATCCAGCCGAAAGACCCGGGTGGTCAACACCATCCGGCGGCAGTCCAAGCGCTACGGGACCTACCCCGGCATCCGCGTCAGTCGATTCCAGCGCCTCGTGGTCGCGGTCGACACCTCCGGCTCTGTCTCCGACAGCGATCTCTCCGAGTTCTTCTCCGAGATCCATGGAATCTGGCGGCAGGGGGCAGAGATCACGGTCGTGGAGTGCGATGCCGCAGTCCAGCGGACCTACCCCTACACCGGGGTGCTGCCCAAGCGGGTGGCTGGCCGCGGCGGGACCGTGTTCGATCCGGTGTTTGTCTGGCTCAACAGCAACCGCATGGTCCGCTACGACGGCTGCATCTACCTCACCGATGGCTACGCCTCTGCGCCCTCCATCAAGCCTCCCTGCAAGATGCTCTGGGTGGTCACCTCAGACGGACAGCTGGGCGAACACCTCAAGTTCGGGCGGGCCATTCAGCTCCCGACGCGGTGACGGTGGGGGCGGCTGCTGGGATACAGTCCCTCTGTGGATGAACCCGACCGCCTCAGGCGTCTCCTGCATGCGCACCCTGGCAGGGCTCTTCGGCGGGGGCGCGGTGTCTTCCTCACCCTGTGTCTGGTGGTGCTGACTGCGGCGCTGCCCTACTGGCCCGACCCGCTGCTGGACGCGTTGCTCATCGACTTCGAGCAGGACAGCACGACCCACGACCTCCAGGTGCGCGAGGAAGCCTGGGCCGCGGCCTGTCAGGCGGGACATGCGGTTGCCTGTGAGGCGGCATCGTGGCGGAACGAGGGGCCGATCGCACCCGACCGTGCCCGCGCAGCGCTCTCGGAGAGCTGCGGCGAGGGGGAGCCGGCGTCTTGCCTGGCGATGGGGTGGCTGCTGAGCCAGGCGCGGTTCGGAGCGCCGGATCCGTCCCAGGGTGCGGCGCTGATGCAGGGGGCTTGTGAGGCTGGGCTGACTCGGGCGTGCACGGACTGGGCGGTCGCCCTCATCACCGCCGACACCGACCCCGCCCTCGGCGATCAGCTGCTCTCAGCGGGCTGTGCTGCCGGCGAGGCCGTGTCTTGTCGGGAGAAGGGGCGTCGCGATGGTGACGTCTGGTTGCTGGAGCGTGGCTGCCTGCTGGGCGATGCGATCGCGTGTCGGCTGGCTGGACAAGAGCTGCTCGACGGATCGGATCCTGGGCGGGCCTGGACCCTGCTGGAGGCCGGCTGCCAGCGACGAGATGCTGAGAGCTGCCTCATCGCTGCTCGGGCGGGGCGGGCGGACTGGCCGATCGCCTTGCTGACTGCGGGCTGCGCGGCATACAACACAACGAGCTGCGGTCGGCTCGCCAGCCTGTACGCTGCGGGAGCAGGGGTCGCGCAGAGCACTACGCTGGCCGGACAGTTTCATCGGATCGCCTGTACCCACGGCGAGATCGGCTCCTGCGACATGAGCGATGGTCCTGTCGGTGTACCGGACTTCCACCGGCTCCGCTGCGAGCGCGGTGATCCTGCGGGATGTCAGCACCTCGGCCGTCAGCTCCGCACCGAGGAGCCCCTTCGTGCGCGCGAGTTTCTTGCTGCGGGCTGCGAGCTGGGCAGTGATGCTGCCTGCTCCGATCTCGGCTGGCTGCACGCTGAGGAGCAGGACTTCGAGACCGCCGGACGCCTCTGGGAGGATGCCTGCGAGTCCGGCATTGCCGGTGCCTGCACGGGGCTCGGGGGATTGATTCGGGGAGGGCAGGGGCGAAAGTCGGATCTCTCGGAAGCTGCGGCCTTCGACCTTCGCGCCTGCGCGCTCGATGCTTCCCGCTGTCAGACCGCAGCCTGGCTGACCCTGCGCGGCCTGGGAACGCAGCGAGATGTCGCGACGGCGGTTGGCTTCACGGAGGCGGCCTGCGCGGCTGGTGAGCAGGCGGCCTGCACGGATCTCGGCTGGCGGCTCTCTGTGGGACAGGGGATCTCGCCGGATTCATCCGCTGCACGTGCGCTGTGGCAGGTTGCATGCGCGGCTGGTGAGCAGGCCGCCTGCACCGCGCTCGTCTTCCAGGAAGCGATCGATCCAGAGACCCTCCGGCAGCCATGCGAGGGCGGTGAGCCCTCTGCCTGTGCCGGTCTGGGGATCGCATATGTCACCGGAAAGGGGCTCACTCCAGACCGAACCTACGGCCTGTCGTTGCTGGAGGGGGCCTGTGCTGCGGAGCGCGTCTGTGTCTGGGGAGTGTGTGACGGAGATGGTGCCGTCGCGTGCCGGTGGCTGGGGCACATGTACACCCAGGGTGCTGGCGTGAAGACCAGCCGCCGAGAGGCTCGGCTGTACTATCGTCGCGCCTGCGATCTGGGGGATCTGCTGTCCTGCGGAGGATAGGGGAGATGAGATGGCCCTCTCTGTGCTGCTCCGGGCGGCTGCCAGCGCTGCGCTCACCCCCTCGGTTCCGTCGTGGCCGACGGCCCGGCTTGCAGTCACGCGCTGGGATCGAAGCCACCTCAGCCAGGATCCCGCCGCGCTCCAGGATCGCATGCTTGCCTTGATCGCCGGACACGTCCTGGTGGACCCCTGGCGGCTGCCCTGGGCACCGGGGGCGACGATGTCTCTCGTCGACCTGTCTGCGGCGCTGATCGGTCGGACGGACGACTACGACGGCCCGATGCCCGAGGCGATGCTGCCTGCGGCGGGAGCACGCGCGCTGATGGATGCGCTGCATGCGGCCGCCGGTCGTGCGGGCCGTCCCCTGGATGTCTGCGAGCAGTACGCCGTCGCGCTCGATGCGACCGGCGGGCATCCGCTCGCTGCGGCCCTCCTGCTGCACCTCGCGGTCCGGGTGCTGGCGCGGGGGGCGGATCGCCGCCGGGATCCGGTGCTGGCCCTGTGGCTGGATGAGCGGCTGGCGCTGGGAAGTGCCGTCGCGGCGTTTGCCGACTCGGTCGGGGATCCCCTGGGAGACGCCCGGCACTACTGGGCGATGGTCTGCGCGGGCATGGGCAGTGTGTTGGCGAAGCAGACCGGACGCCGTGCAGCGGGTCGGCTGCTGCATGTGATGTTCTACCTTGCTCCTGCGGTAGCAGAACGGGTCCGGGTGCGGCTGGACGGGCCGCATTTCGAGCGCACCAGGCTTCGTCAGATGGGGCTCCGTCATGGCATCAGCCTCGGTGTCGCGGCGGCCCGACAGGCTCGCGCGTGTGCACCGCGATGGGCCCGTGAGGACTCGGCAGGAGGGCACCCGGTACCGAGCGTGGTGGCTCCAGAGCACCCCGCGTCCTGACCACAGCAAGGGCGTGCAGCACGCCGCCAGGACGCACCCGCGCGGCGACCCTCTGGCTGGCGGCGCACAGAACGCGCCCCTGTCCTGGTCCAACGAGGCCGCACACCGGCCCGGTGATCGGAGACATCGCTTCGCGCTGTATCTGTGGAAGCGCAAGGGGATAGTCTTGCTGACCTAAGGAAGGAATCCCTGATGCTGCTGCTGATCCTCGCATCCTGTGGTGTGCCAGAGCCACCCATCGCGCGCACCGCCCTGTCCCTCACTGCCGGAGCACCGGTTGCTGGTGTGGCGGAGGGGTGGCTGGACCTGCCCGTCGGCGGACCGCTGGGCGGCTACTCCAGCCGCTGCGACTACCTCGACGAGGCTGGACAGTACGACAACCGCGTCAGCCAATATGTGGACTCCTGGTCAGTGTCCGCCGGGCTGCACACCCGACAGGCCGGCAAGGTGCTGTGGCTGGAGAACGGCGATCAGCACACCGTCGTCATCAAGGCGGACCTCATCTACAGCCACGACGTGCTCGTCGAGCGCATCGAGGCGGCGCTGATCGCGGCGACCGGAGAGGACCTCGATGGCCGGGTCATCCTCACCGCCAGCCACACCCACAACGGGGTCGCCAACTACTCTGAGGCAGAGCACTTCTACCTCGGCGGCGACAAGTACAACGAGGAGATCGGCCAGCGGCTCATCACCTCGCTCACCGACATCGCGCTGTCCGCCTACGACACGCGCCAGGAAGCCGCCCTCGGGATGTCGGTGGCAACAGACTGGGATCCTGAGGATCGGGTCTACCGGGACCGACGCGGCGAGAACAACGCGCACCAGTTCTTCGACGACATTCCAGCGGGTGCCTACAAAGATCCCACCCTCTGGGTCCTGCGTGTCGATGACTTGAGCGGCGAGCCCCTCGGCATGTTCTTCGGCTTCGGCATCCACGGCACGCTGCTGGAGGACTACAACGTCTTCATCTCCACTGACGCGGTGGGGGGGCTGGAGACCGTGCTCGCCGAGCAATTCGACACGCCCGTAGTCGTCGCCCACATCCAGGGCGCCGCTGGAGATGCCAGCCCGGCCGGGTTCGACAAAGAGGTCGCCCAGATCGAGAGCATCGGGATCGCTGCGGTGGACACGGTCCTCGACCAGTGGGCATCTACCCCCACCGCCGCCGATCCGATCTTCCTGGAGACGGTCTCCCGAGCCGTCTCTCAGGAGCGGGATGAGATCGCCGTCACCCGAGACGGCACCGTGGACTGGCGCTACCCGCCGTTCGACGAGGGCCTCACCCCCGACGAGCAGATCTACGGCGACGATGGCAGCATTGCCTCACCCCTTGATGAGTTCAACGCTGAGTTTGGCGGCGCGTTCTGCGGTGATGAGCCGCTGATTGAGTCTGGCACCATCGGCAGCACCTCCTACCCGTACTCTGGCTGCATGGACGTCGAGCTGGTCTCCTGGGTGGTTCAGGGCATCTTCGAGCTGACCGACGAGGAGGTCGCGATGCCGTTTACCTCCGCCACAAAGGCCAACACCGCTGCGATGCGCATCGGGCCGCTGCCGGTGCGCGGTGAGGACGGCGGGCAGACCACTGAGGACCTCTACTTCGGCTTCTTCCCCGCTGAGCCAACCGCCGTCTTCGCGGAGCAATTCCGGCGTCGTGCGTCCGACGAGCTGGGGCTCGGTCAGGTCAACCTCGTCGGCTACGCCCAGGACCACGAGGGCTACTTCCTCACCCCTGAGGACTGGCTGCTCGGTGGCTACGAGACCACCATCGCGATCTGGGGACCGCTCCAGGCGGAGCACGTCATGGAGGGGATCCTGGAGACGATGGACACCCACCTGCTGACCGACGTTCTGGAGCCCCAGGACATCACCGGAGCACACCAGCCGATCGCCAGCCGTGGGTATCCGCTGCCCACGATGGCCCCGGATCGGACCCCCGATGCGGGGACCGCTGCTGCTGTCCTCCCCGAGGGCTTCTACAACCCGTTTCCACTGGATACCCGTCGAGAGTACGACGCGGATGCGCCCCGTCCGATCGACCTCGCGGTCTCCCCGGAGGCTGAGGTCGGTCGGGTGCAGGGGCTCGTGCAGTTCGCCTGGATGGGCGGAGACCCTGGCGTTGATCTGCCGGAGGTCACCATCGAGCGGCGCGACGGCGAGGAATGGAGCGCCTTGACCACGGCCGCTGGGCGCACGATCTCCAGCAATCACCACGACATGCTGCTCCTCTGGCAGCCCGATCCGCTGTACCCGATCGACGCCGAGCAGACGCACACCTGGTGGGTCGGCTGGCAGCCCGTCGGGCACGTCCTCGACCGACCGGGGATCCCCGAAGGCTCCTACCGACTCCGCATCGCTGGGCAGGCGTATGCCGGCGGCGCAGAGACCTGGCCGTGGCCGACCGAAGACTACGAGGTCTTCTCCCCGGAGTTCGAGATCACCGCAGCCGTCGTGGACATCTCCCTGGACGGCGACGTCCTCTCCGCCTGGCTCCAGGCTCCCGAGTGGGGCTACCGACTCATCGATGCCGAGGGCAGCAGCCGGTGGATCGACAAGGACGAGCAGATGACCGGTGAGAACCCCGTCCGCGATGCCACCGTCACCTGGACCCTCTCCGACGGGTCGACGGTGGCGGACGACTCCGAGGGCTCGGTCGCGGACGGGCGGACGTGGTGGAGTGTCACCGCGCCAGAGAGCGCGGTCAGCGTGACCGTGGTCGATGGCTGGGGCAATGCGGGCGTGCTGGCGCTGTAGCCTTGCCGACCGCAGCGTGCGGTCGGCGGTCTGGGAGGATCAGGGCGTGCGGCCGAGCTGGACGAGCAGGTCGGTGCAGGCGACACGCTCCGCGCCCGACAGTCCCGGACAGGCCGCGCTGAGCACCGAGATCCCATCAGCGAGCGCGCCGTCATTGACCAGCCGCTTGCCGAGCCAGTATCGCTCTGCAGCGGGGGCCTCCTTGGCCGCAGCCAGGGCCTCGGACCACTCCTCAGCTTCACCGTAGACCCGCACGGCAATGGTGGCAGCCATCACGGTGACCTGGGGAGGTCCGGAGAGCCCGGCGAGGGGCGCGAGGGCGTCGTGACCTGCCCCGGCGGAGTAGCGCATCAGGGCGTGGTTGACCCGGGCGACCGGATCCAGGCGGTCCATCGGGCCGGCGAACCGGGCGGCCTCATCGGTTGCGCTGAGGTCTTGAGACTGGGCGGCGCAGCGATAGCCGAGGCCCCAGAGCTGCGTGCGCGCGGCATCGTCGAGGCTCAAGGTGTTGGTTGCTGCACGCACCTGGGAGACGCACTCGGCGTGCTGGCCGGACTGGTAGCGGATCGCGGCGAGGTTGTAGCGGTCCGCCCACCGTGGCGAGCGAGCCAGGGCTGCTGCTGCGGTCTCTGGGAGCGCGCTGGGCTCGGCGAGACCCCACTCTCCGGCAACCGTGAGCAGGACGGCCTCGTCCATCCAGGTGCTCAGGGCGAGCCCGAGCCGACGCCAGGCCTCTTCGGCATCACCAGCAGCCATCAGCAGGCGTGCCTCTGCAGCGGCGAGGTGCGGACCGGAGCCCAGCGCACCCGTCGCGGTGCTCAGTGCCTGTCGGGCGCCGTCGAGGTCGCCTGACGCGATGAGGATGTCTACCAGCAGGCCGATGCCGTCTGCCAGCAGGGTGTTCAGCTGCACCTCGTGGCTCTTCAGCAGGATCCCGCTCATCGCCCCAGAGGCGTGGACCTCGATCCAGGTCTCTCCCTCGAAGGCGGACTCCAGATCGGTCTGGGCAGCGGCGAGGTCGCCCAGCGCGCGGTGACAGCGTGCACGGAGGATGCGCGCATCGATGCGATCAGGGCTGGCGGTGAGCACACCGTCGAGGATGCTCCGGGCGGTGGCTGGATCCCCTGCGTTGAGTGCGCCGAGGGCCTCGGTGATTCCAGCGACTGCAGCGGCCCCCACCTCGTCGGCCAGCGCGGCGGTGCTGCCAGGAGCGAGCTGTCCTGACACCGCTGCGACCAGCGCACGCTCCGGTGACTGACGACAGTACGACAGCAGCCCGCGCGCGGCCTCGACCTGACCACCCTCGACGAGCACCTGGGCCTCCAGGCAGGCCAGCGACGGGCCGGCCAGCTTGCCCCGAGCATCCTCGACGACCTGCATCGCCAGCGGCTGCTCTCCTTGGCGCAGCAGCACCGCCAGCAGGGCGGCGGTCGCCTCCAGAGAGGAGGAGTCCTGGCCGATGGCCAGGAGCGCAGCGGTGCGGGCGGTGGAGAAGTCCTGGGCGGCGAACGCGGCGACGGACAGCGCGGTGAGGACCTCAGGCTCTTCTGGCCAGGCGGCCGCGAGGCCTGTCAGCAGGGCGAGCGCCTCCGCTGGTCGGTCCTGTCGCATCAAGGAGACCCCCAGCCCATGACCGGCCAGTCCGCAGTCTGGCTCCCCGTCGAGCGCCTTTCGGTACATGACCTCTGCCTGCACCGGGTCGCCGGCTTCGAGGGCCTCGACCGCGTGGTTGATTGCGCGCTGGCTGCTCCGAGAGCACGTCCAGCTTGCGGATGCAGCGGTGATGAAGATGAGCGCGGCGGACATGTCGGACCCTCCAGAGACACCCTATCGGGAGAACACTGAGCCGGTGCTGTTCAGAGAATCGCCCAGGTGTCCGATCTCAAAAGAGCTGGCATATATCGAGCACATCTGTAAAAAGGGTGTCTCACTCAATCTGTTCCTGACGCGGAGACAACCATGCGAAACCTCACCATCTTCGGGCTCCTGCTGGTTGCCCTCACCGGCTGCACGGACAAAGACGCGATCTCCGCTGCGGAGGCCGACGCGGACACGGATGCGGACACCGACGCCGACCCGTTCGATGGCCCCACAAGCGGCCAGTGGATCTACTCCGACTTCGGCATCACCGACAGCTCCTGCGAGTCCGTCAACAGCCTCATCGAGGATGAACTGGGTGGCGAGGACATGGGCTTTAAGGTGATCGATCCTGACACGGCGGGCTTCGACATGCTCATCGATGGACTCTCCAAGGACGAGACCATCGACTGCACCCTGAGCGGCTACGCCTACACCTGCGCGACCCTCACCGGTGAGATCCCCTACGACGACTACCAGATCACCCTCCCGGCGACGGTGGATGTCTCGGGCGACTTCCAGGATGACAGCAACTCCACTGGAACCTACAGCGCGACCTTCGACTGCAAGGGCTCGAACTGCGCCACCGTCGAGCTTCTGCTGGGCATCAGCTTCCCCTGCGACTTCACCTTTGAGAACACCGCAGCCCACGAGTAGGCACCGGTGAGCCTCGCCTCGACCCGCTGACCACTCGGTCGAGACGATCGTCTCGCATCGTCCGTCCGATTCCGGCGGCGATGCGGGGCGTTCTTGCTTCAGGATGCGTGCTGCCTGATGGCTGCGGGGGGCTGCTGTTGTCCCAAAGCACAGGCGCGTACGGGGCACTGTGGGCCTGGAGCCGTGTGCCCCAGGATGCCGACGTCGCGATGGTGGCTGAGCCGAGCCTCGCACAGCATCGCTGCTTTCCCTCTCCGTACGAGGCGACGGGACGCTGACGAGAGCAGTACACTTTGAGCATGAACACCGCGATGACCCCCGATGAGATCCGCGCGCTGATCAGCAGCCAGCTGCACTCTGAGGCGCACTTCTTCGTCACTCCGGATGCCCCGCCAGAGAAGGTCCTCACCCGGGTTCGCCAGATCCACGACATCTGGCTGGCCGACGACGAGCCGATCCTTGCCCTGTACGACGACACCCTGCTCGGCTCCGGTGCGGATGGCTTCGCGCTGACCACCCAGCGGCTGGTGTGGCGAAACTTCCTGGAGCATCCCCGACAGATCCGATGGGTTGACCTCGAACCCGCCGCCGTCAAGCACGAGGACGACGACCTCATCGTCGCGGAGAGTCGACTCTCGACCAGCGCGATTCGGCAGTGCGCTGCGCTCGCTGAGGTGCTCGCGGTGCTCGGTGAGCGCCACCACAGCGCGGACCTCCTCCACGCCTCAGAGCCCCTCCGTCCCGCCACGATCCTCAAGCTGGCGCGCGGGCACATCGGCGAGCAGCCTGCGATCTTCTACGCCCCCGCGCTGCCCGACCGAAAGCTGAGAACCGTGCGGACGCTCCATCGGCTTCCAGAGGATGAGCGTGTCCTGGTGATCATCGACGACACCTTGTTCGGCTCGGCCTCAGAGGGGGTTGTGATCACCAGCCAGCGGGTCTGCTGGAAGCACCTGCTCGATCCTCCAGACGCCATGCTGTGGTCAGAGATGAAGCCCCGCAAGGACGGTAAGCCGGTGATCTCCGGTCTCCAGCTCACCCTCCAGTCCGATCTCCTCATGCCGCTCCACACGCTGCTTCGTGCGGTCGCTCAGGAGCGGTCTGAGCTCACGGGTCGGGTCTACTGCTGGAGCTGTCGGGGAGAGGTTCGGCTGAGGGGAGGGAAGTGCAGCGGCTGCGGTCGCATCATCAGCCCTCAAGATGGATCGGACTGATTGCCCATCCTCGACCCCATGGGGGCGACACTGCGGCGGTCGGAGAACGAGCCTGCCGTTGCTCTGGTGCTGGCGGTAAACTCGCCCAGATACATCCATCTGGCTGCATTTGAGCTGGCCGCTCGGGGGCGGAGTGCATCAGGACACTTTCGTCGGCTCGCTTCCAGCGCAATACTGCAACCAGAACTGAGGAGCACACGATGCGTCTGCTGATCCCGATGTTGCTGGTGGCTTGTGGAGACAAGGACACTGAAGAGCCGGTCGACACCGGAGAGCCGGCTCCGCTTGGTCAGGACGGTGACGGCGACGGATACCTGCTGTCTGAGGACTGCAACGACGCCAACGACGCGATCAATCCCGGCGCAGAGGAGCTGTGCGACGGGGTCGACAACAACTGCGACGGCCAGATCGACGAAGACGTCAAGGTCACCTACTACCTCGATCTCGACGGGGACGGCTACGGCAACGAAGCGGAGATCGCCAAGGGCTGCACGGCCCCGACAGGCTACGTCGAGCTCGGCGGAGACTGTGATGACTCCTCGGCAACCGGCGCGAGCTTCAGTCCAGCGGTTCCCGAGGTCTGCGACGGGGCCGACAACAACTGCGACGACCAGATCGACGAGGGTGTCACCACCACCTACTACCCCGACGCAGACTTCGACGGCTACGGCGTCCCGGAGAACTCGGTGGAGGGCTGTGCGTCGGCCAGCGGCTACTCCTCGGAGAGCACCGACTGCGACGATGCCGACACCACCACCTACCCCGGCGCGCCCGAGGTCTGCGGAGACGGCCTCATCAACGACTGCGACGGCACGGAGGCCGACGCCTCCGACTACTGCGACCGCCTCTCTGGCGAGCTGTCGCTCAACGCCGCTGCTGATCAGTACTGGCTTGGTCGCCACAACGAAGACGGCGCCGGCTACTCGGTGGCTGCGATCGGTGATCTGACCGGTGATGGCCGCTCCGAGGTGCTCATTGGTGCCCCGTTTGAGGACATCCAGGCAGAAGATGCCGGTGCCTTCTACATCATCGATGGAGCCTCGGACTCCACTGACCTCGACGAGGCTGCGCTCGCCATCATCTACGGCGACATCTCTGGCGATCAGATCGGGCTGTCGGTGGCTGGCGTGGGTGATCTCGACAGCGACGGCTACCCCGACTTCCTCGTCGGCAGCACTGCGGTCAGCATCGACACCACCGGCGACGGCGGGGCGTTTGTGTTCTACGGGCCGCTCACCGGCTCCAGCACCATCAGCCAGACCGCCGACTACACCATCACCGGTGCCCATGGCGGCTCTGCGGCGTCCTACAGCATGGACACCGCCGGGGACTTCAACGGCGACGGCTCCCTGGATGTCCTGATCGGCTCCTACGGTCAGCTCGACCGCGACGACCTCTACCCCGGTGCTGCCCACATCCTGTACGGCCCGATCGGCTCGGACATCTCGCTGAGCGGAGGATCGGATGTGCAGATGATGGGCATCACCCCAGACTCCTGGACCGGCTACGCGGTCGCCGGCCTCGGGGACATCAACGGTGATGGCTTCGACGATGTGGCCCTCGGCGCGCCCCTGGAGTCTGGCGACAAGGGCTACGAGGGCATCACCTACATCATCTACGGCGGAGAAGAGATCGTCAGCGATGACGTCGACGACTATGTCGGTGCGATGCTGATCGGCGCGAACAAGGGCGCCTACTCTGGCATCGCGATGGATGGCGGCGATGACCTCGACGGCGACGGACTCGATGACTTCATCGTCAGCGACTACGGCGATCGGACCTGGGTGATCCACGGCGAGGAGATGACGGACGAGGTGCTCGTGACGGACGTCTACGACGGACTGCTGTATGGCGAGTACTCTGGTGACTACGCCGGCTACTCGGTCTCGCTGGCGGGCGATGTCGACGGCGATGGAAGCGTGGATGTGCTGATCGGCGCACCCGACAACGACGACACTGCCAAGAGCTCCGGCTCAGCCTACCTGTTCTACGGGCCGTTCTCTGGCACCCGGTTTGGCTACGCCGCCGATGTTCGCTTCCGCGGCTCGGGGGGAGGAGACATGGCTGGAATCGACGTGACGGCCGGCGAAGACATCACCGGAGATGGGCTCTCCGATGTCCTCATCGGCGCGCCGGGCGGCAACGGCTCTGGCTCTGCCTACGTCATCTCCGCTGAGGGACGCACCGGCTCCTACTGAGGCGGCTGCTCGAGCTCGTCGATGTAGCCCATTGCCTCCAGGCGCTCGACCTGCTCCTGGCTGAGCTGCCGGAGGTTCTCGACCTGCTGGCTCGGCCGCTTGCCGACGGGCACGCCGAGGGCGACCGCAGCCTCCATCAGGAGGCCGGCCTCCCGGCTGTGCTGCGCGATGACGTCGCGGTGGGCGCCCGGATCGCTGTCCAGCGTGAACAGCCGCAGGTCCTCGTCCGTTTGTCGGCTGATCTTGAAGCGCCGGCCATCCAGCTCGCCGATGAGTCCCCAGTTTCGAGGTCGGTTGAAGATGACCACCGGATCGGTGACTCCGGCGATGACCCGTGGCGGAGTGGGGGATACACCGCGCAGGGCGTCGGCGTGGGAGCGTCCGGGCAGCCCCTCGGGGATCGGGATGTCGAGGAGCGCGCCGATGGTGGGCAGCAGGTCGATGCTCTGCACCCGGCGGTCTAGCGTTCGTCCGGGCGGAATCTGTCCCGGCCACCGCACCACCAGCGGCACCTGTACGATCTCCTCGTAGACCTTGGAGCTGTGCCCGAGGTAGTTGTGCTCGCCGAATGCTTCGCCGTGATCCGAGGTGATGATCAGCAGCGTCGAGCGCCCGTTGGCGATGGCGAGCCCGTCGAGAAAGGAGCGGAGGTTGTCATCGAGGAAGCGGATGTTTCCGTCATAGAGGGCCGCGAGGTAGGCCCGCGTCGGGCCGGGAACGGGGGTGCTCTGGTTGTGCTGGATGAAGCGGGTGGTGTCTTCCGGTGCGGGCGCGTCCATTCCGGGGTGCCAGAGCGTCGTGTAGGGGGCCGGCGCGGCATAGGGGGCGTGGGCATCAAAGTAGTGGACGAACGCAAAGACAGGGCGCTCGTTCTCTTCCGCCAGCAGGGCGCGGACTCCGTCGCTGACCTTCTTGCTGCGTCGGTTCTTCGCCCCGTCTCCGAAGAGGAGGTAGTCCTCGAAGCCCTGGCTGAAGCCAGAGCCGCGATCGAACTTCATCGAGGAGGTCGCGGCGATGGTGCGCCAGCCGTGGTCTCGCAGCAGCTCTGCCAGGGTCACGTGGCGTGACACCAGCTTGCGACTGTAGCCGTAGGCTTCGTGATCGTAGGGGTGCAGCCCGGTGAAGATGGAGGCGTGGGTGGGGGTGGTGGCGGAGGCCTGGGCGTAGCTGTCGGTGAACGACACCCCGTCTGCGGCGATGCTGTCGAGGTAGGGGGCGGTGTCCCGGCTGTGTCCGTAGGTGGTCAGGTGATCGCTGCGGACGGTGTCCAGCGAGACCAGGATGATGTTGGGCGCATCCGGTGGAGCCGCTGGCTTCGGGGTGCGGCAGGCAAGACTGAGCAGGATCCAGGCGACCATGACCGGGGTGTATCCTTCGGTGATGGACTGCGCTGATGTCCATCGCTGCCTGGCTTCGCGAAGGCGCCGGTGGGCACGATGATACCGTGCGAGGGCAACCCGGAGCCCTGATGTCCCTCGATGCGCTGACGACGATGATGCGAGATGACGACCTGCCTGCGCTGGCGGTCGACTCGTTTGCCCACCACTACCGACAGCTCGTCGCGGGTGAGACCGGGATGATCCCAGAGGCCGCCATCTCACCGGTCGAGACCCTCCCCGATGCCGACGCGCTCGATCCAGCCCTCGATGCGCTGGGGCAGGCGCACCTGAGCCGGGCGGTGGTCATCAAGCTCAACGGCGGGCTCGGCACCAGCATGGGGCTTCAGGTCGCCAAGTCGCTGCTGGCGGTCAAGTCCGGACAGAGCTTCTTGGAGCTGATCGTTCACCAGGTCCGGCATGCCGGCTGTCCGCTGGTCTTGATGAACAGCTTCTCGACCCAGACCGACTCCCTCTCCCTGCTCGACACCCTGCCGCCGACTCCTGGCGCGCTGCCCCGAGACTTCCTCCAGCACCGGATCCCCAAGATCGATCAGACCACCCTCGGTCCGGTGGACTGGCCTGAGGAGCGGCAGCGGTGGTGCCCGCCGGGGCACGGAGACCTGTTCACCGCCCTGGTCACCCGAGGCACCCTGTCTGCGCTTCGGGGAGCGGGCATCCGCTACGCCTTTGTCTCCAACTCCGACAACCTCGGCGCGACCCTCGACCCGGCGATCCTCGGCCACGTCATCGCCAACGATCTGCCGTTCCTCATGGAGGTTGCCGACCGCACAGAGGCCGACGCCAAGGGCGGTCACCTCGCGCTGCAGGATGGCCAGCTCATTCTCCGCGAGCGTGCCCAGTGCGCCCCAGAAGATGCCGCGACCTTCCAGGACCACCGCCGTCACCGCTACTTCAACACCAACAACCTGTGGCTCGACCTCGACGCGCTCCAGGCCCGGCTCGATGCCGTCGGCGGGATGCACCTGCCGCTGATTCGCAACGCCAAGACGGTCGATCCCCGAGACGGAAGCTCTCCAGCGGTCTACCAGCTGGAGAGTGCCATGGGGGCGGCGATCGCGGTGTTTCCCGGATCCGCAGCGCTGCGGGTGCCCCGGAGCCGGTTCTCTCCGGTCAAGACGACCGCTGACCTCCTCCGGGTGCGCTCGGATGCGACCACGCTGACGGGAGACCACCGGGTGATCTCCACGGCGAAGCCACCGATGATCACGCTGGATGCGCGGTACTACAAGCTGGTCAGCGATCTGGAGGCGCGGTTCCCGGCGGGCGCGCCGTCGCTGAAGGCCTGCCGCCGGCTGATGGTGCGCGGTGACTGGACGTTCGGAGCCGGCGTGGTGGTGGAGGGCGATGTGGTGCTGGAGAGCGATATGCCGCAGCAGATCCCAGACGGTGCGGTGCTGCGCGGGTGAGGGGCGACGCCGGAGGTGCTGTGGTCGTGGGTGAGCGAGGCGGAGCGGAGCCGCGCGTGGTCCGCGGTGGAGGTCACTCCGCTGAGCCCGGGACCAGGGGGCGACGCTGTGGAGGCGGGCGCGACCCGAGCCGTGGGTCTGGCCGAACCGATTCCGGCACGAATGGAGGAGCGGCTGGTGTCGGTCGTGCCAGCAGCATCGTTGGTATACATATTGTATACTGATAAGGAGATGCAGCGGTAACCGAGAGGGAAGGTGCTCCTGTGGGTGTCCCTAAGGTCTGGTACAGGGGAGACTGCGCTGCCGGCTGGTCGCGACCGGTCCGCTGCGCATCGCCTCGGTCTACACTGTCCTCAGCCCGGATCCTTCATGCCCTGCCCCCACTGCGTCTCCGCCGACAAGCTCTTTGACCCCCGCGTCGCCCGCCGCGAGCTGTCTCGGCTCCACCGGCGCGGTCCCAGCGCCTCCACCCGCATGCTCATCGCTGCCCTCCCTCGTGGCTCGCTCCTCGACATCGGCGGCGGAGTCGGCGCCATCCAGCATGCCTTCGCCGCCACAGCCGAGCGCATCACCCACGTCGACGCCTCACAGGCCTACGTCGCGGTCGCAAGGGCGGAGCT
The DNA here is from genome assembly GCA_029251165.1 of Myxococcota bacterium. Classification (GTDB taxonomy): domain Bacteria; phylum Myxococcota_A; class UBA796; order UBA796; family UBA796; genus JAQXDW01. Next base: position 52,150 of record JAQXDW010000009.1, read on the forward strand.
GGAGCGGCTGGGGTTCACGTCTTCTGAGCACCTGCATGGCGACTTCGTGGCGCTTCATGCCAGCATCGAGGCGCACACAGTGGTCACGCTGGACCGGGTGCTGTGCTGCTACCCCGATCTCTCCGGGCTGGTCATCGCCTCGACGGCCAAGGCGCAACGGGCGTGGGGAGCGGTGTTTCCCAAGGAACGATGGTGGACGCGGGTCGGCGTGCGGGTGATGAACCTCGTGCTGCGGCTCAGGGGCTCAGACTATCAGGGCTACATCCACCCCGAGGCGCAGATCATGGCGCTGGCGGAGGCTGCTGGGCTGCGCCTGAAGTCCACCGCCTCGACGTGGCTGTGGAACGTCTGGACCTTTCAGCGGCCATAGCGCCAGCGCGCTCTGCCCTACGGCTCTCGACGCGCCCGAATAAACGGCTCGATCTTCTGCGGGGATCGGATGACCTGGTTGGGCACGGCGACCGGGTGATCGTCGGTGACCCGTCGGACACCTTTCAGAAGCGGTGCAGCGGAGCGGGGATCGGAGACGATGAGGTTCTCCGGCAGGTCGAGACCGGCGGCGGTGCCGCCGACGAGTCCGAAGAAGCCGCGGCCCATTGAGACCAGCGCGGCGTCGGGAGCGGCGTCGAACAGGGCGCCGATGTAGGCGGAGATGGTCGCGGTGTCTGGTAGAGATGCTGGGTTGAACTTTACGAACAGGAGGCCGCCTGGCTGAAGCTTCTCGACGGCCTGGGCGTAGAATTCGGTGGTGTAGAAGGTGGCGGAGGCGGTCCGTGGGCCGTAGGCATCCACGGAGATGACGTCCCACCGCCGCGGGTCGGTGCGCAAGAACCAGCGGCCGTCGTTGGTGATGAGGGTGAGCCGGGGATCGGAGAGGATGTGGTCGTTTCCAAACCAGGCCAGCATCTCTGGCTGTCGTGCATCCAGCTCGACCACCACCAGCTCTTCCAGATCCTCCAGCGTCAGGAAGGCCCGGGCGGTCTCTCCGGTGCCCAGGCCGATGGACAGCACCCGCTTCGGCTCACCATGCAGCGAGGCCGGTCCCAGCGCCCGCAGCTCGTGGTCGTTGATCCGGCCTCGCCCGGCCTGGGTGATCCGGTGCCCGCCAGAGAGCAGGACGTGCTCGCCGTCTGGGCGTCGGGCCACCAGGGTAGAGGCCTGTCGCCCCTCCAGTGCGTCGACCAAGACTTCATCTGGCGGCAGCAGGCGGGCACCCGCGACCGGCGGCGTGACGATTCCGGCGACGGTCACGCCGGCCGCCGCGAGCAGCACCCAGGGCAGCAGCAGCCGGCTGCGATCGCGGTACAGCCCGATCCCGGCGGTGAGGGCTGCGATCCCGGCGAGCAGCACCGCCAGCCGCTGGGCACCGAGCGCGGGAACCAGGAGGAAGCCAGCGGCCAGGGCCCCGATGACCGCGCCGAGCGTGTTCACGGCGTACAGCCGCCCCAGCCCGCCGCGTCCGGCCGCCAGCAGCTCGTTGCTCAGCAGCGGGAAGGTCGCGCCGAGGAACAGCGCCGGGAGCAGCGGCAGCAGGCCCTCATAGACCTCGTAGTGCATGTCGCCGAGCACCATGTCACGGACGGGCTCGAGGATCAGCAGCACACAGACCGCCAGCAGGGCCTGGAGGACTGCGAGTGCTCGACCTGCTCGACGGCCGGCGAAGCTTCCGAGGAGTCCGCCCAGTCCGATGCCGACCAGCACCGCAGCAAGCACCGCAGCAAACGCAGCGCTGTCTCCCCCCCGTGCCACCAGCAGCGGGCCGCTCAGCCGACTCCAGGTCACCTCCAGCGCCAGCCCGGTCAGGCCGCTCAGCCCGGCCAGCCACCAGAGAATCGGATCGACGCGACCCGAAGCCTCCGGGAGTGGTGCCGGTGCCACCACACGACGGGACAGGAGCAGCGCGAGGGCCGCCACGGTCAGGTTGACCCCGCCGAGCACCAGGCTCGACCGCTGAAGCCCCAGCGCCCAGGGCAGCCACATTCCGGCCAGCAGGGCCCCGCAGGCCGCACCGAGGGCGTTGAGACCATATGCAAGCCCAGCCCGGTGGGGGTGAGCGTCGGCGTGCAGGGCTCGGGCGATGAGCGGGTAGGTGGCGCCCAGCGCGACGGCAGGGGGTCCGATGAGCAGGAGCGCGGAGAGCAGACGCACTGGAGCCGCCCCGAAGCGGGCCATCATTGTCGCCATCGGGATGCTCAGCGCAGCGAGCACGGCGGGCAGCGCGGCCCCCCAGAGTCCGACCCCTGCCTCCAGGGCCGCGTAGGCCTTCAGCGGAGTGCCCCGCAGCCGGCCAGCGAGCAGCCCGCCGATGCCGAGGCCAGCGAGGAAGGTTGCGGTCACTGCGGAGACCGCCTCCAGCCCCGCACCCAGCACAGGGGTCCAGGCCCGCACCCAGAGCACCTGCCAGGCCAGGCCAGCCAGTCCGGAGAGGGTGTACAGCACGAGGAGAGGAAGGGGCTTCATTGAGGCGATGATGGCACAGGGATGACCTGGGACGGCTGGGCTGCAGCGAGCTTTTTAAGGGACTTGTAATGATGAGCGGACCGACGATGGCCGTACTCTGTGAGAGACCTTCCGATACGCAGGGAACAACATGTGGCTGCTCTTTACTCAGTCCGCGCTGGCTGGAACAACAGCGTCCTTTGAGTCCGGCTCGCTCATCATCCCGATGGATGAGAGCTACCAGGATGACGGAATACTGGAGGCCTACGGGCTCGTCTACCTGCTGTTGCTCAATGACATTGAGATCCACTGGATGATCGCTTCCGGGAAGTCTCATGGAGATGATGACTTCACCGCGACCGCCTACGACATCGACAGCGCATCCTCTACGGCGGCCTCCATCGACTACCGCGGTGGTCCGTTTGTCATCGACTCCGATGATGCTGCTGGGGCGCTGACCATCATCGCGTCTTGGCGGGGAGCTCACACCACGACGGTCCACGAGGCCTCCCTCTCGTTCACCGGAGAGGTTGATCGTACACTCCGATATGCACCATCTGTTGCCATCTTTGCAGATGGCCGTGAGGACATTTCTTTTGATGTCCTCAACGCTGCAGGCATCCCGGACTCGAACGACAGCACCTGGCCAAGCAGCGCGGACAATGACTGCAATTACGCTACAGATGGCTACCCAGACGTGCTCTGCTACAGCGACATCGAGGGCTCCAGCGACACCGCCATCGACGGTGCGCTGTTCGATGCCGAAGGCTACCCCGAGTACTGCCATCTCGACTCGATGCACTACAAGGAATCGAGCATTGATGGCCTGGTTCAGGAGATCCGGGAGTTCACGGTATGGCCGGAGAGCACCTTACTCAATCAGTGCGCGGCGATTGACGCGATCGAGAACAACACGGGCTACGGGCTGATGCTCAGCGATGCTGGACTCAGCAAGGTCTCCCCCGATGACAGCGTCCCGGTCACCTACGATGGTGCAGATCTGGCCGTGGCGCAGCTCGATGGAGACTGGGAGGTCTCTGGCGGCAGCCTCCCGGGGTTTGAGCCAGACAGCAGCTACTACGCCAACACCACGGTGCTCATCCAGGGAGAGGACAATAACGGAAACCCCTCGGACATTGCCGTTCATGGCTGGCTCGATGGAGACACCTCGAGCGGACAGATCGTCTTTATCGGAGGGCATGAGTACGACGTCTCGATGCCCAGCAGCAGCAACGGAGAATCGAACGGCGCCCGGCTGTTCCTCAACACCATCCTCGCCACCGGCTGTGCCAGCAGTGACATCGCCGCAGACTTGCTGCTGACCTGTGATGCAGAGACCGATGATGCTGGCGTCATCACCATGGTGCTGGACATCAGCAACGAGAACGTCGGCCATGCTTCATCCACCACGCTGGTTCTGACCCTGCCGGCAGGCGTCTCCTACGTCAGCGACGATGCCTCTGGGACCTACGACAGCGCAAGCGGGACGGTCTCCTGGGATCTCGGGACCCTGGCTGGAAGCGGAGCAGAGAGCATCACCCTCACGCTAGAGGCGTCTGGGAGCGGCTCGTATGACCTCGACGCAGAGCTCGACTGGACCGTCGGCCGCAGCGAGGGCGGCGCGACCTGCACTGAGTCTGTAGACGTCACGCTCGACAGTGACGGGGATGGACTGACCAATGAGGAAGAGGATGCGCTGGGCACTGACCCATTGGATGCCGACACCGACGGTGACGGCTTGTCCGACGGCGACGAGGTCAACGACTACACGACGGATCCGCTCGATTCCGACACCGACGCGGATGGCTTGTCCGACGGCGACGAGGTCAACGACCACGGCACCGACCCGCTCGATTCCGACACCGATGCGGATGGCTTGTCCGACGGCGACGAGGTCAACGACTACACCACGGATCCGCTCGATTCCGACACCGATGCGGATGGCTTGTCTGATGGTGATGAGGTCAACGATCACGGCACTGACCCATTGGACACCGACACCGACTCCGACGGCTGCACCGATGGTGACGAGGTCAATGACTACGGCACCGACCCGACCATCGCAGACAGCGACGGAGATGGTGTGAGCGACTGCGATGAGGTCTCTGGCGGCACCGATCCCAACAACGTGGACTCCGATGGTGACGGACTGTCCGATGGAGAGGAACTCAACCAGGGGACTGATCCCAGCGACTCTGACAGTGACGGCGACGGGCTCACCGATAGCGAAGAAATAAACGATGAGGGGACGGATCCGCTGGACGATGACTCCGACGACGATGGGCTGTCTGACGGCGACGAGGTCAACGACACCGGCACCGATCCCAATGACCCTGACAGCGACAGCGATGGGCTGTCCGACAGCGACGAAGTCAACGACCACACGACGGACCCGCTCGATGCCGATACCGACGCAGATGGGCTGTCTGACGGCGACGAGGTCAACGACACCGGGACCGATCCGCTGGACGATGACTCCGACGACGATGGGCTGTCTGACGGCGACGAGGTCAACGACACCGGGACCGACCCGCTCGATACCGACACCGATGCGGATGGCTTGTCCGACGGCGACGAGGTCAACGACCACAGCACCGATCCGCTGGACGCCGACACCGACGATGGCGGCGTGTCTGACGGCGATGAGATCAGCGTCAACGGCACCGATCCCCTGAATGGGAGCGATGACATCGGCGGCATGTACACGGGCGGCAAGTACATGGGGGGCTGCGGGTGTGCCGCTTCGGGGGCTCAGGCGCGCGGCGGCGCGCTTGCGATCGTGCTGCTGATGGGGACGGCGCTGTTCCGTCGACGGGAGTCTTGAGGGACGCTGACGCCCAGCGAGTCCTCGACGGTGCCCGACCTCACGGCATTTCACTCGGGGCTTCAGCTTGGACCTTTGCATCCGGTCCGATGGTGTGTCTTTCTGACCGCGTGCAGGGTGCTCGCCGATGGTCGGGATATCGTGAAGTCGTGAGCATCGATAACGCCAAGCTTGACGCTGCCATGGCGGACTACCGAACCCTGTGTGCTGCCGGTGATCTGGAGGCTGCTCTCGCGCGGCTGCTGGATGCCCACGACGTCGCCTGGCCCTCTGCCCGCCTCCACGTCCTCAGCCACCTCCGCCTGATTCGCCACCAGCTCCTCCGGCAGCGCAGCCTGCGGGGGGTGCGGTTTCAGCTCCTCCAGCTCTGCCTTGCGGCGCCGAACTCCTGGACCGGAAGCGGTCCTCCAGCGCGCTGATGTCCGCGCGCGGTGCGCACCGGCTGGTCACCATCGCCAGCCCGTCAGCACCCGGAGGATGGACTACAGGAGGGCCCAGAGAAGGACACCGAGGCCACCCAGCGCGACCACGACCACGACCGCCAGCCGCCGGTAGTCCCACTCCAGATCCGCCAGCGCCATCGGCCCCTTGTCGAACGGAACGGCCTCCAGCGTCTCCACGGCGACCGTGGTGCCGTCCGGGCGCACTGCATGGCTGTACTCAGCACCACACCGGCAGCGGATCTGCGACGCGGTGAGCCAGAAGTGATCGGACTTGCCACACTTCTCGCAGGTCATCCACAGCGTCGTGTTGTCGGGTGAAGGGACCCGGACGAAGCCGCAGTCTCTCAGGGCAGGGAGGTCGTCTGACATGGGGAAAGCCTATCGCGCAGCGGGCCTGTCGGGGGAGCCTGGAGAGTCCATGGCGTGATTTCCGTCACCAGATGTCATCGGCTGCACTTGTCTTCAGGCGGTGTGCGTAAACAATACTGTTCAACAACCGGAGCCCGGATGTCTGCTCTCCCCACTGCCCTTCTGCTTGCCTTCCTCCTCGGCCTCTCTCCCCAGAGCGCCGGCGAGACCCCGGTCGCGCTGGCCGCATTCGCCGACGAGCTTGCCCTCTCTGCGCTGGAAGATGATGCCGCGGAGATGCTGATGGAGGCGGGCATAGAGGGCGCCATCAGCGCCCGCATCAAGACTCTCGAGAGCCTCGAAGCCAAGGCTCAGCGCAAGGGCATCGCACCAGAAGCGCTGCTGGATCGCATCGGACTGCGGGTCCAGGTGGCCTCCGTCGATGACTGCTACGCGGTCCTGGAGCAGCTCCACGATCGCTACACTCCGATCCCCGGCAGCCAGGACGACTACATCGCCAGCCCCAAAGCCAACGGCTACCAGTCGCTGCACACCGCCGTCCGAACGCCCATCGGGATCGCTGAGTTTCAGGTTCGTACACCAGGCATGCACGACCACGCGGAGCACGGCGGAGCCGCACATCGTGGCTACAAGGCTGCTCAGCGCAGCGCCTGATGTCCTCCGACGCGATCCTGGCGCTGTGTACGCGACCGCCCGGACGCTGGCAGTGCTGCCCCGGGGCCCACGGCTCTGTGGACGCTGGGCCGTGCTGACGTCGGCGGGCAGGCTCTCGTGACCGGTGCCGTTCTCTCTTCAGCGACGCCAGGGTCTCGCTCGGTGGTTTCTTCTCCATTGTTAACAAGCGATGGTATTGAGGTGGACACAATGATGGCGCGCCCGGGCTGCTGGGCAGCGGAGCAACCATGAGCGAGCCGATCTCCTGTCCCGTCCTCCGAGCCTTCCTCCGGGCTGAGAACAGCCTCCCGCCGCTGAAGTACACACGGACACCGCTCCTACAGCTGCTGCGGCATGCCCGCGCAGCGGGTGCCCCCTTCAAGACCCTCGCCGCCTTGCCTGTCATCGCCATTGTCTCAAACGGTCTGCGCAGCATCCCGATGAACCTCATCTCTGGAAGCTTCGACCTGAGTCGGGTCATGGGCGGTCCCCTCGACAAGGAGCATCGCGGGACCGGCATCCTCCGCACGCCCGAGCCCGGCGTGTTCAATGCGGAGCGGTTTCAGCGTGCCTTCATCGGCTTCTCTCGGACCTGCACCCGGTCTGACGGCGCCGAGGAGCCGGGGTTGACCAAGGCGGATCTGAGCCGACTGGCGCGGGCCAACCGCGCGGACTTCGACGGCACCCTGCGCACCCTGCTGATCAACAGCGTCGAGCTGAGCGCCCTGGTCGATCTGTTTGGAATTCCCGATGCTGTGACCGGTGAGCAGTACGTCTCCTCGGCTGATATGCGGGCACTGTTTGAGCACGGGCACCTGCCGACACGGACCGCTCAGGCGGTGTAGCGCCGCGGCCTCCAGGGGCGCGGAGCAGATGCCGGAGCGGACCTGGAGGTGGCCTCGTTGAGGCGGAATTCTACTGAGACCCCGTCCAGAATCGGTGCATGGATGCGAACAGTGCGGCTGCAGATTTTGTGTGATGGGCGGCACAAGACACGAACGCCGCGCTGTGAGGAGGCCTGCGCCGCAATATAGTAGCGGGAGTGAAGCTCTTCGATGTCGCTCATGAGGCCCACGGGGTCACCGCAGTCTGTCCGGTCACCGCCGGCCTGGTCGCGGTCGTTCTGGGCACCGCTGGTCCCAGGGGCAGGTATTCTGGACGGTGTCGGGGGGCGGGCGGCGCGTGCTGGCCGCGACCAGACCTGCACTTCAAGACTTCGTGGAGGCTCCTGGACTGTGACTGAGTCTGAGCTCTGCGACTACTGGAGAACGCTTCGTGCCCGGGTGGCGGTGATGGCTGCGGTGGACACTGAGCGGCTCGTATTCGGCGCTCACAGTGCCGCCTGGGGCCACGGCTACGGCATCCTTCCCCCTGTCCCCGAGAAGCAGATCGTTCGTTTCGAGTCCCGCAATCGGCTCCAGCTTCCCCCTGCGTATCGGACTTTCCTCACCCACTACGGTGCTGGCGGAGCAGGGCCCGGCTACGGCCTCGCGGACTTCTCTCGGGCCGTCGCTCCCCATGACTTCACGGTCCCGTTCTCCGATGCGGTCGCGCTCGATGCGCATCACACCGCCAGCTCACGGGACGGGCTGGGCTACCTGGGTACCGCCGGCTGCGGGAGCGATTCGTACATCGAGCTCAACGGTGCTCAGCCCGGCACGGTGTGGTGCTCCGGGGCTGGCGATGGTGCCTTCTACCCCTACGAGGACTTCCACACCTGGATGGAGCGCTGGGCTGGTCGGGTCGAGCAGGCGGCTGCGATCATCGTGCTGTTCCGAGATCTCACCGAGCGGCATGCCGCTGGCGCGCTGACCCTGGAGCGGGCGGTGTCGGTCCTCGGCCCGCAGATCAGCCGCCGACCGGTGGGCGATGGAACCTGGACGGTGCGGTTTGCCCGTGGTGGTGGTGCACTGCGATGCGACGAGGTGGGTGCAGTGCTGGACGTGGTCGGCCCCCGGAAGGGCGGGCTCGGCTCATGAGCATCCCCAGGAGCCACGACTGATGGCGATTGCTGCCTGGCTGACCCTCGGGGTGCTCCTGCTCGTGCTCATCCTCCTGGTGGGCACCCGGCTGCCGACAGATGCGGTGCTCACCGGAGGGGTGGCGCTGCTGCTGATCGCGGGGGTCATCGATGCCCACGACGCCCTGTATGGCCTGGCCAACGAGGGCGTCGTGACCATCGCGGTGCTGTTCGTGGTCGCCAACGGTGTCCGAGAGACGGGTGCGCTCAGCGGAATCGTGCCCCGGCTGCTCGGGCGCGGCGGCAGCCTCGTCGGTGCTCAGGCCCGGATCATGATCCCCGCTGCGGTGCTGTCGGCTTTCGTCAACAACACCCCCCTCGTTGCGATGCTGATGCCGGTCATTGCCGACTGGGGGCGCAGCCTCAAGATCTCGGCCAGCAAGCTGCTGCTGCCCCTCTCCGTGGCCTCGATTCTTGGCGGCGCCTGCACGCTCATCGGCACCAGCACCAACCTCATTGTCAACGGCTGGTTGCTGGATGAGACGGAGCAGGGCGGGATCTCGATGTTCGAGATCGGCCAGATCGGGCTGCCGGTTGCAGTGGTGGGCATCATCTACGTGCTGCTGACCGCCCGCTGGCTGCTTCCGGACCGAGCCCCGGTCATCGACACGACCGCTGATCTGCGGCAGTACACCGTCGAGCTGATCATCGAGCCCAGCAGCCCCCTGGCGGGCAAGACCATCGAGGACGCTGGCCTCCGTGGTCTCCCAGGCCTCTACCTTGCTGAGATCGATCGCGGCGCCCAGGTGCTCCCAGCAGTCTCTGGAAACATCAAGCTGCGGGAGGGAGACCGTCTGGTGTTCGTCGGTGCGGTCGGCTCGGTGGTCGATCTCCAGAAGATCCGCGGCCTGAGCGTGGCGGACAATCAGCTCTACAAGCTCGGCGGCTCCCGGACCAACCGGGTGTTCCTGGAAGCGGTCGTCTCTGACTCTTGCCCGATCATCGGGCAGACCATCAAGGAGGGGCAGTTTCGGACGCGCTACAGCGCGGTGGTCATCGCCGTGGCCCGCAACGGTGATCGGCTGACCGGCAAGCTCGGCGACATCCGGCTGCGTGCTGGCGACACCCTGCTGCTGGAGGCTCGGACGAACTTTGTCGCGCAGCAGGGACGCTCTCGGGACTTCTTCCTCGTCTCACGCATCGACGGCGCCGCGCCGCCCAACCACGAGCGCGCTGGAGTCGCCCTGGCGGCAGTGGTCGGCATGGTGATCTTGGTGACTGCCGGGTGGCTGAGCATGCTCAAGGCCAGCATGCTGGCGGCTGGGGTGATGCTGATGACCCGCTGCTGTCGGGTGAGCAGCGCGCGCGCTGCGGTGGACCTGCCGGTGCTGGTGGTCATCGCAGCGAGCCTGGGGCTTGGGCGGGCGATCCAGGTCAGCGGACTGGCCGATGTGATGGCTGAGCTGATGCTCTCCGCAACCGGCAACAGCCCCCACACCGCCCTGGCAATGATCTTCGCGGTGACGGCCATTCTCGCTGGTGCGGTCACTGCAAAGGCTGCTGCGGTGCTCATCCTTCCGGTCGCGCTGGTGGTCTCTGGAGAGCTGGGCGTGGCGTTCATGCCCTTTGCGATCACGGTGATGATGGCTGCCTCTACCACCATCGCCACTCCCATCGGATACCCGACCAACATGATGGTCATGGGACCGGGCAGCTACCGCTACCGGGATTACCTCGTCTTTGGTGCACCCTTGACCCTCATCATTGGCGTGATGTGTGTGGTGCTCATCCCGGTGTTCTGGCCGTTTGTCGGGTGATTGACTCACTCGCTGCGGGGAGGTTCCGGGCTGCTGGTGTTCCCAGGACAAGGAGGCGGGGCGGATCTCCAGAGGAGCCCGCAGTCGTGCTATCAATAGACCATGCCACTCCTCCCCGCGCCCCGTAAAGATTACGATCTCCCCCAGTCCCTTCATGATCTGGTCATCGCGCATACTGCCGAGGACTGCTTCATGTCATTTACCGCTGCCGATGGTGCGCTGGTAGACCTGGAGGGCCTACAGGCGATCGCTGATGCCCCACACCGGGTGGTCGATGCCATGCTCACCGGCATCTCTCCGACCGCCAGCGGCATGATCACCGCTGGGCTGGAGCTGGAGGGGCAGGCGATGATCTGGTCCGTTCAGCGCCGACAGGAGGATGAGGTTCGCCAGATCGACATCCAGGCTCGCGGTCTGATCCGGCCAGGCAAGGACTTTCAGGTCAGCGAGGGAACTGCGATCGTCACCGATGCTCACGGAAGCCGGCACGTCATCACCATCGAGCACCCCATTCGTCCAGACAACCGCCCCGCAGCCGATTCGGCACTGGTGCTGGAGATCGAGCTGGCGGACTCTGGTGAGTTCGCGCGCAAGAGCGTCACCCCCCGGCTTCGGTTCGTGCCGGTGTCGGAGGCTGGCGCGCCCGGTCGCGTCATGATCGCGGCGCCTGCCGGGAGCCAGGCATGGGCCACGGACATCAACCGCCTCTACCAGCCCACCCACCCGGTCATCGAGAACATCCTGCTGCTCCTGGAATACCTGGAGCATGTCGTGTGGGACTCCGACCGGCATGGCTGGGCGTGGCAGCGTCGGCAGCAAGGCCGGGAGTGGAGTCGCTATCAGACCACCGCGACCCTCGCGCTCCAGGCCACCCGCACCTGCCTGATGTCTCAGGTGACCAGCACCGTCGAGCGCGTTCGGCTGCTGCGCAACCTCATCTACGAGCTGCGGCGCTCTATTGAGAACGCTGAGAGCAGCATCGTGAAGTGGCTGGGAGAGACCTCCGGGCCGGATCCGTACCGCGCTGCGGTGCCCTGTAAGGTGGAGCTGCGTGGTCCCGAAGGGCGTCCGCCGTCTCCGCTGCTCAAGCTGTTCCAGCAGGTCTTCGGGGACTACGCCATGCGTGAGCTGACCAGCAGCGTGGCGTCGGCCTGGATCTTCCCGCCGCTGACCGCCACCGGCAGGGCTTCTCTGCAGCAGGACTTCCAGAAGCTTGCAAGCTTCCAGGACAAACAGCACCACATCAACGAGACCTTCCCCAAGGCCGCTCAGATTCAGGTCCAGGTTCACGGCGGCGCTCAGACCTCACTTGGCGAGCCGGCGACCATCATCGCACAGCTGACCGCGGCTACGGGCTGGGACGCAGAGTAGTGAAGTCATGAGATCTCGACGCGGCGCAGCCTGGGGCACCGTGCAGGTGTTCGGTCTGATGCTGGTGTTCAGCCTGCTCGGCATCGTCTTTACCCGCCTGGTCATCGAGGGTGCCCTGCTCGGCACTGGGCTGTTCCTGGTGTTTCGGCTCGGGGTGGTCCGGATGGTGCTGACCCGCCACCACCGAGTCGGCATCGGCCTGAGCCGAGACGGAGACATGGCCGGTGCCCTCGCCGCCTTCCAGCGAAGCCAGGTGTTCTGGGAGCAGTATGCCTGGCTCGATAAGCGCCGGGGGTGGCTTATGGGTGCATCGGTTCCCTGGCCTTTTGCGGCGCTGGCAGCGTACAACCAGGGCTACTGTTGCCATCAGATGGGGGACAGCGAGGCCGCGCTTGCGATCCTCGATGAGGCCCTGATTCGATGGCCGGGGCTCGGGCCGGCCCGGGAGCTAAAGGGGGCGCTGCTCAGCCAGCCGAAGCTGCCAGAGGTGAGCTGGGACGGGCTGCTGGAGGACTGAGCTGGGGCCACATGCCAGGACTACACTCCGCTACAGGCGGTCGCAGAGCATCGTGGTCCCGCTGTACCGACACGACCAGCTCCCGGCGACGATCGGAGAGAACTGTGCCGGCGGTCCTCCCTTGAAGCTGAGGGTGCAGGGCTCCGCCGGCAGCCCAGTGAAAGCCGCCGCATGATCGGTGAAGTAGTCTCGCTGCCGAAACCCTCCAGGGCAGACCACTTCAGCCGCTGTAAACATGGTGTCTACACCGATCTGAATGGACAGGTCGCCCCCTGTCGTGGCGGGGGCTGGCGCGACCACGGGCGCGACCATGGGCGTTGGTGCTGGTGCTGCTGGTACAGGAGCGGCAGGAGCGGGGGTCGGGGTGGTCTTGCAGGCGAGGATGAGGAGCAGCATGGAGCGGAGTCTACCCCGACCGTGCGGGCTGAGGCGTGAGTCCGGCGGGCTATCGGGGGCAGCAGCGGCGGACCTGAAGACGGGAGGACGGCGCGAGGCGGATCACCGTCGGGGAAGGGACGGGCGTCGCTGGGCGGCAGCGAGCAGCAGCTCTTGAAGCTGTGGGGTCAGCAGGTGCCAGTGGACCTGGACACCCCTCAGCGCATGCTTGAACCGCCGCGGATCGAACCCCATGCGCCCGCCCCGCAGTGCGCCGGGCAGCGGGACCATCACTGCGCTGATCTGAGACAGCGTCCCGCTGCCGTGTGGGGCGGTCAGCAAGATCTCGCACTGCTCAAGCCCTGCTCGGATCAGCGCCAGCAGCGCGTGCTCGTCGTGGGTCCAGGGGCCATCACTGCGGCGTCCAGGAGGGCCAGAGAGGAGCGAGGAGAGCTGGCTGTCGGGGGTGACATCGACCGTCACCCGCATCTTGCCGCTCTCCTCGCTCAGCTCCAGTGCCGAGCGGGCTGCGGTCAGCCATGCCGTCCGGAACGCCAGCCCGTCGCGACAGGCGACAAACGCCGCGGCGATCAGCTTCATCGCGTCGACCTGCATGCGAGCCGTCCTCCGTGCTGTGAGTGTGTTCTTACTGGATTTCCCCCAATGTCCACGATCTTGCAGGCGCTGTCCTGCCGGGATGCACGCGGCCTGGACGGGGCGCGACTAAGCGTTCTCTCGCTGGCGCGCGCGGATCAGCGCGACGACATCCTCCGGCAGCATCCCCTGCGCGAGGACGCGCTCGACGGCCTCAGAGCGGCTGGGCAGCCGCCGCGCACCGTCACCAGGATCGTCTCCCTCTCCCTTCTCGGAGGGTGGCTGAGGCTCCTCGTCGGGCTCTGGCTCTGGGATGAACTCCAGACACGGTCGGACGACGGTGCCGGTGTCGGGAGCGTCGGACAGGCAGTGCATCACCTTGATCTCATCGAGAGCTGGTGGTGTCGACGAAGATTCCTCGATGGCCGACAGACAGGGACCGACGTGGGGGGAGCCACAGTCCTGGCAGCCTGCGGTCAGCCCGAGTGCGATCACCACAGAGACGGGGAGGGGCTTCTTCATCAGCGCTCCAGTGAGCTCGGCGCGTAGAATAAACAACGGTATATCCTGTAAGTCGAGCGTTTTGATTCATGAGGTCCGATGCATGCTGCGGGCACCCTTGGGGGGCGGTGCTCGTGGAAGAGCGACCATCCACTGGAGCATCCATGAGCGGCAGATCACCTTCAGCGCCTTGATGACCCGCAGCCAGATCCCGTCGCGGGTCTTTTGCGGCAGACCATCCGACAGGAGGGGGACACAGCAGGATAGGTCTTCAATGGGAGGAGCCATGTCGAACACCCCGCACATCATGGAAAGACACCTCCACTGGGTCCGGCAGCACTTCGCCGCGCGACTGACCAGCGGTGAGGGAGCGCTCGGGACCAGCGCGCTCCGGGATGGGCTCATCCTCCTCATCGAGATGCGCTTCAGCAAGCCCCCGCGTGCGATCGATGCACGCATCGAGTCTGCTCCGGTCGAGGATCTCCTCCGCTGGGCCGTGATGACCTTCCAGGTCGGCGGGCTGGTGGCGATCTGCTCGGAGATCCTCGAAGAGGACTGAGGACCTCTGGCGCACGGCTCGGTGCTGCCACCCGGAGGGTGCGCACCTCTACAGGCACCAGGCATGTGTATGGGACGATGCTACTGCGGTACCGCGTGCGCATTGACCGCTGGAACACCGAGCAGGTAGAAGCCAAAGCCCATCGTGGTTCGTCCCCACTTCAGGTAGCCCTCTCGCCAGGCCTGGCTCTGGGTCTGGCGTTGCTGAAGGACATCATCCCCCGGCTGTGCTGCCGCTGCCCGCTTGATGGCCTGGTGATGCTCATGCTCGAATGCGTCCCACTCGTCCCGGCTGCTCACCTCGGCATGCAAGGGGAGCAGACGGAGACGCCTTGCCGAAGACACGTTCTCGTGGTGGGTCTTCTCGATGCCCGGGCTGTCTCCGAGGAACTTCAGGTATGCCGGTGCGGGAGGGGCTGCCCAGAAGCCCTCGCCGATGAGCATCATCCCGCCGGGACGAACCAGCCGAGAGAAGACACGGAGGGTGTTCTCCCAGGCACCAGCCCCGAGCCCATAGGCATGGGTGGCCCCGATGCAGATGGCAAGATCGACCTGCGGGATCGCCATCATCTTGGCATCACCGCACCGGAAGTCGACCGCCAGCTCCGTCTGAGATGCCTGAGCCTGAGCGGCCTTGACTGCGGCGTCGTCGATGTCGATTCCGATTGCCGAGCAGCGCCATCGATGCACCAGCCGCAGGAGCAGCGCACCTCGCCCACAGCCCACCTCCAGCACGCGGTCGGCTGGAGAGAGGTCGAGTCTCTCGATGAGTCGGTCGGCCCGATCGACGGAGAGGGGAGCGTTGAACAACATGGGGAGAGCATATGGCGCTGGGCGTCACGGTTCAGCCATGCTCGAAGGGGAGCCTCGCGACCGACTTGGCTTGGCTGACGTGCACGAGCACGCCAGGCACGCGATCCCCGGCCTCGCAACGGCCCGGCGTGCGGTGCCGGCAGAGGGCTGCGCCTCGGCTCTCGACGAGCCATGAGCACGGCGGGGCGATGGCACAAGACGCGCGCCGTGCACGGTCGCCCAGCGTGCTGCACGCCGGAGAAGACGTCTGCGAACACATCATCGGTGTTACTTAAGACTTAACGTTCTGACTTGCTTATTTGAAGTCGTTCTCAGAATTGTGAGCACCCCGAGTGAGGGCTTTCCTCACTCGGGGCGTCATGGTGAGCAAATCCCCCCCAGGATTGGTGCCGGCCTTGCTGCCCCCCAGCAGCTTCGGCGGCTCCGTTGCTCGGTGGATACTAAAGCAAGCACTGTGCCGGAGATTTTTACCCGAAAAGTGGCGTTTGCTGGTTGCAGGAATGTGCGCGCGCAGCGAGCGCGCATGCCCGCGCAGCTCAGGAGCCGAACTCTTCCTCATAGTCCGCCATCGCTGCGAGGATGATCTTGCGGGCCTGCTCTGCTCCCTCGACGAGGTCGATGGAGACAGCGTTCTCTTGGCCGGGGATGAGCTTGTAGGTCATGAAGTAGTGCCGCAGTCGCTCCACGAGCAGCGGTGGCACGTCGCTGATGTCGGCGGCGGCAGCCCACAGCGGATCGTTGGAGAGCACCGCGATGATCTTGTCGTCGGCCTCTCCGCCGTCCAGCATGCGCATGACCCCGACCGGGCGAGCATTCAGCAGCACCTCCGCGCGGTTGATCGGGCGCTCGCTGAGGACGCAGATGTCCAGCGGATCCTTGTCACCCACGCCGGTCTTAGACAGCGTTCCGACTCGGGTGCCGCAGTAGGTGCGTGGCACGAAGCCGTACAAGGTCGGCGGCAGGGAGTTGGTGCGCTGGGGTCGATCGACCCGCAGGTAGCCAGTCTCCTTGTCGACCTCGTACTTGACGGGATCGAAGGGGGTGACCTCGATGTAGGCGTGCACCACGTTGGGGGCATCGGGGCCGACACTCAGGCCGTGCCAGGGGTGGGGACGCCAGCGATAGAAGGGCTTTGGAAAGGGCATGCCGCCAATGTAAGGGCTTCTCTTGCTCAGGGGACAGTCACGAACCGGTGACAGCAAATGATCCAGGTTTCAAGTGTGTCATTACCGGATGTTTCATCAGTGCTGGTGAGCCTCCGCGCTCTCATGGGTCGATCGGCGGGGGCCATCGGTGACGCACCGGCCTCCTCAGGGCATCCACTGTGGCCCGCCGCCCCCATCCGCACAGCGATTCTCTCCGACCACCCCGATGCACTCCGTTCGGTGGATGAAGAGAGAGATTTCGCCAAACATCTTCTCCGCTCTGACGCCGTCGAGACTGCTCCTCTATAGAAGTATATGAACGGTAAGACCGATGCTGTAGACCACGAGAGGGGCTGGGGTAAGGGCTCGGTTCAGCCGGTCGAGGACAATGTTCTGGTCGGCCTGTTGACGGAAATGGTCAGCGATGTGGTATTCCGACGGCCATGGAGAGCCGCAGAGCCATCGCGCGGGACACCGCACGCATCGCCCGACAGGTGCGATCTGGAGACTTCGCACGCGCTGAGGAAGGGCTGGCGCTGCTGCGTCAGGGATCGCTGGCGCTGTATACCCGTCTCCTGGAGGGCACCGTCATCAAGCGCAGCGGCCGGCTGGTGGCTGGCCCGGTGTTCTCGTTCGCTGCGGATGCTGAGGAGGCTGGGGTGGGGCAGTGCGCGCTGCTGGTTGCCCTCGCAGAGGCTCCTCCCGAGGCCCTGCCGGACGGAGTGGTGCTCTCATCGGTCACGAAGATGGACCTCTCTGCCCTCGCGCTGACTGCTGTCCCTGAGCAGCTCGGTGCATTCGTCGGTCTGCAGCGACTGGACCTCAGCTTCAACCGCCTGACCGAGCTGCCCGACAGCCTCGCGCGGCTGCCTGCGCTGGAATTTCTCGATCTTCGTGGAAATCCCCTGTCAGCGATCCCTGCGGGGCTGGAGCGTGTGGTGGTTCAGTCTGTCCGTTAAGGCCCCGGACAACCTTCGGATCGGACCATAGAGACCAAAGTCCAGAGGGCCCGTCGGGGACTCTTGGGTGCCGCTGAGCGGCTGGTGGATCGGCATGGTGCGGCGCGGCTGGTCCTGTCAGCGGTCGCCGAGGATGCTGGCGTGAGCAAGGGTGGACTGCTCTACCACTTCGGCACCAAGGACGAACTGATCGCGGCAATGCTCGACTGGAGGTTTGCCCGGTTCGACGACAACCGGAGCCGCAAGAGCGCCGCTGACACCAGCCCCGTCGCCAGAGGCCGCTGCAGGGCTGCTCGCTGCGGTCACCAGCAACCCTGAGCGGCTCCAGCCCCTCCGGCAGCGGTATGCCGCCTGGCAGCAGGAGCTGATGGACGACGGGCTGCTCCCCGCTCAGGGCACCGCGATCCGCCTGATCGCGGACGGGCTGTGGCTGCGTGAGCTGATGGGGTTTGCGCTGCCTGATCCGTCGCTGCGTCAGGCGGTCATCGACCTCGCCTGTGCGATGACCCGGGGAGAGTCAGTCGCCGAGTCGCGGCCGCCTGATCGGGGCCATGTCTCCTGACCGCGTCCACGCTGCTGGAAGGGACATCGGGGCGGCGCGCTTCAGGGAAGAGCGTGCCGATTCGGCAGCACTCTACGCGCTATCTTTGTTTACAATCTTTACGATGAGTCTCTTCAAGCAACTTCTCACCGATCTCTCCGACGCCGCCTCTGAGCTCTCCACGACCCTCACCACAGACCTCTCCGAGGCGAGGGACATGACCCGCGCGGAGCTCTCGTCGTCCTCCGAAGCGGTCAGCGCGGCGATCGGGGCGGCCCTCCTCACCCAGCGAGTCGACTGGGACGCTGAGATCACCGGCCACCACAGCAGCATCGACGAGGCCGTTCACGCGGCCCTCGTCGCCAAGATGCCGCCTCAGTACGGTGCTGCCCGCGCGCGGGTGAGGCGGGTGCTCGACCGTCTCCAGAAGGCCCGTCCAGCGCAGCCTCGGGTCTCTGCGGTTGTCTTGAGGTGGGACGAGCCCAACGCGATGGTGCTGTTCAGCCACCGCGTCTACGTCGCCACTGCCCTGCTTGATGCCCTGACCGATGACGACGCCCTGGCGTTTGTGCTCGCCCACGAGCTGACCCACATCGACCGGGGCGACATCCGGTTCGACGGCCAGCTCCGTGCTCACCTCCCGCCGCTTCCCCCGCTGCTGCCCCTCCGCTACACCCTCGGCATGCTCACCCGGATCTGGATGCGCCCGGACATGGAGCGGGCTGCGGATGCCGGTGGTCAGGCGCTGGTGGTGGCAGCGGGCTATCGGGCTGACGGCTTCGAGGCGGTCTTTGACCTGCTCGAAGCCCAAGAAGGTGCGGTCGCTGAGCCGGACCCCAGCGAGTGGGCTGAGTTCTGGCGTCAGAAGACCGTCGGCTACCCCGCCCTCTCTGAGCGTCGGGCGCTGCTGCGCGCGGCGCTGTGACTCAGTCCCGCAGGCGCGGATCCAGCGCATCCCGCAGCGCATCGCCGACGTAGTTCACGCTCAGCGCCAGCAGGAACAGCGCCCCGCCGCTCGCCAGCAGCGGCCACCAGATGCCGCGCATCAGCTCGCTCTTGGCATCCGCGATCATCTGTCCCCAGGACGGCTCCTTGTCGACCCCGACCCCCAGGAAGGTCAGGATGACTTCGCTCTTGATGGCGGTGACAAACGTGAGGGAGAAGTTGATGATCACGAGGTGGAAGACGTTGGGAAGCACGTGGCGGAACAGGATCCGGCTTCGTCCGTAGCCCAGCGAGATCGCCGCCTGGACGTACTCCAGCTCGCGGACCTTCTTGACCTCCGCGCGCACCAGCCGGCAGAGGGTCACCCAAGAGGTCAGCCCGATGACCAGGACGATGTTGAACAGCCCCAGGCTGATGTACTCCGCAAACGACTGCTCGACGTACCAGGCTGAGATCGGGCCTTGTCGGATGAGAAACGCCAGGGCGAGGATGAGCAGCAGGTACGGAATCGAGGCGAGGGTGGAGTAGATGTACTGCACCACCTCATCCACCCAGCCGCCCAGGAAGCCGGCGAACAGGCCGAGGGTCATGCCGATGAGCACGCTCAGCCCTGCGCCGAAGGTGCCGACCACGAACGCGACCTTGGTGCCATGGAACACCCGCACCAGCACGCTCTTGCCCGCTGCGGTGGTGCCCAGGAGGCCCTGCCAGTGGTCGGTGGAGGGTGGATTGGAGGACTCGGTGAAACCCTCGATGCCCTGCTCGGCGAGGGTCAGCTCGTAGGTAAACGGTGAGCCCTGGACCAGCTCCACGAGCTGTGCGGCGATGGCGGTGCTGGCAAAGGCGACGAACACCCCGAGGAACAGCACCGCGGCCTTGTTCTTCTTGAACCGCCGCCAGGCTTCTTGTCCGGGGCTTCGGCCAGGCTTCTTTGCCGCTCCGTCTGCGGAGGGGGCTGTCTGTGGAGCACTCATTACAGGCGAATCCTGGGATCAAAGACAGCGTAGAGGACATCCGCGAGGATGTTGAACAGCACGTACAGCACCGCTCCAAGCATGGTGAAAGCCTTGACGATTGGAAGGTCGGAGCTGGTGATCGCGGTGTACAGCGTGCTGCCCAGGCCGGGAATACCGAAGAAGATCTCCATCAGGAACGACCCGGTGATCAAAAACGGGATGATGATCGTCATCCGGGTGATGATCGGCACCGCGCAATTTCGAAGCACGTGGACAAACAGCACCCGGCCCTCTGAGAGCCCCTTGCTGCGGGCGGTACGGACATAGTCCCGCCCGATCTCCTCGAGCGCGACGGTGCGGTAGTAGCGCACGTCGGTGCCCACGGAGAGCAGGATCCAGATGAGGATCGGCAGGGCGAGGAAGGTGATCGCACCGATGCCGTACTCAAAGCCCCATACCGGGAACAGCTTCCACTGGTCCGCCAGCAGCCACTGTCCGACCAGGATGTAGACGAGAGAGCTGACCGAGATGCCTGCGATCGCCGCCATGGTGGTCACCCGGTCCAGCATGCTGCCCCGATAGAAGGCCACCAGGAGGCTGACCGCTACCGCGATGAGCGAGCCGATGCTGAAGGCGGGCAGGGACAGGGAGAGGGTCGGACCGACCCCGCGCCAGAAGATCTCGCGGACCGGGGTGTTGTCGGTCCAGGAGGTGCCGAAGTCCAGGGTGACGATCTGGCGGAGGAAGTCGAGGTACTGCCGCCAGACCGGATCGTTGAGGCCGAGCTCTGCGGTCAGGGCGAGGACCTCTGCTTCTGAGGGGTTCTTGCCCAGCTTGATCGCGATCGGATCTCCGCCGGCGACGTTGAACAGCAGCAGGGTGATCAGCGCCACCCCCATCAGCACAGGGAGCGCATACCCCAGGCGCCGGATGATGAATCCAATCAAAGCTCTCTCCCCCTGTAGACGGTCAGGCCGATGAGCCCCACCGACAGCAGGCCAAGCACGAACAGCGGGGCGCGGACCGGGGCATTCCACTGCGACACCGAGGCCTGTCGGGCCTCCAGGTCGATGTCGGCGTAGCGCCAGTACTGGTCGTTGACCCCGGTGTAGCGGAAGCCCTGGAGCCAGGGCTGCTGGAGGTTCTGTCGGATGCGATGTGCCCGGGTGATCCAGGGCACATTGTCAGAGACGATCTGGGACATCTGCTCGTACAGCGCGGTGCGCTCTGGGCCATCCGTCATCGTGGCAGACTGCTCATAGAGGCTGTTGAACGTCGAGTCGTCGAAGTTCGATGAATTGACGCCGGGAGCCTTGTTGGGGCCGTAGAGCAGCTGGAGGATGTTCTGTGCGTCTGGGTAGTCAAAGCCCCACGCCAGTCCTGCGACCTGGAAGTTGCCGCCGCGCATCTTCTGGGTCATCTGCGGGAAGGTGTTGACGATGACGTCGACCTCGATGCCGATGCGGCGCATCTCGTCGGTGAACCGGTCGGAGAAGTGACGGGCCGTGACCGAGGTGCCGGAGGACTCAAACCGGATCCGGAGCGACTTGCCGGTCGCGGGGTCGATGCCGTCGGGGTAGCCGGCCTCGGCGAGTACCTGCCGCGCTTTCTCGTACTGCGCGGCGCCGTCGTCAGCATGGAAGGGGTGGTAGTCGACGTATCCCGCCACACCTGGCGGGATGAGGGTGTTGGCGACGACGGCCTGGCCTGCGTAGAGATTCTCGACCGTCCAGGCATGGTCGAACGCCAGGGCAATCGCCTTCCGGACGCCGACGTTGCTCAGCAGCGGGTCGAGGGTGTTCAGGCAGGTGTAGACCGTGCCCAGCTCCGTCCAGGGCTGCAGCCTCACTCCACGCTCCTTCAGCTCACCGGAGAGGTCTCCCTGGGGAACGGCCTCGGAGGTGTTGTCCTTGGGCGGGTTGAGGAAGTCGAGGTAGCCAGACTTGAAGTACAGCCAACGAGGCTGATCTTCTAGGATAAACCTCATCTCGATGCCGTCGAGCAGCGGCAGCTTCTGGCCCGCATCGACCAGCAGGCCGGCATCACGGTCCTTCTCCCAGCCATCCCAGCGCTCGTCGGGGTTGTGCTCTGGGTCGGGGAAGGTGACGTCTCGGAAGTTGTCGTTCTTCTCGTAGACCACCCGGTAGACCGGGTTGAACTCTGTGACCTTGAAGGGGCCGGTTCCGACAGGGTTGTTTCGGAATTCGTCGCCGTAGTATTCCACAGCTTCGTGGGGGTAGACCGACGTGTAGCTCATCGCCAGGGTCCAGAGGAACTGCGGGTAGGGCTCGGTGAGGTTGAACCGGAAGGTGCGATCGTCGATGACCTCAAGGCCGGCAACGCTCTGTTCAATGCCCCACAAGGCATCTGTAGGGATCTCCTCGCCGGCCTCTCGCGCAGCGGTCATCTGGTCGCTGAGCCCGTCCCGCCAGTCATTCAAGCCGACGAGCTTTCCGTCCAGCAGCCACCAGCCCCGCGCCCGAGTGTTGGGGTGCGAGAAGCGCTTGAAGGCGTAGAGGAAGTCCTGCGCTGTGACCGCTCGCCCTTCACCACCAGGAAAGCAGTCATCGTCTGCAAAGCGGACGTCTTCACGGAGGGTGAAGGTGTAGGTCAGCTTGTCCTCGCTGACCTCCGGGAGATCCGCAGCGAGCGCGGGGATGAGCTGGTAGGGCCGGGCGTATGGATGGTAGGCCAGCAGGCCCTCATAGACCTGGCTGGCGATCGCACCGGAGCCCTCGTCATCGACTTGTGGAGGGTCGAAGCTCTTGGGAAGCAGACGGAGGCCGACGTGGAGGATCTTGCCCTGCTCGCCGGGATACGGATCCGGGTTGCAGGCGAGCAGACTCAGGAGCAGGGGGAGCATCTCGAGAGGATACCGGCTGCGACGCCTCTGCGTACTCCAGTGACGGTGTGGTGCTCAGAACCGAGGCGTGCTGTCAGTTCGCGATTGCCGGTCCAAGGTGGGTGATCTCAATAACGCGACCACTTGTCACGCTGCTGGCATTGCGGGCAGCAGTCACGATGTCACTGGCAATCGTGATGTGCTTCTGCGGACCGTCACTGGTCTGCACGATTACGGAGAAACCTTGCTGCTCGGTGTTGAGCTTCGGTCGAGGGGCCTGTCGAGAGCGGGGCGCCGGTGCGACGGGCTCTGCGAGTGCATTGGGAGAGAGGGTCGAGCGATAGGAGGGGATGTTCCATCGTTGGCGGTAGTGACATACTGTTGCAATCGAAACCCCTGCCATCGTCGATATCTCTCTGTCCGGAACCGTTCCGACAAGATCGTGGAAAGGAGTCAGTTTTGAGGGTCGAGGCATCTACACACCTTATGTTGATCGCATCTCATTTCGTTCTATCGTACACAGTCGACACTGCAAATCAAACGAATATCGCTATCTCTTTACAAAAGAGCCGCCCTTTACTCCGGCCCATCTCGGGTTGCAAGCGCGATATTATTTAGCCCGCTTTGGTTGCATCGTGCGATGACATCCATAACGATCTCATAAGATGCGGAGACGTCGCCACGGAGCACAATGCGTGTCAGCGGATTGTGAACGTATATTGAGTCGAGTCGTTCATTCAACTCTGTTATGGCTACCTCGTCATTTTCGATAAACACAGTTCGGTCGGGTAGCACGGAGATGACAATGTCCTCTGTAACGAGGTCGCTGTCTGCACCACTGCTCGGGGTCATGACCTGCAGCGCTCGTTCTGCGAGCAGGCCCTTCTCATAGGCTTCTTCTTTCTCGCCCTCGATGACCGAGGTGGAGACGACCATGAGAATAATGAGCAGGACGAGGAAGACATCGGTCAGCGGGGTGATGTTGATCTCGGCGAACATGGCGCCATCGTCGTCATCGTGCTCGAAGCTACTCCCGGGAGTGGACTGCATGGCCCTCTCCAGCGATGATGATCTCCAGCAGCTCGTCGACCAGAAGAGACAGCTCTCGGGTGATCTTCTGGCTGATGCTCTGAAGGACGTTGAACAGGATGACGCCTTCCAGGGCAACGGCGATGCCGACAGCGGTGGCGATGAGCGCCTGGGAGATGCCCACGGAGACCACCGCGAAGCCGCCCTGGCCGGTCTCCCCGATGGCCTGGAAGCTCGCCATGACGCCCAGCACGGTCCCGAACAGCCCGACAAAGGGCATCAGCGCCCCTGCGGTGGCGAGGATCCAGGTCCGGGACTTCATCACGCCGCTCAGTCGCTTCTGCTCACGCATCATGGCCCGGGTCGGATCACCGCGGACCTGACCCATCGCTCGAGAGAGCCCAGCGGTGAAGATGGCCGCGACGGGACCGGTGAGGCGTGTGCTGGCTTCCTGGACCTCAGCGAGGGTTCCCTGGCGTGCGAGCGTTACGAGCTTGCTCGCGCCGCGAACCGACAGCCGAACCCGAGCGAGGAGGAAGGCGCGCTCGAACGCGATGGCGACCAGCATCAGCGAGGTCGCCATCATGAACAACACCAGGAGGGTCTCGATGCTGGGTTCGCTCATTGCGTTCTGCAGCACGGGGGGAAGGGTCATGGCAAAGCTCCAGTCAATTGCATCACTTCAGCCGGTACTTCAAGGTCACCTGCCGGCCGTTCTTTCGGGTAATCAGGACGTTGATGTTTTTTTCTTTGCGCACCGCGAGGTAGGTCGTGACGGCGTTGGCGACGTTGGAGACCTTTCGGCCGTTGACGGTGTGGATCACATCACCGTTGCGCAGGCCGCCGTGGCGAATAACGCTGCAGCGCGGAAGGTAGATGAGGATCCCGTCGGGCTTGCCGGCGTCATCGCGGTGGGTCGAGGTCGAGGCCTGCCGGTCCAGCTCTCGGAGGTGAGAGGCGTAGTAGTCAACCAGCTCACGATCCACCCGCCAGTGCTTGGTGCCGATCTTGGTGATGCTGTCGACGGGCTCGCAACTGTTCGTCGGGCCGGGGGCTGGGCTGCCCTCCACGCCGCTGTTGGTCTCTTTGCCCGGACTGGTGCCCTCTCCGCTGCCGCGCGTGGGTCGCGAGGTGGTCTGTCCGGAGGTGGTCTGTCCAGAGGTGGGCTTGGCGGCTGTCGAGGTGCTCGCCTGGAGCTCGGGCGATGGGCTCGGGGGTGCGATGGGCTCGACATACACCGAGATGTTGACTGGTGCTGGCGGGGTGAGGGTCGGCTCTGACGGTGCGCCGCCATCTCCCACTGCGCCATCTCCGACGTTGCGATCCTCTGGACCGTCTTCGCCAGCGGTGACCGGAGGCGCGGTGAGCGACCATGCAATGTAGGGCGCAGCAACGGCACCGTGCACGAGGCTGCTCAGCAGCAGGCTGATCAACACCGTCGCCGCTCTGCGGGCGGGACTCTGGGGTTCTGGGTGTTGGTGACTTGCAGGCAGGGGAACTCCCGTGGGGGCGGGGATAGTCTATCGCGGGCTCACCAGACTGTGCTGACCTCAACCACTCGAATCCCACGAGGAGAGGCAAATTCCACTTCATCTCCTTCTTCACAGCCCAGCAGTGCAGCCCCGAGCGGCGCTCCGGGACTGAGGAGGGTGACTGTAGAGCCATCGATGGTGACCTTGCGCCCTCCTCGGGGTACCAGCAGACACAGCCACTCCTGCTCTCCTTCCGCCAGAGAGACCAGGGCCCCAACGGCGAGGGGATCGTCTTCGGTGAAGTCTGCCGGCTGCCAGGCGTCGAAGAAGGCGCACAGCTGACCGAGCGCTGCGAGCCGATCCGCCAGGGCTCCGGCGAGGTAAGAGGCCTCCAGGCTTCGGGTGTCGTATTGGTTCTCCGGTCGCGACTCCTCGCTGGTTGCCTCATCGAGGGCAGCGGCGGCGGTCTGTTTCTGCGCGGCAAACTCGGCCGCGAGGACCTCACGGATTGCTGTGAGCACGTCAGCCTTGTTCATGTGGCCTCCGGCCGCTTTACTGGTGAGAGGCGCACGTCGGTCTCGCCGGCCTCCGTGCGCTCCAGCACCACCTCCGCTCGGATCCTGGCTTCACCTTCTTCCCAGGTGCCAAGTTCAATCTGTTGGAGGACGTTTGGGTCAATGCCGGCGCGATCGGCCAGCTCTCTGCGGGACATGCCGGCGGCACGTCGTCGGTCTCGAATGCTCATCGAGACAGTGTACCTCTTGCAGGGGTGGCCATGCGGTGGACAAACACGGTCGCCGGTCCCCAGGAGAAGTCCAAGACGTCCATGGCGACCGAGACGAGGCCGGGAGCCTGTGGGGGATGGGTCAGGCTGATGAGGCGGGCTCCGGGGCGAAGCTCGCTGCACTTGTCGTGGAATCGTGCCAGCCCGCTGTCGGTGAAGGTGGTCGGGGTGATGTAGAGCAGAGAGTGCTCAGACCAGGACTGCGCGAACAGGTCACCTTGGACAAAGCGACAAGCCAGCCGCTGTCGGGCAGCGATTCGGCGGGCATTGTCGACAAAGGTGGGGATCTGCTCGACGCCAGTGGCCTCCAGTCCGACCAGTCTGGTGGCCATCATGCAGAACCGACCGGTTCCTGCACCCAGCTCAAGGAAGGTGTCGTCTGGTCTGGCCTGGGCGAGCGCGAGGATACGGCGCATCGCGGTCAGCGGAGTCTCTCCATAGGTGAAGCCCACGCCCTCTCCGCGGATGGCCCTGGGGCGCTGCCGGAGAGAAATCTTGAAGGCCTGCCCCAGCCCGTAGTGCCAGGCCAGCGCGAGGTCGGTTCGCCACAGATTCTTTCGGAAGTAGCTGGAGATCAATGTCTTTACATTCGAAGAGGTAAGGTGGAGTAAGATGAAAAATAAACGGGAGTATTTCATGCGCACTATTTTTTTCACGTTGGCGTTAATCGGTTGCTCTCCAAGCGCCTCAGTGGCTGTCGAGGGTACCCCGGCCGACACGACGGACACGACGGACACGACGGACACGACGGACACGACGGACACGACGGACACGACGGACACGACGGACACTGAAGAGGAGTCGAGTCCGCTTGAGGCCTATGTCGGAGAGTACGAAGGGTTCATCTCCTTGTTCATGGAGAGCGACTACTTTGACTACACGCTGGAGGACTGCGAGGCCTTCATCGAGATCGATGAGGACGGTGAGCTGACCGGCGAGGCGACGTGCTTGCTGGACTATGGCGGCGGCTGGAATGCCTGGGGTGGTGGCGGGGATGAAGAGGTCCCGATGTACATCGAGGGTGAGGTTGACGAGGACGGTGAGCTGAGCGGCGAGATCGAGGCCGAGCTGGACTGGGGCGGTCTGGAGATCGAGCCGATGGCCATGAACGGCGAGACCGACGGCGAGGAGCTCTCCCTGGAGTTTGATGGTGAGGTGGTCACGGACTGGCTGACCGCTGACGTCTACGGGGACGGCGAGCTGGAGCGCTAACGAAGCGGCTCCAATTCCTCTTCAGAGGAGCACCGTTCGCGGAGCCGGGCCAGCCATGCCCGGCTCTTGTGTATGAACATCAGCGGTTGCCCTGGTGAGACGTTGCGGTCCGCCCGAGCGACCACACCCTCCGGCAGCATGCCCGCCAGGGTGCCATCCTCGAGCGGCCCTCGGAGCGCCGGAATGAGCTGGCCGCGGTGGGGCACGTCGGCGTGGGACAGGTGACCGAAGAGCGCGAGGAAGAAGCCAGGAAGCAATCGTTCCTTGCGGTGAATGGCGACGTCGATGAGGATGTGCGGCTCCGCTGCGTGCTGTCCAGCGAACGAATTCGGACCGTGAAACTCGAAGTAAGCAGTCGCCTGAGGCCAGCGGTTTGCCTCGAAGATGGCCTGAAGAGGAATTGCGAAGGTGGCATAAAACAGTCCTGGAGCGTCCTCGGCGAGCAGTCCCCGGCTGAGCACCTTGCGCCGGCTGCCCCGTCGCCAGGTTCCCTTCTTCCACTCCGCTCAGATGTTGGACCCGTCGAGCTTGGCGAAGATGGTCAGCGGCTCGTCGGTGTCGAGGCGGTGGGGAATGGAGGGGTAGGCCTTCATGGCTGTTTCTGAAGAAAGGGGAGAGCGGTTTCGATGAACCGATCGGTGGCATCGACATGGGCGAAGTGGGACGCCTCGGGGAGCCGAACCAAGTCGGCGTCCGGACACAGCGCCGCGAGCCGATCTCCGACCAGCGGGGGTACCAGCGGGTCCTGCTCTGCGTAGACAAGCTGCAGCGGGATCGGGAAGCCGGCCTGGAGTGCGGAGAGGAAGCCGGTCATCTCAGCGGGGTTCATCGTCTCTTTGAGTGTACGGTAGAAGGCCCGGATGCCCTCTCTGCGTTTCAGCGGGCGGCTGTATTCTGATGCTTCTTCAAGAGACTTGAGCGTCTCGTCATAGTAGTGGACGTTGCGGTGTGCCCATTGCTCTGGGGAACGCGCGATCAGCCTCCGCAGCATGGCCTCGCTGCCTGGTATCGACAGGGCCGCATGCAGGGCGTAGAGTCGCGGCATCGGGACGCCTGGAGCGTGCAGGTTGACCAGTCTGGCCATGGCGCTGGGCTGACGCAGCGCGAGGCGCATGGTGAGGTAGCCGCCCATGGAGTTTCCGACCGCCGCGCAGCCCCGGATGGACAGGGCATCCACAGCGGCACCGATCCAGTCGGCGAGGTGATCGGGGGCGTAGGAGACGTCGGGCATGTCTGCCTCACCAGAGCCCACGAGATCGGGGATGTAGAGGGTGAAGTGTGCCGAGAGCGGTGCGATGGCGTAGCGCCAGGAGTAGCCCGAGGTCATCAGCCCGTGGATGAGCAGCAGTGGCGGACCGCTGCCGAGGATGCGGCAGGGAGTGGTCACGGTTCCGAAGTGGTCGTCGGTGACGGTCAGCGCGGTCACCGGTGCGTCGAAGAAGCCATGCGGCCGTCGGGGATGGGTCGGCAGACGGGCGAAAGGCAGCTGCTGAAACGGGCGCATCTGGTCTCCACATCTGGTCTGGTCTCGGCGAAGCGACTGGTGTACCGCCGCCATGCCCACCCGCTCGGCTCATGCTGGCGGTTCACGACGTCTTTGGAGCATGCAGAGAGGCCGGAGGAGCACTGGGCTGAAGGGCACCAGAGCAACGGGTCGGCATGGACCGCGGGGTGCTATCGCAGCGGCTTGACGGCCTCACAGAACTGGACGAAGTGGGTGACCTGTGCCGCCAGCAGCGTGCTGACATGTGGCTCGACGGGCCAGCCGTCTTCTCCCAGCGCCTTGGTGGCACCGGAGATGAACACCCGGTCGGGGAGCTGGTAGGCGTTGCGGTAGCCGAACACACCTTGGAGCTGCTCGATGGGACGGAGCGCGCCCCAGCGACCTGCGGCGACTCCGGTGAAGCAGACTGGCCGGCGCTCGAAGGACTCGGGGAACGGCAGGTGATCGATAAACAGCTTGAGCGCCCCGGGCATCCCGCCGTTGTACTCGGGGGTGACGATGTGCAGCCCGTCTGAGGCGAGCACGGCCTCCGCGAACGGCGCGAACGCTGCGGGCTTGGTTCCGTAGGCCTCGGGCGAGAGGAGGTCGAGCGGCAGCGTGGCGAGATCGAGGAGCTGGACCGTCACCCCCGCGATCCCGGCGTAGCGATTCATGATGGCACCAGCGATACTTCGGGTGCGAGAGCCGGTGCGGTTGGTCCCGGCGACGACGACGATGTTCATCTCATGCTCCTGTAGTCAAGGCTCGCTCCATAACCTGACCCCAGGCCCTCTTCGCAGACCGCGCTGCGGCTGGTGTATAGAGCGCGGGCGCTGAGCCGTGGGGACGGTCACTGGAGCCCGAGGAGCTCTGCGAGTCGGGTCAGAGATACCGGTCCGGTGAGGGTAACGAGGTCATCGAATCGATCCTTCACGCCAGCCCAGTGCAGGGTCAGCTCGTCTCCAGAAGCTGCGGAAGCCTCCTCGATGACGGGATCCAGCAGCGCTGCGAGGATGGGCGGGGGTGCATCGAGCAGCAGCCCGCGGGCACGATCTCGGCGGCGGATGCCCTCGTCGGCCCAGAGGGTTGGATCGGAGAGCGCGGCAGCCCAGCGGGACAGCTTAGCCACCAGCCACGGCCACTCCCGGCTGATGACCGGGAGGATGCAGTCGACCCGAGCCAGGAGCGCAGCGGCCTGGGCGGGGGACTGGGGCGTGGGCTGGGGGAGCCGCAGCGGGCGGAGCAGCGGCGCGAGGGTCGAGACCTCCTGGTAGGCTGCCGAGACCGCAGCGCCTCGCCAGTCGGCGATGGCGGCGAGCACCTCGGGCTCCGGCTGGGCCAGGGCTGCGCGGTGCAGGGCGACCTCTGCGGCAAAGACTCCGGCGACGATCGATGCGCGAATCCCGGCGATTGCGGAGGCTTCGGGGAGGGCCTCAAGCTGCGGGAGGGGAGTGCCCTGAGCGATGGCGGTCACCAGCGGAAGCAGCGGCCCGGACAGCCCAGTGAGCGGCAGCGGAGGCCGAGGCGGCGCGGGAAGAAGCAGGGCATCAGGGATCGGAGCCGGAGCCGGTGGCGGCGGCGAGAGGGTCTCGGAGCGCGGGCCTGTTGGCTGGGGCATCCGAGCAGCGTAGCAGCACACCACCAGCGCCTCATCGACCAGAGCCCGTGCGCGCCGGAGTGCCGCAGCGGGGCAGGGAGCCGTGATGCTCACCCAGGCCTGACGCTGTCCGCCAGAGCCGTCGGTGATCTCGACTGCTCCCAGCCGACCGGTGGGCAGGGGAAGATCGAGGAGGCGGACGTAGGTGTGCGGTGAGTCGGGAGCGGTGAGATCGTCGAGAAAAGCCAGGGCGCCGGCACCCTCACCGTGCGCTCCGATGCGGCGGCAGAGCTGGTCGAGCAGCTCAGCGCTCTGCCAGCCGTCTGCCGCGATGGCATCCCCGAGCAGCGCGGCGGTCTGTGCGATGGCATCGGGGGCGGTGAGGCCGGTCTTCAGGCGACAGACTCGGGCGATGCGGTCGGTGTCTGCGGCGAGCTGTGCCCGGCGGAGGGTGGCGAGGAGGGCATCATCGGGAAGCTCGGAGTCCCAGCGCTCGACGACCCGCCTCAGCAGCGCCTGCCCCTCTACGGCATGCGGCAGCGCGGACTGGAGGGCGGCGAGCGGTGCCCCGGAGCGGGGAAGACCAGCCTCCAGGCGATGACGGAGCGCGGCGAGTGCGGCCCGTGGTCCGCCCCAGCACAGCGGCCCGCCGGGAGTCGGCTTCTGGAGCAGCGCAGCGGTTGCCTGGAGCCATGCCCGGGTGCTGAGCGAGGTGCGCGGGGTGAGCTGCGCTGGAGGCACGGGCGCTGGAGGCGCGGGCGCTGGAGGCATGTTCTCGGTCGGAGGAGCGCTCCAGAGGTCAGGGCTCAGGGTGGTCCACTGGAGTCGGTCATCGACGAGCTGGAGCTGGCCGCTGGAGCGACCCGCTGCCCGGCGCAGCATCGTGTGGCCCTCGGCACACTCCAGCGCAGCAGCAGCGGCCTCGGGCTCGGCGAGGGCAGCCTGGGTCAGCAGGAGAATCGGGAGAACATCCGCCCCCTCTGGACCGCCGAGGGAGGCTGGGAGATGGGTGAGGGTGCCGGCGATGGCAGCGGGCGGGACGGCGTCGCGGGTCTGGAGACCCGCGGCGGTGAGGTAGGCGCCGTGGAGGCCATCCTGGAGCCAGCTTGCGGCATCCCGCTCGTCTCGGAGTGCGGCCTGGAGGCGCGTGCCGGTCTCGGTCAATTCGTAGCCGCCGGCCCGGCCCGCTGTCCGCAGATAGCCGAGGTCTCGGAGGGGTTCTAAGTAGGGATAAATAAGGAAGTTCCTTGAGAAGCGGAGCTTCCCGGACGCCCTGCCCGCCTGGTCGAGCAGCTGCTTTCGGGCATCTGCGTCTGCATGCTGGGCGAGATCACGGAGCGTGTCGGCAAGGAAGCCGGGCGCATCCTCGGCATCCAGTCCCGCCTCTGGCCAGGTCCGCAGCGCCCGCAGCAGGACATCGCCGGCAGCGGACATCGTCAGCCACAGCCCCAGCCACCTCGCCCCGCCTTGCCAGGCGAGCGGGGAGTCGCTGGGACCCCAGGGCGCAGCGTGCCGAAGCACCTGACCCAGCGCCGTGAGCCGGCCGCTGTCTGGATCGTGGATGCCATAGGTCACCCCGATTCGTGCCGCTCGGTTGGCGGTTGCGGGCTGCGCGATGCCCCGTGCAGGACCCTCTAAGTGGGTCTGCTCCCACCAGCCGTTGAACTGCTCTCGGTGTGAGAGCAGGACCTCTGCGAGACCCTCAATGCCCATGCGGCCATCGCCGATGGTCTGTGCGATCACCCGCAGCCAGCCGAGCTGGACTTGGTATCGACTGGCGACCTGGAGGAATCGTAGGGGGGCAGTCACCCGGTCAGGGTAACGCGGCGACCGGGGTACAGAGCAGGCTGCCGTCAGCTTCTGACCGGGTTGCGATAGGGTTGCGCATGGATCCGATCCTCACCACCCCCCTCACGATCCTGCTGATGATCCCGATCCTCGTCCTGATCGCGGACGGCGCAGGGCTGGTGGGCGGCAGCGTTCTGGTTCACCGGCTCGGGCTTCCGATCGGCAGCGGTGCGATCAATCTGCGCGCTCCCCTGCCGCCAGGCTGCGCTCTCACGACAGCGGCGCACGGCATCAGCGGAGTCTGGCTGGACGAGCACACCATCGGGTACTGGTCGGGACGGAGCCGCTTCGGCTTCAGGGATTCTCTCGGCGTCCAGGCGCTCCGAGGGATGGGCATCGTCTGCTCAGGCACGCTGCACATCCGCCCGGACCGAAGGAGCGGAGTCTTCATCGAGCGCCTCCGGCTGGCCCCGCTTGTCCTGATCGGCTGCGTGAGCACCGGCGTCATGGCGCTGTGGGCGTATGCAGCGGTGCTGCCCGGACTGCTGCCGGTGGTGCCGCTGTTCTTCTCCGGTGCCTACTGCCTGTTCGCCGTCATCAGCATTCGGCACATGCGAGCTGGGCGCGGTCACCTCGAACACCATCAGGGTGAATGACGATGATTGCTCTGCTCTCGCTCCTCTCTTGTGCGCATCATGCCGTCCGTCTGCCGGCGCTCGATGGGGGCTGGTCCAGTGCGCAGATGGGACTCTTCATCGGCATCGAGGGATCGGAGAGCAGCCCGGCGGTCTGGGTGGTGCAGTCGGACGATGAGGCCGCCTGGGTGGCCCTCGCGCCCGCCCGCGAGCCCGAAGGGGTGGTCTCGTTTCGTCTCCCAGAGGGAGCCCCCTCCAGGGCGACCTTTCGCGTCTCTCTGGATGCGAGAGACCGCGCGCGCCTCGTCCTGGAGCATGACTCTGGCCGAGAAGAGATGGTCCCGCTGAGCCGCACCACTCCGCGCAGCCGTGCGGACCTTGAGGAGCTCATTGCCGCGCTGGCACAGGCTGAACTTGAGGGCCGGACTGTGGACCATGTCTGGGCGCTGATGACTGTAGAGATCGCCTACCACGCAGCGTTTGGTGAGTACGTCCCGGTTCCGATCGGGCCGCGTTCGCTCGCAGAGCTGACTCCGGATCCGGTCTCTTGGTTGGAGCGCAGCGCGCTGGATCGCCTCGGCTGGGCGCCGGGCGAGCCGGTTCGAGGAAGCTTCCAGATCGAGGTCGCCGCAGACGGCAGCGGCTTCACGGTTCATGGCTGGCAGGACCTCGACGGCGACGGGGTGCCGGCCCACTGGAGCGCGAGCCAGACGAGCCCGCCGACGCGGGTGAGTGCTCTGGATGTTCGGTAGAGCAGGGGTCTCAAGTGCTCTCTCCCGAAGAGTGGAACCCTGCCGGGCCTTATCACGGGCCTGTCACACCACGATGAGCCGGGTAGACATAATGAGAGCCTGACCTCGGACGGCCTGATGACAGCCGCAGCTCAGGGACGGAGACCCACCATGCGCAACCTTGCCACCACCTCCGCGCTGCTGCTCCTGACGGGCTGCGGCGGCTGCAACAAAGACGAAGACGAGGCCCCGGTCGTCTACGACGACCCCTCTTCTCTCACCATTGACACGCCCGCTGAGGGGGCCTGGCTGCCTGAGGGGGCCGTCGCGGTGACCGGCCTGGTCGACAACATCGACGCGGTGACGATCAACGGAGCGCCTGCCGCCCTCGATGCCTCCGGCAGCTACTCTGGCACCGTCACCCTGGAGCGCGGCGTCAACGTCCTCGATGTGCAGGGCCTCGAGCCCGACGGGGACACCATCAGCGAGCGTCGCTCCGTGCTGGCGGGCGAGTACGCGGATCCAGGTGATGCGGTCGAGGACGGCATCCAGCTGCGCCTCAACCAGGGCGGCATCAACGAGATGGCCGACATGGTCGAGGGCATGGTCACCGCCGAGAGCCTCAACAAGGAGCTGGGGGAGGAGATCAACCCCATCTATGAGTACGGCCAGCCCGAGGACTGGAACTGGATCGCCGTGGACCTCATCGAGATGGACTTCGGTGCCGCAGCGATCACCGCGACGCCCGACCAGATGATCGCGCTGGAGGTTGTGCTGCCTGACCTGGTGGTCGATCTGTATGCGGAGGGCGAGGCGGTCACCTTTGACTTCTCCCAGGACATCCAGATGACCGCAGACGATGCGGTCATCACGGCCTACCTCGCCATCGGCGCGGAGGGCGGCACCCTGACCGTCGAGCTGATCGATCCGGTCGTCGAGCTCCGGGGCTTCGCCTACGACACCTCACTGCTGCCCTCGTTTGTCGAGGACTACTTGTTCATCGAGACCATCCAGACCACCATCCAGGACACCCTCGTCGAGCAGATGGAGGAGATGGTTCCCGAGCTCCTCGATGAGCAGCTCGAGGCACTGGACTTCAGCTTCGACACCGAGCTGATGGGCACCACCGTCTCCGTCGCGGCCACCTTCGCGGATGCCGATGTCGACGACGACGGGGTCGAGATCGCGGTCGACGTTGACGTCGACGTGCCCACCGTCGGCACCCAAGTCTACCAGGGCTACATGGCCAGCGGCGAGGGCACCCCGAGCATCGATCGGGGCGCAGACCTCGCGATGGTGCTCTCCGACGAGCTGCTCAACCGGATGCTGTTCGAGGTCTGGCGGGGCGGAATGCTCAACCTCACCCTCTCGACCGACGACGGCAGCTTGGAGCCGGCGATGCTGACGCTGCTGCACGCGGAGCAGGGCACGGTCACCGTCGCCGCAGATCTTCCCCCGATCATCGTGGAGAGCGCCGGCGGGCTTCAGGTCCAGATCGGCGAGCTGTCGGTGACCCTGGAGACCCCCGGCGGCGAGCTGGGCGAGCGGGTCGTGATGGATGTCGCGGCCTTCGTGGACCTTGAGCTGTCCCTCGACGGCAGCACGATCGCCCTCGACCTCGGCAAGCCCGAGCTGTTCATGGCGGTCCGAGAGAGCGACTGGGGCTCCTCCAACGAAGCCCTGACGGCGCTGATTGAAGAGATGCTGCCCATCGAGCTGCTCCTCCTGGCGCTGGGTGCGCTGGAGTTTGAGCTGCCGGCGCTTGAGGGGCTGGCGTTTGGAGACTCTGAGGTCGAGCGCTCCAGCTCTGGCTACCACACCGACGTCGAGATTCAGCTCGTCGTCGAGTGAGCCCGTGTGCATCGGCGTCCTGGTCGCCTGAATGGCTGGCGGAGGAGGGGGCGTGGGGTGCTGTCCACGCCCGACCTCATCGGGGCTGCCAGGGGGCCGAGACTCTGCAGGCTAACCCCCTGCACTAAGCCCCTGCGCTGCCATCACGGCGTCTTTCGACCACTCCCGCCGCTCTTGCCCCGGCTGCTGGACGAGCCCGAGGACGAGCTGCGGCTGCTGGACGAGCCTGTGGAGCGGCTCTCGACGGTGTCGGTGCTCTTGCTGCCGGCGTCGCTGGAGGTCGCGGCCTTGCTGCCGGCCTTGCTGCCGGCCCCGACGGAGGCTGGTGAGCGTGCGCCGCCGACGCCACCGCTGATGCGAGAGGCCGGACCGGCGCTGGCCCCAGTGGCCTTGCTGGAACGACCAGATTTCCCGGCGGCCCCGGCCTTGCTGCGGCTGGTGGCCCCCGCGCGCCCTGGACGACTGGCGGGCAGTCCGGCAGCCTGGCGGCGGCTGGCAGCGGCGGTCTTGCGGAGGTTGGTGACGTCTCCGCCCTTGGCCTCGACCTTCTTCTCCAGGCGATTCATGACGCCCGGGTTGGCGCGTGCCTGAATGGCGAGCTCGGCGCCGACGAACTGCTCCAGTGCCGGGTTGTCTCCGCTGGCGGCGATGTCTGCGAGCTGCTCCAGCACGCGGGCCATGGACTCTTCCGTCGCGGCATCCTCAGATGCCTGAGCGATGGAGTGTCCCATCTCGATGAACATGGCCACCAGGATGATGGCAGAGAACACCCAGGCCCACTTGGGAGGCGCCTCGCGGTCGCGCTCCATCCACACCCCGAGCACACCTGCGAGGGCGGCCACGACGACTCCAGCGAAGGTGACGATCATTCCAATATCCATTGCTCTGTCCTCTTCTGCTGGGGCTTACGGGTTGACGTCAGCGTTGGCGGGCTCTGCGGGCTCACCCACAGCGGCGTTCTCTGCGGGCACGGCGGGCTCCGCGACGGGCTCAGCCTGAGGAGTGATGGTGACCTCCGGGCCGCCCTCAGACTTGAGGAGCGCGATGAGGCTCTCATCTCCAGAAGACTCTGCGATCTCTCCGACCATGCTGAGCATGCGGTTGAGGTCTTCTTTCTGCTGGATGGCGTCGACTGCGTCGAGGTAGCTCTGGGTGGCCCCGACGCTGATTGCGGTGGTGATCAGGATGGACATGACCACCGCGAAGGCGAGCGGGCGGCTCTTGTCGCGGTCGACCCAGATGCCCAGCACCGCAGAGAAGCCGCCGATGAGCAGCGCGCTCATGGAGGTGATCAGGCCGGTCGACCAGGGGGACTCCGCCTCCTCAGGCGCGGCATCTGCCAGCACCGCTGCGGTGGCCCCGTCCTCTTCTGCGGTGGCCCCGTCTTCTTCCACGGTGGTCCCGTCTTCCTCCACGGTCTCCTCAACGGTGACTTCAGCCGGAGCATCTTGGGCGAGGGCGATGGGAGCCCAGAGCCCAGACATCAAGCCCAGGAGTAGAAGCATCCCGTAGAGAGATGGGGGGAATGTGGAGCGTTTCACGAGAGACCTCTGGGTTGAGCTGGTGGAGCCGCGATGACATATACGGAGATGAGCCGAGCACGTGGTTTTTGGAGCACCACGCCTGCTCACATGGAGACTGCCGCGATGATACCACTGCTTCCCTCTGAGGCTCGCCGGCAGGACTGAGGGGGATCTCCGCCTGCCGCCTAATCCGTCGAGCCGTCGCAGTCGTTGTCCAGGCTGTCACCAGCGATCTCAAGCTGTGCAGGGCTGACGTCTGCGTCGGTGTCGTCACAGTCTCCGCCGTCCTCGGTGAAGCCGTCGCCATCGTCGTCGTAGTGGTCGGTTCCCTCATCCACCACGCCATCGCAGTCGTTGTCGCGCCAGTCTTCAAGCTCTGCTGCTGCTGGAGAGATGGCAGCGTCGGTGTCGTCGCAGTCACCGCTCTCCTCGCTGAAGCCGTCGCCGTCGTCGTCGTAGGCTGTGGTGCCCTCGTCGATGGTGCCGTCGCAGTCCTCGTCGACACCATCCGCGGTCTCCTCTGCGCCGGGGTGCACGTCGCCGTCTTGCCCGTCGCAGTCTCCGCCGAGCGCGGTGTAGCCGTCACCGTCGGGATCCTCGCTGCCGAGGTCAACCACACCGTCGCAGTCATCGTCGATGCCGTTGTTGTCGGTCTCTGAGGCCCCGGGGCCGACCGCGTCGTCGTCGTCGTTGCAGTCGCCGTCGTCTTCGCTGAAGCCATCGCCGTCGTCGTCGTAGGCTGTGGTGCCCTCGTCGACGGTGCCGTCGCAGTTCTCGTCGATGCCGTCGGCGGTTTCTTCCGCACCGGGCCGGACGCTGGGATCGGTGTCGTCGCAGTCGCCGGTGCAGGAGGTGAAGCCATCTCCGTCGACGTCATAGAGCGCCGGGGTACCGCCGGTGCAGTCGTTGCCGAGCAGGTCGACGGCCACCTCTGTTGCGCCCTCGGAGAAGCGGAGGATGAGGGTGCCGTCAGCGGCCACGGTGTCCTCAGGCGTGAACCGCACAGTGAGCTGACGCTCTTCGTCGGGGCGGATGCTCTCGATGGTGCCGTCGGTGGTGAACGCTGCGTCTCCGTCGAGGGTCTGGCTCAGGGGCAGCTCCAGCGTGCCCGTGTTTCGGATGGTGAGCAGCTCGGTGACGCTGCTGCCCTCGACCGCGCCGAAGTCGATCCGAGCCGGCCAGACCTGGACGCGGCTCTCGGCGGCCTGTGCACGGAAGTAGATCGCCTGAGACGCCTCGCTGGCATCGGACGCCAGGACGAACTCTGCGCGGTGCGGGCCGACCTCGGCAGGGGTGAAGGTGAACACCAGCGCGCCCTGCTCACCGCTGACGAGCTGATCGGGCCAGTCGTCGACGGTGAATGCCGCGGCAGGATCCGCGCCCACCTCGACGCCGCTGATGTTGACCGTGCCGGCACCCACGCTGATCAGCCCGACCTCGATGGTCTGGCTCACGCCCACCGCCACGACGCCGAGATCGATCAGCGCCTCGTCGATGAGGAGGCT
The DNA here is from genome assembly GCA_029251165.1 of Myxococcota bacterium. Classification (GTDB taxonomy): domain Bacteria; phylum Myxococcota_A; class UBA796; order UBA796; family UBA796; genus JAQXDW01. The sequence continues at coordinate 90,383 of JAQXDW010000009.1, forward strand.
GCGAGAGCTGCTCTGTACCGTGCTGTCAAACGAGCAGCCGGTCGCCAGGAGAGCGAGCATCGGCAGCCACCGACGTCGGCGGAGCAGCACCAGGCTCGCCGCCAGCAGCCACAGACCGCCAGGAGCTGAGGTGGTCGCGCAGCCGCTCTTGTCGGGCGTGAGCATCTCTTCTTCCTCCTCGCCGTCGCAGCCCTCATCGACCGCTCCGCTGCAATTGTTGTCCACGCCGTCGCAGAATTCGTAGGCACCAGGGTAGGTCCAGAAGTCGGCGTCGTCGCAGTCGCCGTCGTCGGCGGAGTAGCCGTCGGTGTCGTTGTCGAAGCTGCCGAAGCCCTCGTCGATGTCATCGTCGCAGTCGTTGTCAAAGCCGTCGTCGAGCTCGTCGGCGTCCGGGTAGATGGTGCTGTCTGCATCGTCGCAGTCGCCCGCCCACTCGGTCCAGCCGTCACCGTCGTCGTCGGACTGGTCGGAGTGCTCATCGACGGTGCCGTCGCAGTCATCGTCGATGCCGTTGTCGGCCAGCTCCGGGGCGTCGGGACCGATGTCTGCGTCGGCGTCGTTGCAGTCTCCTTGTTCCTCGCTCAGCCCATCACCGTCGTCGTCGTAGGCGATGGTCCCCTCATCGACGAGGCCGTCGCAGTCTTCATCGATGCCGTCGGCGGTCTCTGCTGCGCCGGGGTGGATCGTGGGGTCGTCGTCGTCGCAGTCGCCGGCGTCCTCGAGGTACCCATCGCCGTCGGGATCGAAGCGCCCGCTGTCGACGGTGCCGTCGCAGTCATCGTCGATGCCGTTGCCGTCGGTCTCTGAGGTGCCTGGGCTGACGAGCGGGCTGTCGTCGTTGCAGTCGCCGTCGTCTTCGCTGAAGCCATCGCCGTCGTCGTCGTAGGCTGTGGTGCCCTCGTCGACGGTGCCGTCGCAGTCCTCGTCGACACCATCCGAGGTCTCTGCGGCTCCCGGACGCACGAGCGGGTCGCTGTCGTCGCAGTCTCCACCATCCTCGGTGTAGCCGTCGCCGTCATCATCGTACTGGCGGGTGCCTTCATCGACGGTGCCGTCGCAGTCCTCGTCGACACCATCTGCGGACTCAGCGGCGCCCGGGTTGGTGGCAGCGTCGGTGTCGTCGCAGTCGGTCCCGCCGCCGTCGAGGCCATCGTAGCCGTCTCCGTCGATGTCGGTGAGGTCGTCGCCGTCGCAGTCCTGGTCGACGCCGTCGTAGGGGGTCTCGTCTGCTCCTGGGTAGACGTCAGCGTCAGTGTCATCGCAGTCGCTGCTGTCGGACTGGTGGCCGGTGGGTGCTGAGCAGTCCTCGGTGGCAGCGCTGGCATCGCCGAAGCCGTCGGCGTCGTCGTCAGCGTACCAGGTCATGCGATCGGTGGCGTCGGTGTCGATGCTCCCGTCGCAGTCGTTGTCGATGCCGTCGCAGACCTCCTCGGCGTCTGGATTCACCGCCGGGTCGGTGTCGTCGCAGTCGTCGCTGTCGCTGACGTAGCCAGAAGGAGCGCCGCAGTCCTCGGTATCATCGCTGGCATCGCCGAAGCCGTCGGCGTCGTCGTCAGCGTACCAGGTCGTGCGATCGGTGGCGTCGGTGTCGATGTCACCGTCGCAGTCGTTGTCCTCGCCGTCGCAGACCTCCTCGGCGTCGGGGTTGATCGCGGCGTCGGTGTCGTCGCAGTCGGCGTCGTTGCTGACGTAGCCAGAGGGCGCGCCGCAGTCCTCGGTGGTGTCGTCGGCATCGCCGAAGCCGTCGGCGTCGTCGTCGGCATAGTAGGTGGTCGTGCCGGCGGAGCCTTCGTCGACGCTGCCGTCGCAGTCGTTGTCCGCGCCATCACAGATCTCGGTCGCTCCGGGGTGGATGCTGGCGTCGGCGTCATCGCAGTCGGTGTCGTCAGAGACGGCCCCGGAGGGCTGGGAGCACGCGGTGGTGGTGCTGCTGGTGTCGCCGTAGCCGTCGCCGTCGGTGTCGTCGTAGAAGGTCTCCTGGTCGGTGGCGTCGGTGTCGACGTCTCCGTCGCAGTCGTTGTCGATGCCGTCGCAGACCTCCTCGGCGTCGGGGTTGATCGCGGCGTCGGTGTCGTCGCAGTCGTCCTCTGCGGCGTAGCCGTCGCCGTCAGCGTCGGTCCCAGCGCCGACAAAGACGTAGACCGAGCCCGAGGAGGAGCCGCTGGGGTCGTCACCGGGAGCACCGATGATGAGGTCGCCGAAGCCGTCTCCGTCGAAGTCCCCGCCGCCAGAGACTGCGCGACCGAGCTGATCGGAGGTGCCGCCGTCGCTGGCGGAGAGCTTGTCCTCGTCCTGCATCCCGGAGGTCGCGCCGTAGTAGACATACGCCGCGCCGAGGTCGGTCTTGCCGCTGGTGTCCTCGAGGTAGGCACCGATGACGACGTCGTCGTAGCCGTCGCCGTCGATGTCTCCAGCGGAGGAGACCGCGATGCCGTAGTAGTCGCTGCTCGCAGCGTCGCTGGCGGTCAGTTCTTCTTCGGTGGTGGAATCGATGCCGGCGGAGGAGCCCTGGTAGAGGTAGGCGCTGCCGTGACCTCCGGTGGTCGGCGCGCCGACGATGACATCGTCGTAGCCGTCTCCGTTGACGTCTCCAGCCCCGGCGACGGATGAACCCATGCGGTCGGATCCGGAGCCGGAGGCTGCCGTGAGCTTCTCCTCTGAGGTCGCCGAGACTCCGGCAGAGGAGCCCCGGTAGACGTAGGCCGCGCCGGCATTGTAGCCACCATCTGCGTCTCCGTAGGCGCCGATGATGACATCGCTGTAGCCGTCTCCATCGACATCTCCAGCCCCGGAGACGGTGGCGCCGAGGTAGGCGTACGAGGCGCCGTCGCTGGCGACGAGCTTGTCCTCTGAGGCGGTCGAGATGCCGGTCGCGGTGCCGTAGTAGACGTAGGCAGAGCCGGAGGTCGCGCCGGCGTCGTCGTCGCCATATGCGCCGACGATGACATCGTCGTAGCCGTCTCCATCGACATCTCCAGCCGCGCTCACGGCGTAGCCATAGTGGTCGTTGGTGTTGCCATCTGAGGCGGTGAGTTTCTCCTCTGAGGCGGTCGAGATGCCGGCGGAGGAGCCGAAGTAGACGTAGGCGGAGCCGGAGTAGGAGCCGCTGTCGTCGTCGGCATAGGCACCAACGATGACATCGTCGTAGCCGTCTCCATCGACATCCCCGGCCCGGGAGACCGCCCAGCCGAAGAAGTCGAATGAGGCATCATCGCTGGCGACGAGCTTGTCCTCGGTGGTGGTGTCGATGCCGGAGGCGGCTCCGTAGTAGATGTAGGCGGATCCGGCGGAGGAACCACCGTCATCGTCGAGGTAAGCACCGACGATGACATCGTCATAGCCGTCGCCGTTGAGGTCCCCAGCGACCGCTACAGCGTAGCCGAACTGGTCGCCATAGGCGTTGTCTGAAGCGGTGAATCCGGCTTCTTCGGAGGTCGTGATTCGCGCCTTGACTGCCGCCAGCATTGGACGCTCGTCGGGGGGACGGCAGGCAGTGAGCACAAGCAGAACGGCGGACATCTCGGCTCCAGTGCGGCTCTCTACAATAGCCGCCTGATCAGCACTCCTGCACGACGACAGGGTGTCTTATGGACTCACGACGTGTCGCTGCATGCTGTAGAGGGGCAGGAGCGCGTCCTCGTCTCACGGCGTGGGGTGCCCGTCTAGACGAAGCTGGAAGAGAAAATAGGTCGGTGTGCAGAAGCCCACTCCGGCGTCTTCGACGGCCTTCCCGGCCTCGTCAGGCACGCTGGAGAGCTGGTGGGGGAGGGCCTGGCAGATGTAGTCCTCTCGACAGAACCGATCGATGCTGCAGCTGTCGACCATGCCGCGGCCCACGATGCCCGACAGGCAGCGGTGAAAGTCGCCCTCCACGCACTGATCAAACTTGCTGCCGCCGACAACCGCGCAGATGTCAGGTGACGTCGTGGCGTCGGTGAGGGCCCGCTCCTCGGTGGTGCAGCGGCGATAGGCCCGGCCGAGGGGCACTCCGATGACGGTCGGTCGGCAGTTGAGGCTGTCGGTCGTGAACCGCTTGTCCTCTGCGAGCCCGTAGAGCTGGGTGCTGGAGAAGGTGTCGCGGTAGGCGTGGAGGTTGAACGGGACGTCGACACGCTCGGCAGCGGTGATGGTCCCCGCGCGACAGGTCATTCCTGCGGACAGCCCGGCGACGGATTCCGGAACGCACTGGCCGAATTCAACGGCAGAAGATGCATCTGCGGCGACCACCGTGCAGACCTCGCCGTCCTGTGCGCAGCCCCATGGGGCTGCCAGGAGGTCCCAGCTTGCCGGCGGGACGCAGGTCGCGTTGGAGCCGACGTCTGGGATGCCTTCGGCGCTCGGGGCCGGTGCGAGCGGGTGAGGACGGTGGCGATCCGGTGCACGACCGCTGCCCAGCGCTGCGACGTAGGCCCGTCGGCGATCCCGCTCTCGGTGGTAGTGCTCGGAGAAGGGGAGCTGGAGGCGGTTGGTGACTCCAGAGACGGCGAGATCGTCTTCGCCGAGGAAGTGGAAGCCGGCGGTCGAGGCGGCCTGGTGGCAGCCCATGCAGGTGCCGGCGTTGAGTCGCTCGATGACCTCTGCGGCCGAGCCGAGGGTGTCGGGGTACCCCGCGACAGGAAGATCGGAGACCTCCAGCAGGGCATCGAGCGGCTTGTTGGCGCTGCGGTTGATCCCGAGGGTGGACCAGGACAGCGCGGTGGTTGCCAGCAGGTGCTCGGGGAGCTGGTAGACCCCGTCTCCGATGCCATCGAGGTTGTCGAGGATGGCCTCCAGCAGCTCCGCCTGGAGCGCGGGGTCGGCGCGGATGCGAGCAACATCGGGGGTGTTCTCCAGGGGGCGGGCGACCATCGCGCCGTCCTGCTCGGCGTAGACCTTGAGGAGGTAGAGGGCCTGGCCTGCAAACGTGGTCTCCACGCCAGAGGGAAAGCGCACGATCTGGGCATTCAGCTCGACCTGCTTCAGCGGCAGTACCCGCAGCTTCTCCAGCCGATCGTCCGGCTCAGAGGACCACCACTGCGCCGCAGCGTGGCAGCCGTCTTCTTCCGGCCACGACAGCACGGCGTTGACCGTCACTGGCAGCCGAGAGCCGATCATCTCGGCCCCTGTCTCGATCTGGTAGGCCAGCCGATACAGCAGCCTCACCTCGCCGCAGCCGCCCACGAATTCCCGCCGGTCGAGTCGGTTGATGACCCCGATGAGCTGAAAGAACGACGTGTCTGAGGTGAACCAGCGGGGGTCGAGCCGACGCCCGACGTTGCTGGCTGGCCACCGGGTTGCTGCTCGGTGATCGACGACGAGATCCCGGTCGAGCCGGGCAGCCAGCGCCACGGCTTCGTCGCCCCAGCCGGCAGCGAGCTGCTGGTAGTGCGTGCTGTGTTCGGCCATCCAGGCTGTCGTGGGTCGCTCGGGGGGCTCTGGAGCGCCGAGAACGGCAGCGAGTCCGAGCCCGCCAGCCTCCAGCGCTGCGAGCGCATCCGGCGCGATGATCTCCACGGTCACGTCATCTGGTGAGATTGATGGCCGCAGGGGCGAGGCTGCGACGGGTGGGGACGGTGGCGGGGGTGGCGGCGGAGCCGGCGTCTTGTCCATGCAGCCGAGCAGCAGCGCGGTCAGGAGCATGCCAGCGCACTCACTGCGGCGGAGTCCCAGGCTTCGGGAGCGCCAGTGCATCTTCGATCACGGTGCTGGACTTGGCCGGCTCGGTCTCTTTCTTCTTCTGGGACCACGCCAGCCGACCCTCCAGCCGTGGGACGAGCAGACAGGCTTCGTCGTAGCCACCCTCGCAGGCCGCCACGACATCCGCCAGCGCGCCCTCGTGGTCGCCCTGAGCGCCGCGACAGAAGCTGCGCATCACCAGGGGCTCGGGATCTTCAGGGCGAAGCTCTTGGTAGAGGCCGATGCTCTCGATGACTGCTCCGCACTTCCGCTGCCCGATCAGGGCGCCGAGCTGTCGCTTCCGGGCATCTGCAAAGTCGGGCCGGGCGGCGATGGCCTTGGTAAATTCAGCGTCGGCCTCCTCCCAACTCAGCTCGGTCATGAAGCTCTCGCCGCGCAGGTAGAGGGCATCCGCGTCGTCTGGGTGCTCGACGAGCCATGCATCCAGCGCGGTCCGAGCCCCCTCGTTGTCTCTGGCAACGAGCTGATCAGCGATCGCTTGAAGCGTCGGTGAGAGCGGAGTGGAGGGCAGCTCCGGAGGGACATCAGTGGGACGAGCCTGAGGCGATGCTGCCGGAGGCGTCGGCTGAGCCAACTCTACTTGGGGCTCGGCAGGCTCGGTGTCGCAGCCCAGGATCAGCATCAGCAGGATCATGGTGTCTCCTCAGCTTGCATTGTGTAACACCGAAGCCCGCAGTCGATGGGCACACAGAGCGGCTCAAGACTTTCGAGACTTCCGGGTGCGGCCCTTTGAGGAGCCCTTCCGGGGAGACTTTGCCTTTGCAGTGGGCTTCGCCTTTGCCGCGGGCTTCGCCTTTGCCGCGGGCGCTGCGGGTTCTGCCTTTGCCGCGGGTTCTGCCTTTGCCGCGGGCGCTGCCTTTGCCGCGGGCGCTGCCTGGGCAGCGACGATCTCATCGAAGCTCGCGGCGATCTCCTTGGCGGTGTGATCTGGAGCAGCACTGACCACTGTGCCGGAGACGCCGCTGGAGTGGTGGCTCAGCAGATAGCAGACCATCGAGGTGATGTCGTCTTCTCCTTGGCGCACTGCGTTGAGGGTGATCCGGTCTCCAGAGAGAGAGGCTGCCTGCTCGGTGACCACTTCAGCGGTGGCGGCATCAGCATTGACGGAGACGAGCATGCCGCCCCACTGCGACATCGTCGGCTGAGCGGCGCGAAGCAGCAGGCGCAGGTCGTCAGCTCCCGGACCGATGTGCACGATACCGCTGACCCAGTCCCAGCGATCCGGCGCGACGCCGACCATCTGTATGCAGTCCCGGATGTTCTTGAAGCCGCCATACGCCGGCAGCGCACCAGCGCCGCCCCGTCGCTTGATGGTGTTGACCAGTGCATCAGCAGCAGCCCGAACGGTTCCTGCGTTGGTCTTGTCATTTACGACGACTCGAGCGCCAGCCGCCGAGATGGCCAGGGCCAGGTTGTAGCCGATGTTGGTACCGGTGTCGGTAATCAGGACGACCCGTCCCTCCAGGATCCCCATGAGTGCTCCGCTGTTTTTATGATGAGGTGCCCGGCTCGGGCGATCAGGCCTGATGATACCCCATGGGGCTTGCGCGCCGGCTCACGAGCCTTCCTCAAGCGGAGCGCTTTAGAGTTACCGTTGAGCAGTCGAAATTTTAGCACGAAGGGATCTTCGCTTGGCTTCTGAGAAGAGCATGTCTGCCGCACTTCAGGCGATTCGAACTGCCGGCAGCACACGTCGCTACGAGAGCGGCCAGAGCATCTTCTTGGAAGGGGATGAGGCAGAGTCCGCGTTCATCATTGAAAAAGGAGCGGTTGAGATCTGGACGGGCGCGCCGGGTGAGCGGCTGGTCCTGGCGCTGCTGGAGGAGGGCGAGCTGTTTGGTGCGCTGACCATCCTGGAGGGAATTCCCCGAGCCGCCAGCGCCACTGCCATCGGCGAGACCATACTCACTGTGGTGACCGACGACCCGCTCCTCCGGCGCATTGAGAACACCGAGCCGGTGGTCCGCCTGATTGTCAACATGCTGCTGGATCGCCTCCGACGCGCCCGCCCGAGCAGCAACTTCAACCGCTCCAGCAGCGGACTGCGCGCCATCGCGAAGATGCGAATGGAGTCCGCGCTTCAGCATGCCCTGGCCGTCGACGCCTTCGAGCTCTTTTACCAGCCGGTCGTTGACCTGAACACCGGCGAGACTGTCGGGGTGGAGGCCTTGCTTCGGTGGAATCACCCCGTCCTCGGTCATGTCAATCCCCAAGAGATCATCAACCTTGCCGAGGAGACCAACCTCATCATCGCCATCGACCGGTGGGTGCTCAGGCAGGCCATCCACGATCTCGAGTGGCTTCCCGAGCCGTTGTTCATGACCGTCAACCTCTCTGGACAGGAGATCGGTCGCCTGGAGATCCTCGACTACATCGATCAGCTCATCGCGCAGTCTGGAGCGGTCAAGGGGCGACTCAAGCTGGAGGTCACCGAGGGAATCGTGCTGCATACCGAGTCTGCGGTGCCCTGGATCACGGCCTGCCAGGCACGGGGCTATCCGGTGGTGCTCGATGACTTCGGCACCGGCTACTCCAGCCTCTCCTACCTGCTGCGGCTGTCGGTCAGCATCCTGAAGATCGATCGATCATTTGTGATGGCGCTCGATGGAGGGCATCGGGCGACGTCGATCATCGCCGCGATCATCGGCATGGCTGCGACGATGGGGATGACCGTGGTGGCCGAGGGCATCGAGACCGCCGCCCAGGCCGAGCTCTTGCGGACAATGGGCTGCCAGCTGGGGCAGGGCTACCGGTTCGCCCGACCGATGCCGCTGGCAGCGCTGCTGGAGGCTCTCCCCTCCAGCAGCGCGAACGATCAGGGGATGAAGTAGCCAGGATTCGAGATTCCCTCATCGACGGACAGCACGGTCATGTCGGGACCGATGAAGACGGTTGTGGGAATGTAGAAGTCCTTCTCGTACTGCACCCAGTTGGTGTAGGACCCGTCGTTGAGGACCGGGACGGTCTGCAGTCCCGCGGTGTTTGCCCACTGACCCAGCTCGGCCTGGCTCGGCGCGGAGCCGTAGTTGTTCTCGATGAGGATCTCGATGGACTGGAAGCCATCTGACTCGTACGTTGCCATGTTGCTCTCCGCCTCACGGGCGAGAGACTGACAGGAGGGTCACCAGAACGCACCGAACGCGATCATGATGTACTGACCACAGAAGGAGTAGAGGTCGACCGACTCACCGTGCTGATCGGAGAGGGTGAAGTTGGAGGCGACGTCGCCGACCTGGTAGAGCGGGCCATAGTCTCCGGATCCGCTCGGACCGGTGGGGGCAGGCGGTGTCTCACACCAGCCGACGCTGTAGTTCCCGGTGTAGGGATGGCTGTACGCATAGGCTGGGTTGGTGTCGTGTGTGTTGACCTCGTCGCCGTCGCTGTAGCCGTCGCCATCGGAGTCGGAGGCGTCCGGGTCGGTGCCGTAGAAGTCTTCCTCGGCGTTGGTCAGGCCGTCGCCGTCGTCGTCAGCATTCGGGTCGTCGGTCGTGTCGGTCGTGTCGGTCGTGTCCGCTGTATCGGTCACGGTGTTGGTGTCGGGCGACGGCCGGTTTTCGCTCCCGTCATCTGACTTTGGGTCACAGCCCAGTGTCAGACTGACCAGCAGCCCAGCAAGAATCTGGCTTCTCATTCTCTCCCTCCCCATGGTTCCTCGCCAGCGTACAGGTCGCGGCATGGGCGACTCCAGGTGAACGGAGTGGAGTTGACCAATCTGTTTCAATTGTACCCAGCACCTCAGGGTGGGCTGAGAACGTCGTGTACTTTGTCACGGCCAAGGCAGAGTCACACTGATTCTTGAGCCGGATCTGCTGCGGGCTTGTCTTCTGTGCACAGTCCCGGTCGGGGTGGACGGCCTTCGCGCTCCTTGGGAGACGCGACCGTCCCTGCGCGCTCCCCGAGTCGGCGGGCGGTCGCGCTGGATGTGCTGATCGGAGGCTGGAACTGTGGTACCGCTGCGGAGTGATCGGGAGGGATGTGTGTGGATGATGTGGCTGCTTGCCTGCGCTGAGCCAAGCGCAAAACCACCGGCGCTGGAGCCTGCACCGGCTCCGGCACCGGCACCGGCCCCGGCACCGGCACCGCCTCCTGTTCTCTTGGAGCCGGCGGTGCCGGTGTTCTCTGGCACCGTTGAGCTGATCCCGTCAGACATGCGCGCCGCGATGACCGGGGTGACCTGGCGAGCGGGATGCCCTGTGGGGCTCGACGACCTCCGGCTGCTGCGGCTGTCGCACTGGCGTCTCGACGGCAGCGTGGGCGAGGGGGAGCTGATCGTGGCTGCGGAGCACGCGGAGGCGCTGGTCGGGGTGTTCGCCGCGCTGTTCAAAGCTGAATTTGAGATCCGCAAGATGCGACCGGCCTACCACTACGGCGGCTCTGACGATGCATCGATGGCCGACGACAACACCTCGGCATTCAACTGCCGCGCGAGCACCGGCAGCAGCAGCTTCTCACAGCACAGCTACGGCCACGCCGTCGACATCAACACCATCGAGAATCCCTATGTGCGGGGCCAGAAGATCCTCCCGCCTGAGGGCGCAGCGTTCCTGGACCGGGCAGACGTCCGACCGGGAATGATTGTGGCGGGTGGACCGGTCGTCGAGGCATTTGCGTCGATCGGCTGGAAGTGGGGAGGAAGCTGGAGGAGCCTGAAGGACTACCAGCACTTCTC